>JANXRN010000022.1 GCA_025352995.1 Acetobacteraceae bacterium
TATTTGTTAAGGAAGACTCGCAGTCAAGGGAAGGCAGAAGGCAAGCAGTTCTTTTTGTGAACAAAAAGAACCAAAAAAACTTTTTATCCATTCCTTGCCGTTGGCGTGCTTCCCCGCAACCGCGAAGTGCTCGGAACCAAAGTGGAAAAGTTTTTTTGCTCCTTTTTTTTCAAAAAAAGGAGTGCTTGCTTAGCTTTAGTCTTCTTACGACAAGATTCGGGGAGAACCCAGGCAGTTCCCAAAAAGCAGCAAAAAACTTTCATCCCTTACTTCCTGGCCGTTGGCCCGGGAATTTCTGCTAGTAATTTCGATATCGTAACAAAATAGTCGCACTACCACGCAACCGCTAATTCCATTCTATGCGGCCGGTTGGGCCTATATGCATCCCGGCCTGCCTGACTGCCTCCTGCCATGCTGGTGGGGGCCAAACCAATGTCCGCTTCATCGTGGGCACCGGCTTCCCGGGTGGCACAATCAACATCCGCACCAACACGCCAACAATCTTCCGCGCCTGCGGCACCTCGGCGAGGAACCTCACGCACTCCTCCTGGGTCAATAAAGTCTCCAGCATCGCCGCGCACTGGCCGGCGCCCGCCATGCGCGGATGCAACCAGCCACGCGCGTTCGGAGCCGACACATGCTCGGTCCGCACCCGGTCAAGCCGCGCCCCAGCCTCCGACTCTCGCACCCGCGCCTTCGGCAACATCCCCGCCTGCCACAGCGCAATCAGCTTTTCCAACCGCCGCCCCATCCGCCCGACGCGGTTCCACAGCCCGACGAAGAACATCGACATGCCCCGGTCGCGCGCCGAAGCCACGGCAATCGCCGCCTGCAGCCCTGCGAGGAAATAGGTGAAGGTAAACATGCCCCGCAGATATAAGAAAACAACCCGCCTGTCAAGAAAAAAATCTTATCAAAGACCCAAGCCAACGGCCAGGGAGTACCGTGAGAGAAATTTTTTTGGTTCTTTTTGGTCACAAAAAGAACTGCTTGCCTTCTGACCTCCCTTAACTGGGAGCCTTCCTCAACGCTCCCCAACCTCACCGAGCGTTCAAAATAATATCCACAATTACCCCGGTCGCAATCGCCGCCAGGATGAACCGCCCGTCATAGGCCCGCCATTCGTAGCCGTAGGGCGGGCGGCGCAAATGATATTCCCGGTAATCAACCCGGCGGGCGGAACGCCACTCACCGCGATCAACATGTTCGCCGTGATGCCATTCATGGCCCTCGCCCTGGCGGTAACGATGATCATCGCGATGCTGGGCCGATGCCATGCTGCTGGTCAGCATCACGGCGGCAAGTGCAAATGCAGGAATAAGTTTCATGATGACCCCCCCTGGGGACGCTGGTCCGAAATTGGACAATCTCAGGGTGATCCAAGGTGATGGCCGAATTGGGGCGTTCGTTTAGCGATTGCAAGGCGCGACAACCCCTTCCGGGATCGGACATTCATAGGGATTTTCCCCCAGACGGTCGCGATGTTCGGCTTGGGCACGGGCGAGCAAAGCAGGATCGGCGAACAGATCAAGCGCGGTTGCCGCCATGACTTTTGCCGCCTGGGTCATGCCCTTATGCGCCGCCGGCAGCTTGCCTTGCGCCACTAGCTGCCAGGAATGGCCGGGCGTGCCGAGCGCGTAACAAGCGGTCCAGACCTGGGCCGTCGGCACCGCCCAACTGACATCGCCAACATCGGTTGATCCCGGCATGAACAGGCGATTGGCATCGAGCGGAATGATACCGTCATGCAGAACCTTGGCGCGGGAGATTTTGACCCCCTTCTGCCGCTCGGCGGATGCCAGATCGTCTTCCGAAACGGTGGCAGCGAAGCGCCTGGCGTGGGCCTGATCGGTATCGTCCCAAGCCGGCGCACCGATCGCCTGCAAATTCGCTTCCATCGCCTGTTCCATGATGGTGTTGGCGAGCAGGTTGGAACTGGCTTTGTCGACGATGACCTCAACCTGGGTTTCGGTCATCAGCGCGGCGCCCTCGGCAATTTTCCTGACGCGGGCGAACAGGCTGCGCATTTCCGGAAGCTCCCGGGCGCGGATCAGATACAGCACCTCGGCACGGGCCTGAACGACATTGGGGGCAACGCCGCCACCATCGGTCATCGCGTAATGGATGCGCGCGTCGGACGGCATGTGTTC
>JANXRN010000171.1 GCA_025352995.1 Acetobacteraceae bacterium
CGTCGGGTCGGTCAGGACGACGATGAAGGGCAGGCCCTTTTCCTTGACCATCTGTGTCGCGATCACGGTGCGCGGCATTTGCATCAGGCTGATCGTGCCTTCCTGCATGCGCGCGCCGCCTGACGCGGTGAACACGATCAAGGGCGCATCCTGCAAAACCGCCAGCTTGGCGGCCGCAACAATACCCTCCCCCACCGCAGCCCCCATCGAGCCACCCATGAAGGAGAACGCCATGACCGCAACGACCGCGCGGTGCCCGCCAATGCTGCCGTGACCGACAACAATTGCGTCATCCAGATGCGTCTTGTCGCGATATTCCTTCAACCGGTCGGGGTAGCGCTTGCTGTCGCGAAACTTCAACGGATCGGCGGGCGGCTTGGGAAGTTCGATGCGGGAGAACTTGCCGTCATCGAAAATCCAAGACAGGCGCTGCACGGCGCCGACCTTCATGTGATGGCCGCAATGGGTGCAGACGCGGAGGTTTTTCTCCAGCTCTGCATTGAAGATCATCTGCTGGCAGGAACTGCACTGGCTCCACAAATTATCCGGCACTTCCCGCTGGCCGAGCAGGGTGCGGATTTTCGGGCGGACGAATTCGGTTAGCCAGTTCATTTCAGGAGTCCCCAAGCGAAAGGTAAAGACTCTTCTTTTTGTGAACAAAAAGAAGCAAAAAAACTTTATCCGTTTCTTGCCGTTGGCTCGGGAGCTTACCGCAGTGCCACGGCAACCGTAGCAAGTGTGAAAAAGTTTTTTTGGTTCTTTTTGTTCACAAAAAGAACATCCTTACTTCCTCACCGCACGCACAGCCTCCGCCAACGCCCGCACCTGATCCAGCACCAGCCGAACCGTATCCGGCCCCGCACGCCCTTGCGCATCGAGGCTGCCCGCCAGCGTATCGAGCAACGCTGACGCCACCACCGCCGCATCGGCGGCCTGCACGGCGGCCGCGGCCTGGGCCGGGCTGCGCACGCCGAAGCCGATGGCGATTGGCAGGTCGGTCGCCTGACGGACCAGCGGAATAGCCGCGGCGAGTTCGTCGGCGCTCGCGGTGCGGGTGCCGGTGACGCCGGTGATGGAGACGTAATAGACGAAGCCCGAACTGCCATCGAGCACCAAAGGCAGGCGCTTGGCGTCGGTGGTCGGTGCGACCAGCCGGATCACGTCGATTGCGTTGGCGGTCGCGTGCGGCACCAGCATGTCGGCTTCTTCAGTGGGCAGATCGACCACGATCAGCCCGTCCACCCCACAAACGCCGGCATCCTTGCAGAAACGTTCGACGCCATAGGATAGAATCGGGTTGAGGTAGCCCATCAAGATGATCGGCGTCGTATCGTTCTCGCGCCGGAATTCCCGCACCATGGCGAGCGTATGGGCCATGGTGGCGCCGGCGGTGAGGCCGCGCTTGGCCGCCAACTGCACCGTCGGGCCATCGGCCATCGGGTCAGTGAAGGGGCAGCCGATTTCGATCAGGTCAGCGCCGGCACCGGGCATGCCACGCAGCAGCGCCATCGAGGTTGCCGCATCGGGGTCCCAGGCTTCGAGGAACGGGATCAGCGCCCCCCTTCCTTCGGTTTTGAGCTGCGCGAAACGCGCGGCGATCCGGCTCACAAGGTTACTCCCAGCGCTTCGGCGACGGTGAAAATGTCCTTGTCGCCCCGCCCGCATAAATTCATCAGAATGATTGCGTCCTTGGCCATGGTCGGCGCTATCTTGGCGACATGGGCGATGGCGTGCGCTGGTTCAAGCGCCGGGATAATGCCCTCGGTGCGGCAGCATAGCTGGAACGCATCGAGCGCCTCGGTGTCAGTGGCCGACACATATTCGACCCGCTTGATTTCATGCAGCCAGGAATGTTCGGGGCCGATGCCGGGATAGTCGAGGCCGGCGCTGATGCTGTGCGCTTCGGTGATCTGGCCGTCATCGTCCTGCAGCAAATAGGTGCGGTTGCCATGCAGCACGCCGGGGCGCCCACGCGACAGGCTGGCTGCATGTTGGCCGCTATCAAGCCCATGCCCGGCGGCTTCGACGCCGATCAGGCGGACCGCGGGATCGTCAAGGAACGGATGGAACAGCCCCATCGCGTTCGATCCGCCACCGATGCAGGCAACCGCGACATCGGGCAAGCGCCCTTCGACCGCGTGCAACTGCGCCTTGGCTTCGTTGCCGATCACGCTTTGGAAATCGCGCACCATGGCGGGATAGGGATGCGGGCCGGCGACGGTGCCGATGATGTAGAACGTGTCTGACACGTTGGCGACCCAATCGCGCAGAGCCTCATTCATCGCGTCCTTCAACGT
>JANXRN010000173.1 GCA_025352995.1 Acetobacteraceae bacterium
TCGATGCGGAGGCCGGCACCGTCCGCCTGCGCGAGCCGCCAACCGCGCTCAGGAATTTCGTGGCCCCCTTGCAGCCCATGATCGGCTGCTTCGGCGTGGCCCCCGCCATCGGCCAGGCCCTGTCCACCGCCACCAGTGCGCAAAATGGCGGCAATATGGATTATCGCCGCTTCGGTCCTGGCGCCACCGCCAGGTTCCCGGTCGCCGTCCCTGGCGCGCTGTTCTATCTGGGTGACGGCCACGCCTGCCAAGGCGACGGCGAAATCGTCGGCACCGGCATCGAAACGTCCTTCGAAATGGAAGTGACGTTCAAAGTTCTCAAACGCACCATCATCTGGCCGCGCGGCGAAACCGCCGACGACATCTTCACCATTGGCAACGCCCGCCCGCTCGATCAGGCACTTCAACACGCGACCACCGAAATGCAGCGTTGGCTCGGCGAAGAGTACGGCCTCGACGCCCGGGCTGCCAGCCACCTGATGGGGCAGGTTGTCCGCTACGATGTCGGCAACGTCTTCAACCCGGCCTATACCGTGGCGTGCCGGATCGCCAAGAAATGGTTGAACAGGCAATAAACCCTGCGCAGCCGTATCGTTTTCCGCTACCCTGGCCGATAGCGCCGCATCACCGCCTGAAGCTGGTCCAACGGCAATGCGTGGATGATGCGGCCTTCGCGCCCCAGCGTGGTTTCGGCCATGCACAGCGCGTTGAGGATAGCTTCCTCGGTCGCCTCGGCGGCGGCTTGGAATAAGCTGGTCATTGCGTCGGGCGCCAGCATTTGCACATCATGCAGCTTGCGGCCGGGAATAACGTGATTGCCGGTCGAAAATGCCAGGAAAATATCGCCGCTGCCATTGCCGCCAAGCCCGCCGACCCAGGCGAGGCCGGTGGTCGCCCGCCGCGCCAGGCGTTGGCATTGGATCGGCAATAAAGGCGCGTCGGTCGCCAGGATAACGATGATCGAGCCGGCTTCGTCGGTCACCCGGCCGGACCGATGCGCCGGCACCACATCCGGTCCGATTTCGCGCCCAACCGGCACGCCATCCACCCGCAACTGCCCGCGCATGCCGTAATTGGCCTGCACCAGCGCGCCGACAATGTAGCCATCAACCATGCGCGACGCGGTGCCGGTGCCGCCCTTGAATTCGTGGCAGATCATCCCGGTGCCGCCGCCGACATTGCCTTCCGCAATCGCGCCGCCGGTCGCGGTGGCAAAGGCGGCATGGGCGTGTTCGCGCGTGACGGCGAAGGATTCGATTTCGTGCAGCCAGCCATCATAGGTTTCGGCCACGACCGGCAAATGGAATGGCGCGTCATGGTCATGCGCAATGTCGCAGATCACGTCACGCACGATGCCAACCTGGTAGGTGTTGGTGATGCCAATCGGGCAGGACAGCAGCCCCTGTTCGGCAATCCACGCCATGCCGGTCATTTCGCCATTGCCGTTGAAACTGTGGGTGCCGGCAAAGCAATAATCGCCCCACAAATCATCGCCGCGCGGCCAGATCGCGGTAACCCCGGTGCGGGCGATGCGTGGGCTGTCCGCAGTCACGGTTGCGTAACCAACTTTCACCCCCGCGACATCGGTGATTGCGTTGAACGGCCCTGGCGGCAGGGTTCCGGTGACGATACCAAGGTCCCGTAGGCGTGCACGTTTCAACTTAGTTTCCTCCTAAAAATAATCGGCCAATATCCGGATCATCCGCCATCGCCCGCGCCGGCCCGACATGGGCCACCCTGCCATCGACCAGCACCACCCCACGATCGGCGATCGCCAGGGCTTCGCGCGCATTTTGTTCCACCATTGCAATCGCGGTGCCGGCCTGGTGCACTGCGACGATGGTTTCAAACAGCAGATCCGCGGCTTTCGGCGACAGGCCCGCCGATGGTTCATCCAGCAGCAGCAGCCGGGGCGCCACCATCAACGCCATCGCCATCGCCAGGGTTTGCCGCTGCCCGCCCGACAATGTTCGCGCCGCCGCCCGGCGCTTTTCGGCGAGCATCGGAAACCGTTCGAACTGCGCCGCAATTCCTGCCGCCACCGCGGCTTTGCTTGCCAGAAAGCCGCCCATTTCGAGGTTCTCCCGCACCGACATGGTCGGGAAGATGTTGGCTTCCTGCGGCACGAACGCGATCCCGGTCCGCGCCCGGCTGCGCGCCGAAAGCCCGGTTACGTCCGCGCCATCCAACAGAATCTGCCCCGCCTTCAGCCGCAACAACCCGGCAATGGCTTTCAGCAACGTCGATTTGCCCGCGCCGTTCGGGCCGATAATCGCCACCAGTTCGCCGTCGGCCACCGCAAGGGCGGCGCCTTTGAGGATTTCATCCGCAGCGCCATAGCCGCCGACAATGCCGGTTGCGGCAAGCAGGCTCATCGTCTGGCCCCGAGATAGGCTTCCCGCACCGCAGGGTTTTCCGCGATCGCCGCGAAGCTGCCTTCCGCCAGCACGCGGCCTTCGGCCATCACGATCACCGGGTCGCATAGTTTCGCGATCAGATCCATGTGATGCTCGATGATCAGAAAGCTCATCCCGTCATCGCGCAGCCCGGCGATATGGGCGGCAATCGTTTCGGCAAGTGCGGGGTTCACCCCGGCAATCGGTTCATCCAGCATGATCAGCTTCGGTTCGGCCATCAACGCTCGGCCGAGTTCGAGCAGTTTTTTCTGTCCGCCCGACAAGGCGCCCGCCGGGTTGTTGGCCACTGCGAGCAAATTGAGCCGGCGCGCAATGCTGATTGCCCGATCATGGATCGCTGCCTCCCGCGCCGCGCCGCCGCCAGCGAGCGCTGCGAGCACCCCTTCGCCCGGTTGATCGGGCGCATAGAGCATCAAATTATCCAGCACCGACAGTCGCGAAATGCCGCGCGCAATCTGGAAACTCCGGGTCAGCCCCGCCCGGGTGATCCGGTCCGCCGGCCAGCCGGTGATATCTTGCCCGGCAAAGCGAATTGTGCCGCCATCGGGCGCAATCACCCCGGAAATGCACTGGAAAGTCGTCGTCTTGCCGGCCCCGTTCGGCCCGATCAGGGCGGTGATCGTGCCCGCCCCGACGGCGAACGCGGCCCCGCGCACCGCCTGCACCCCGTAAAAGCTGCGGGTCAGGCCAGATACTTCCAATAACGCCATCTTGCCATTCCGCACTCTTAAGCGTGCAGTGCATCCGATTTTCCGCACGACGACAAGGACCATCCGATGCGCCTGCTCAGCAGCACCATCCGCCCCGCCGGTCGCGCCATCACTTTCCGCTTTGACGGCGCGGAAATTGAGGGTCTGGAAGGCGAAACCATCGCCGCATCCTTGTCGGCGGCGGGGATCGTTGCCTTTCGCACTACCCCGTCCGGCGCGCCACGCGGGCTTTATTGCGGCATCGGCGCCTGTTTCGATTGCGTGGTCACCATCGATGGCCGCATCGGCCAGCGCGCCTGCATGGCCAAGGTCGCTGACGGCATGGAGGTGTCGGGCGCCATGCCGGAAATTTTGGCACCCCTCGCCGCTGATCCCGCCTCGCCTTTGCCCCGCGAACAAAGCTGCGACGTGCTGGTGGTGGGCGCCGGCCCGGCGGGCCTGTCCGCAGCCCTGGCCGCCGCCGAAGCTGGCGCGACCGTCATTGTGCTCGATGAACGCGATGCGGTCGGCGGCCAGTACCACAAGCCGATGGCGACAAGCCTCAGCAACATGCGGCCGGACCCGCAGTTTGCCGAAGGTGCGGCCTTGCGTGACCAGGTCCTTGCCGCCCACGTAACGGTTCTGACCGCCGCTAATGTTTGGGCGGCGTTTTCCCCGCAGGAGGTCGCGGCCGTGGTCGCTGGCCGGGCCGTCACTTTCCGCCCGAAGAAGCTCGTGCTCGCCCCCGGCGCCCATGAACGCCCGATGCCGCTGCCGGGCTGGACCTTGCCCGGGGTGATGACGACCGGCGCGTTGCAAACCCTTGCCCGCGCCCAGCGCGTGTCCCCCGGCCAGCGCGTGCTGATCGCGGGCAACGGGCCGCTCAATATCCAACTCGCTGTCGAACTGATCGATGCCGGCATCGATGTCGTCGCGTTGCTTGAAGCGGCACCGCGCCCCGGATTGCGCGGCATGGTGGCCGGGCTGCGAATGTTCGCGGCGTCCAGCGCTTTGACCCGCCAGGGCCTGCGGATGACCCGCCGCCTGCGCCGCCACGCCGTCGATGTGTCATGGGGCAGCAGGATCGTCGGGTTGGAAGGTGATGATCGCGTCCGTTTCGCCATCATTTCCACCCCAAGCGGTCCGAAACGGATCGCCGTCGATGTCGTCGCGATGAATATGGGTTTCCAGCCCGAAACCGGCCTTGCCCGCGCCCTCGACGCGGAGCATCGCTTTGTCGATGTCGGCCTCGGCCATCTTGCGACAGTGACCGACCCGGTCGGCCGTACTTCGGTCCCGGACCTGTTCGCGGTCGGCGATGGCGCGTCGCTCGGCGGTTCGCGCATTGCCATGGCGCGCGGCTGGCTTGCCGGCCAGGCGGCCGCAGGGGTTGCAACGCCTGACGCCAACGCCCTGGCCGAAGTCCAGCAGGCCGAAAAATTCCAGACCGCTTTGTGGGCGATGTTCGCCCCGCCCGCCCCGGATGCGGTCGCCGATGACACCATCATCTGCCGATGCGAGGAGGTCTCCGCCGGCCGCATCCGTCACGAAATCGCTGGCGGTCTGGTGTCCGTCGCCGCCCTCAAAAAAGCCACCCGCGCCGGCATGGGGCGCTGCCAGGGCCGTTTTTGCGCCGCCAGCATCGCAAGGCTTTGCCCGCACGCGCCCGCTGCCGAAAGCTTCGCCGCCCCCCGCGTGCCGGTGAAGCCGGTGCCCGCCGCCGCCCTGATGTTCGAGGCCGCCGAGTTCGAGGCCCCACTGCTCGGCAAGCTTCCCGCCAATCAACGCCGCGTCCCGGTGGTCGCCGCTGAAACCCAAGCCCGCGCCGCCGATGTGGTGGTGATCGGCGGCGGCGCGGTCGGCCTCGCCACCGCCTATTATCTGGCGAAAGAAGGTGCCGACGTGCTGATCGTTGAGCGTGACGAAGCCGGCCTCGCCGCTGCCACCGCCAACGCCGGCAGCTTGCATGTGCAGTTGCTTTCCTATGATTTCGCCTATCAGGGCATGCCGGATGACGGCGGCCCCGCCGCCCACACCATGCCGATTGCCCCGCAAAGCATCGCCCTGTGGAAAGAAATTGCCGCCGACGCGGGTGAAACGCTTGGCATTTCTACCCCAGGCGGCCTGATGCTGGCGGCGAGTGCTGCCGATATGGCGTGGCTTCAGGCCAAGGCTGCCATGGAGAAGCGCTGGGGCATCGAAACCCACGTGATCGGCGCCAATGAACTTCGCAGCCTTGCCCCCCATCTTGCCGGGGACCTTCATGGCGCAGTGTTCTGCCCCACCGAAGGCCGCATCGATCCGCTGCGCGGCACCATGGCGCTGCTGCGGCTGGCGCAGGAAAGCGGCGCCCGGGTGCTGCGCGGCGCGGAAGTGACGACTATTTCCCGTGCCGGCAGCGCGTGGACTGTCGAAACCAGCAAAGGCCCTGTTACCGCCAATAAAGTGGTGAATGCGGCCGGCGCCCTCGGCGGCCGTATTGGCGATATGGTCGGCCTCGACCTGCCGGTCACCGGCACCGTCCAGCAAGTTATTGTCACCGAACCTGCGCCCCGCATGGTCGAGCACCTCGTCGCGCTGTCCCACCGCCATCTGTCCTTGAAGCAGCAGGATAGCGGCGGCTTGCTGATCGGCGGCGGTTGGTTCGGCGCCTTTGACCCGCGCGACGGCCGCACCCGCAATCTTCGCGACAATATCCAAGGCAATCTCTGGGTTGCCGCCCGCGTCCTTCCGGCGCTGCGCGGCCTGTCCATCATCCGCAGCTGGACCGGGATCAACCCCGCCATCGATCGCGCGCCGATCATCGGACAAGCCCCTGGCCTGCCCGGCTTCTTCAACGCGCTCACTGCCAATGGCTACACGCTGGGGCCCGTGGTCGGCCGGCTAACCGCGGATGCGGTGTTGCGCGGCGACGCGCCGGCGCCGTATTTCCGGATGGAACGATTTTTGGCGTAACGAAATTCTATTCGCCTGTCGTCACCCAGCAGCGCCTGATGCCATCAGCGTATCGATTTCCGCCGGGCTGTAGCCGGCTTCGGCCAAGACCTCGCGGCTGTGTTCGCCCAGCCCGGACGCGAAGCCCTGCACGCTGGTATCGGATTCCGACAGCCGATAGGGCGGGTTCATCACCTTGAAGCTGCCACCTGCATCGTTGACGGTGGCGAGCGCGCCGCGATGGGCGAGTTGCGGGTCCTGTAAGGCTTCGGCGACGGTGCGATACGGCGAACAGGGCACGCCGGCTTCGTTGAGGGCGACTTCGACTTGCGCGGTGGTCAATTTGGTCGACCAGACTTCAAGCTCATCAATCAGCTGGCTCCAATTTTCTCGCCGTTCGGCGTAGCGCGCGAAGCGTGGGTCGGTTACCCAATCCGGCCGGCCGGCCGCGGCGGCGATGTTCTGGAAGGTGCGTTCGGACGCGACGGCGGGCATGATGAAACCGTCCGCGGTTGCCACCGGCCCGAACATCGGCCGGCCCGGCGGTGGCTGAGGAAATTGCGCGGCTTGGACTTCGCCCAAGGTGAGGGCGAGCATCGATTCGAGCATCGACACATCCACCATCTGTCCGCGCCCGGTCACGCCGCGCTGCACTAACGCCGTGACGGTAGCGCCATAGGCGTAAGTGCCGGTCAGGATATCGGCGATGTAGATGCCGCAATTATCCGGGCGGGTGCGGCCAGGCTGGAAGGTCAGATGGGTGAGATCGAACCCCGAGGCGGCATGCACCGCCGGCGCATACGCCGCCAATCCCGCCGATGGTCCGGTTTGGCCATAGCCCGAAATCGCCGTGTAAATCAGCTTCGGATTGATCGCCGCCAGCACATCGTAAGCCAGCCCGAAACGTTTCATCACGCCGGGGCGGAAATTTTCCACCAGAATATCGGCGCTGGCCACCAGCTTCTTCACCACCCCGACCGAGGCGGGATTTTTAAGATCGAGCACCAGGCTGCGCTTGCCGGCGTTGAGCTGACCGTACGAGGTGCTGGCGCCGTTGCGGTATGGCGGGCGGTTGCGCATCAACTCGCCTTCGGCGGTTTCGATCTTGATCACCTCCGCACCGCCGTCGGCGAGCAGCCGGGCACAATAGGGGCCGGCAATGGTGGTGGCGAAATCGAGCACGCGCAAGCCGGCGAACGGACGGGTCATTGTGTTTGGGCCTCCCCTGGTGGTGCCATCAGACCATCAGGTGGGGCCGGAAGGCAACTGCGGTTGCGGGCGTTGAAAAGAAAGCAATCTGCCACAGAGGGTAGCGGAGGAAAGGGAGGGTAGCATGAGAAGCGAAGCAAGATTCTTTTTGCTTCTCCTCTACCCTTTTCTTCCTCCTCTACCCTCTGTGGCGTCTGTCTTTCTTGCTTCGGCTAACCCTGCTCACGCATCTTGCCGCCTGCCACCTCCAGAACCCGCGTCCCGATCGCCCGGACGAAGAACCGGTCATGCGACACCAACACGCAGGTCGCGCCATGGGTGATGATTTCGTCTTCCAACCGTTCCTGCCCGGCAATATCGACATGGTTGGTCGGTTCATCCATCAAGTAGAAATTCGGCTCGGTCAGGCGCAGCGCCAGCAGGCCAAGCCTGGCTTTTTGGCCGGGTGACATTTGCGCGATCTTGCGACGTTGGGTGTCGAGATCGAAGCCCGCCGAGGCCAGCAGGCTGAGGCTGCGCTGATCGCCGAGCCGGAACGTGCCAGCAATGAAGCCGTGCGCGGTTTCGTCTGACGGCAATTGCGACATTTGCTGATCGATATAGCCAACCACCGCGCTTGGGCTTGCCGTCAGGCCGGGGATTTCGCCGCCCTGGCACATCACCTGGCGCAGCATCCGCACGAATTGTGACTTCCCGACGCCATTGGCGCCGGTGATCACGATACGGTCGCCCTGGAAGATTTTCAGCCCGCCGGTGCGAAATAAATGCCGCCCATCCGGGGTGGTGACGGCGATGTTGTCGAGTGATACGAGAACTTTCGCATGGGTCCCGCGATTTGATAGTTTGATCTCCCCGCTGCGCACTTGCTCGACCGGGCGCAAGGATTGCTCGATCGCCTCGGCACGGGCGTTGAGTTGTTTCGATTTCTTCAGCAACAGGTCGCTGCCGCTATTGATGCCGACATTGCGCAGCCGCCCGGCATTTTGGCGCAGGCGCTGGGCTTCCTTGGCATCCTTGGCGAGTACCGCTTCCTGTGCGGTGTCATCGGCGTCCATCAAGTCGCGGGCTTTGCTGAACGGGTGGGCGTAGTCGCGGCTGATTTCGGCGCGCAGAAACAAAGTGCGCGTGGTGCAGTCATCGAGAAACTGCCGATCGTGGCTCGCGATCAGCATCGCCACCCCCTCACTGCCATAGCGGATCCAATCCTCCAGCACCGCCAGCCGATCGAGGTCGAGATGGTTGGTCGGCTCATCCAACAGCAGCAGATCGGGTTCGGTAATCCAGGCCCGCGCGATCAGGGCAAAGCGCTGCCAGCCGCCGGACAAAGCCCGCAACGGCCGGTCATGCAGGTCCGCCGGGGTATCGAACATGTCGAGCGCCAGGCCGCAGCGCCAGGCGTTGGCTTCCCGGTCGGCAGGCGGCAAGGCGCGGCGAATAGCCTCGGTCAGCGGCAGATCGAGCAGGTTTTCCGGCACGTCCTGCTCGACATAGCCGATCTTGAGGCCGCGCTTCTTGGTGATCTCCCCAGACCCTGCCTCCGCCTGCCCGGCAATGCAGCGCAGCAAGGTGGATTTCCCGGCGCCATTGCCGGCGATCAGCCCGATGCGGTCACCGGGATGAACGGCGAGATCGAGGTTCTGGAACAGGCGATGGGGGGACGCGATGCCGAGGCCGCGGATATTGATCAGGCTCATGAATAACTCTCAGGTCAGCTTTCCCGCGCGCGGGAAATGGTCATGCCAAACGGGCAGGCTGGTCCGGAGAGATCAGAAAGTTCAGATCCGGCGTTCGGCCCGCCCCGCAAAAATCAACTGCGGGGCTTGGTCGGGTCCGTGGCGGCGGTAGTGAAGATGGAAATTCATGCACCCCTCCTGCTTGGACCTGACGATGAGCGGGGACATAGACAGGTTAGGGAAGAAGTGCAATCTCCAGGAAGGCAAGCATTGGCGCACCGCGGCTTGTGCGAACTCGGAACCAAAGTGGGAAAGTTTTTTTGCTTCTTTTTGTTCACAAAAAGAAGACCCTACTGTGCCTTAAAGCCCACTCTCCCGCACCACCACCGCCACTGCCCGATCATATATCCGCCGCAACGGGCTAACCCGCTCACCATCAATCGTAATCGCGCCCCGCTGCCGGCGCAGCACCTGCATCGCCGCAACCGGGCGCAGCAGCACGCGATACACCGCATGCTCCGGCACCAGCCGGCCGTTATTATCTTTGCGCACCGCCACACCGCCGCCATTGGTGGATGCAAGGTCCTGCGCATCAAGCACGCGCGCCGAGCCGGGGCTGGTGGCCACCACACGCAGATCGAGCACGTCGCTGCCATCTTCGGGGTAAAAACGTGCCGAGGCGCCCGGGGCGAAACGGCTGAGGTCGCCTTCTTCGACATAGGCTTCGACGACCGGATCGGCCGGATCGATCAGCACGCCCAGCAGTTCGCGGCGCGGCAGGGTGGTGCCGCGTTGCAAGGTCCAGGGCACGTCGGTGAGCACGCCGGCAAAGGGGGCAATGATGGTTTGCGCATCCTGTTCGGCTTCGTTGCTGCGCAGTTCGGCGAGCGCCTGTTCGAGGGATTTTTTTGCCTCGGCGAGATTGACGGCGCGGTTCGGGTCGAACGCCAGTCCAACCAGATCGGCGCGCAACCCATCGACGGTTGCCTGTGCCTGCTTGCGGCGCCACATCAGCGGCTCTGAGCTGAGCTGGAACAGGGTTTCCCCTGCCGCGACCTGGCGGCCATTGGCGCTGGCGCGCTGCAATTCGCCGGCGGTGGCGGTGTAGATGGACGCTTGGCGGTTGGCGCGCAGCACCGCGGGGGCGGCAATTTCAGTGCGCCATGGCAACGCCAGGACCAGCAGCACCAGGGCCGCCAGCCCGATGCTGAACCAGGTGCGGGCGTTGATCTTGCGCGGGCGCAGGCTGCCCAGCCAGGCGGACATTTCGCGGATGATCGGCCGGGCGATGAACCACCAGATTTCCACTGCCATCAGGAACAGTCCGAGAAGTTTGAAGGCAAGGTGATAGACCAGGACGGCGATGCCGATGAACAGGAAGAAGCGATAAACCCAGGTGGAATAGGCATAGATCAGCATCAGTTTGGCGGTGTGGGCGGGCACCACTTCAGGCGGTGGCACCCGGAAATCGAACAAAGTCTCCCGCAGCCGCCAACGTGCCAGGGCGAAGGCACGATCTTGCAAATTGGGGATTTCGAGCCCGTCGGACAGCAGGAAATACCCGTCAAAGCGCATCAGCGGGTTGAGGTTGACGGCCAACGTGATCAGCCAGGTGGAACTGCACAGCAAGAAGGCGGCGGTGCGCGCCGAACCATCCGGCAGGATGGCCCAGAGCAAGGCGGCGAAGATGGCGAGCACCAGTTCAGCCGCCATGCCGGACGCATCGACGATCAGGCGGTGGCGCCGGTCGGTCAGGCGCCATGCGTCAGTCGTGTCGGTCCACAGCACAGGCCACAGCACCAGCAGCGCCACCCCCATTGCCGGCACCTTGCAGCCGAAATGGCGCGCCGCGAGGCCGTGGCCGATTTCGTGGATCACTTTGGCGCAGGACAGTGCGATCCCCACCAGCAAGGCGCCTTCGAGGGAGAACAACTCCTGAAAACTATGGGTGAAACTGTCCCACTGCCGGCCGACATGGTAGAAGGCGACCAGCGCCAGCACGCCCATCGCGACCACAAACCCGCTTGTAAAAACGAAGTTGGTCGCCGGCACCACGGCCCGCAGAACCCGGTCCGGGTTGACCAGCCGCAGCCGCAAAAACAGATAATTCTTCAGCAGCCAGCCGGCAGCGCTCAACCGGCCGGCGCCGGCTTCGGCCATCAGTTGTGCGATGCCGAGCGGCCCGGATGGCGCGACCATGCCGGCATGGAGCAGGAAGCCGGCCAGCATTTCCACATCGCGGGCGGTGGCGCGAATGGTGGTTTGCGCGCTGACCGACTGGGCGATCGCCGCCGCGTCGCCCAATTCCCAGCGCGACAGGAATTCGAATTCCGCCCAGCCGATGCGGACGAAGCGGTGGCGGGCGGGATCGTGGATGGTCCAGCTTGGCACGCCGTCGCTGCTCGCCGGGCCCGGCAGCAACTGCAAATCCTGCCGCAGGGCCGGCAAGGCGGCGGGCGCCCGCGCGACGCGGCCTTCGAGGCCGGATGGAAGAACTAGAGCGCCAGCCATTGCCGCGCACTCGCCAAAGGCCTGCGCAGCAGCCAAAGCAGCAGCGGCCGGCGGTCGCCATAGACTTTGGCGGTGCCTTTCAACCCGAGGCGCTGCGGTTCGGCCCCGGGATCGAGGGTGGCGCGGAACACGTAGGACAGCACGCCGTCAGCCGCCGTCGCGCTGCCGTAGCTGGCGAAGCTGAGCGAGGCTGCAACCGGCTGGTCGGGGGCGATGTTGCCGAAGAACTGCACGTCAGACCCGACGGCAAACGTCGCGATTTCGGCAACCGGGACCTGCATTTCGACCAGGCGCGAGGCAGGGGCGGCGATCAGCATGATGCGCTCGCCGATTTCGACCGGGCGGCCGATCCAGTCGCTGGCGTCGTTGAAGACCGCAATGCCATCGGTTGCCGCCACCACCCGCGCCCGTTGCAGCAGGCTGGTCTGGTAGCCAAGCTCAGCGGCCTGCTGCTCCATCTTGCTTTTGAGCAGCGCCAGCCGCCCGCGCGCGCGCAGATCGGCAACCGCTTCGCGCGACACTTGGGAATATTCGACCTGCGCGAGTTCAAGCGCTTTCTGCGCAACCTCAACCCGGCTGGCGAGTTGGCTGGTATCGAGCGTCAGCAAGGCCTCCCCAGCTTTGACCAGGGCGTTGGGGGCGATCAGGATGCTCTCAATCACCCCGGCGAAGGGCGCGCGGATCGGGGTTGGGTCCACCGGCACCACTTCCGCCGGCGCCAGGATCGAACTCCGCACCGGCAGCATCATTGCGGCGACCACCAGCAGCGCGATGATGCCAAAGGCCCAGTTGCGCCGGCCATGATGCAGGCGCGGCAAGCGTCGGCGGCGGCGCAGATCGTGCCAGACGAGCGCCTGGGAATAGCTCGCGATCAAAGCGTGCAGCAAAGTTGCTTCGCCATCGGTCCATGGATCGTGTCGGGCCAACAGCAGCCCGCCGGTCTGCACGCCGTCGGGGGTGGCAAGCGGGCACCACAGCGCATGCTCCGGCAGGTGTTCCTGCCAGCCGGCGGCGAGCGCTGGCGGCAGATTGGCGGCGGTGCAGGCGCGGATTTGTCCGGCGTCGGGCAGGCGGGCGAGATGGCGCATCACCGACCGCATCCAGGTAGCATACGGCCCGTCCTGGTCCGGGCTGCCGGCGCCCGACAGCACCAGCTTACGGCTGCTGGGTTGCCACAAGGCGGCCTGGACATAGGGCACGATGGCGATGGTTTCGTTAACCATCAGGAAGCCAAGTTCGGCCTGCTTGGCGGCGCGCGCCTGCAACTGCAATTGCAACAAAGCCGACAGCCGCAGCATCTGCTGGTTGGTGCCGGTTTCGCCCATCACTTCGTGCGGGTCGGCGGGCTCAGTTCGGCCTGTCCGCTCATCCCCGGCAGAAGGCCCGGCGCGTCCCCAGTGATGCGGGCGTACGCCTTGACCGACTGGCTGACGCTATCGACCTTGCCCGACAGGCGGATGATGGCGGCCTGATAGGCTTGTCCGGTTTCCTGGATATGGGCGGTAAAAACCGTGCCGGTTTGCAACCAGGCAAGCCAGCGGGACGGCAGGATGAGTTCGAGTTCAAGCTCGCGATCGCTCACCAGTTCCAGCATCGGCGCACCGGCGGTGACCCATTCGAAATTGCGGGCCGAAACATTGCCGACCCGTCCGGCGAAGGGGGCGTGCACGGTGCAGCTTTCGGCGTTGGCGTCAGCGATCACCAGATCGCCCTGGGCTTCGGCAACTTCGGACACCGCAAGCTGATATTCGGCGGTGTTGTTGGTGCCAAGCTGGCGCAGCTTGGCGCTGATATCGAGCTGGCGCTGCTTCTTGCCGAGCGTTGCCTTGCTGCGCGCCACCACCGCGTCTACCTGGGCGCAGGCGAAACGGGCGAGCACGTCGCCGGCCTGGAAGCGGTCACCATCGCGCAACGGAAATTCGCGCAGTCGTCCGGCCATCGGTGCGCCGATCACCGCATCAAGGCGGGCAACGACCTGCACGCCGATGGCGCTGTCCTGCGCCCCACCCTGGGCATGGGCGCAAGGTGCAGCGAGCAGCAACGCCGCGACAATGCGGCCCAGTTGCATGGCGCTTTATCCTGCCGGCGTCACCGGCGTTGCATTGCGCGCAACCGTTGGCTTGGGTTGCTTCTTGCGCACCACCGACACCGGCTTGGCGGGCGCGGGCGGTTCTACCGCCCCAACCACCGGGGCGGGGACGGGGGTATCGACCGACGCGGTCTTGGCTGGAACCAGATCGGGCAGCTGCCCGGATTCCCAACCGGCGATCGCTTCAGTCACCCGCGCAGTCAGCGCTGGCAGATCTTCGAGATCAGCGTTGGGCGGCACCAAATCGACGCCAACCGACGCATAGACGCCCGCGAGCGAGGTGTGCACGGCAGCGGCCGAGCGATCACGCTGCAAGCGGGCAACCAGGCCGGACAGGTTGCGCCGCAGCACTTCGGCTTCAGATTCCGCCCCGGCATCCCCTGCATTGCGGGCGTATTTCTGGATTTCGCCTTCGACCGCCGCGGCTTGTTCGGACATTTTGAGATCGTCGAGCGCGCTGAGATAGGTGCGGTAGGTGAGGTTGATCTGGGTGAGCGCTGCAACGCTGAGCGCGAGGCGACGCTGCTTGGTGATTTCGAGCGATTGTTCGGCAACCGCGATCGCCTTCGGCCCCTGGATGAGCGAAATCAGGTTCCAGGTTGCCCGCACGCCGAGCACCCCCCAGGCGTTGTTATAGAGATAGCGGTTGGAATCGAAGTTCACACTGCCCAGCACGCCGATGCCCGGCATCATGCGGATCATTTCTTTGTAAATGTCCTGGCGGTCGATTTTTTCCTGATAAGCTTCAACCCGCAATTCCGGACGCAACGCCAGGCCGGTTTCTTCCAGCCGGCTCATATCCAGATTGAGCGTCGCCGGGGCGATCGTCGCCGACATCGGTACCAAGGCGAGTGCCTGGGTGGGCGGCACGTTGATCAGGGAGGCAAGCTGGATTTTCGCGTCGGTCAGATCGGCGCGCATATGGTGGAGTTCGGTGATGACCTGCAGCAAATTATGCTGGAAATCGAGCGTGGCGAGCTGCGGCTGCAAGCCGTTGCGCGAGGCCGCGCGCGAGGCATCGAGCACTTTTTGCGCGCGGGTGAGCAGCGGATCAAGCTGCGGCAGCAATTCTTCGGCCGCAGTCGCCCGCCAATAGGTGTCAGTCACCGACCGGAGGATATTTTCGATTACCTTGCGGCGGCGTTCCAGTGCGACGAGGGCGCGATACCCTTGCTGCTTGGCCTGGAAATAGCTGACCCCGGCATCGAGCAGGTTCCAGGACAATTCCAGATCGGCGGTTCCGTGCTGCGGCTCCTCCGAATAGGAATAGTCGAGCGATTGCAGGCCCGTACGTTCCGACACGCTGCGGGCCGAGTTATGGTTGCTGCGCCAGTTATAGCCAGCGTCGGCCGCCAGGCGCGGCAGCATTTGCGCGAAAGCAAGGTCCACCTGGCGTTCCTGCAAGGTGGTTTCGGCCTTGGCCAGTTGGGTGTCGTAGTTATATTTGAGGGTGCGCGCGATGGCGGTGGCCAGATCGAGCTTGCCTTCATGCGGGATGTAGTTTTTTTGCAGCGCCGCATAGTCGGCCCGTGCCCGGTCGAGATGCTGTTCGGCCGTGATCGGGTCGGGGCGCAAATTGCAGGCGCCTAACAGAAGCAGCGCCCCGAGCAGGGTGGCACGGGCAGTCGGTCGGGTGCGTTCGGCGAGGATCAGGCGCATGCAGATATCTTCCGTTCGGCAGAATGGCGTCTAGGCCGCGGGCCGCTTGACGGCAGCCTGGTCGAGTGTGCGGAGCAATGCCCGCGCCTGACCAAGTTTGCCCATCCGCCCCGCGTCACGCAATTGCTGGCTGAAGCCGGCCCTTGCGCCATTGTTACTCGTTTGTTGAGTTAGAGCAGCGAAGAACGATGTCGTGTCAACAGAATTTTCAAGATATTTTATGTTTGCAGCCTGTGGTCGTAGGTTTTGCGGGGCCGTATTATCTGCCAAACCGGGCACGACCGGCGCAGGCGCTGTGTCTGGCGCAGGCGCATCGAGCGCCAGATGCGGCAGCGGCGGCGGGCCGCCCGGCGCTTTGAGCAGTTCCTGCAACTCGGCAAGGTCCCGCCCGACCAGGATGCGATACTCGCCCTGGGCGCGATGGCCCTGATCGTCGGTCGCGGTGATGTTGATATCCACCCGGCCATGGAAGGTCGCCGGCGGGGTGCCGTAGAACACCCGGGCGCGCGCGTCGAAGATCAGCCAGTCCGGCAGCGGGCGGCCATCGACCTGGGTCGCGTTCATGGTCAACTGGGCCGCCGGGTCGGTGTCGTAGAACATGTCGGGCGGCAAGGGTTCGACGGAACGCTGGGCAGCGATGATGAAGCGCCGCACGTCGCTGCCGATGAGCCAGTTTTCCGGACGGCCCGGACGATCCTGGATCAGGTTCGGGTTGCCGCTGCCGAAGCCGAACTTCTCGATCGGGTTGGGGATGTCGCCGCCCGGCGGCGGCGTCAGGATCGGCACTGACGGCGGCAAGGCGGCGATAGCGATGGTGGCGGTCACGACATTGCTGATCGTGGGGCCGCCAGTGCCGAGATTATAGCCGGGCGAGGTGCCGCCATAGCTGGTGGTGTTATGATCATTCAGCGAGGCGCCGATGGTCACGGTGGTTCCCGCATTGGCATCGGGCGCTGCGTTCACATAGGTCAGATGGTCCAGAACGCTGGCGATCTGCGGGGCGGTGACGCTGTTGGCAAAGGTGATCACCAGGCTGCCATTAGACTGGGTGAAGGTGCCGATCAGCGTGTTGCCAAGGGTGACGGTGCCGCCGGTGATCAGTAGCGAGGTATCGCCGCCGAAAATATCGGCCGCATTCGGCCCGCTGGTGCGCTGCACGGTCAGGATGGTGCCACCGTAATTGCCGCCGAGCGCATTGATCGGGGTGTCGCTGACGCCCGCGCCGAGGCCCTTGAGCGCGACCGGGGTGGAGCCGGTTTCGGGGATGTTGGTTCCGCCCCAGCCGCTGATCACTGGCGCGATGTCGGGTTTTTCAAAGATGAAATTGACGTTGGCCACCGGCCCGCCGGACAGGTTGATCACCGATGTCGCAGGGCCGCTGCCCACCGAGCCGAATTGTTGCAGCACCAGATTTTCAGCAGCACTCAGCCCAGCGCTGCCTGGCGCGGGCAAGGTGATGGTAATCGGGCCGTCCGGCAGCGTGCCAGGGGCGAAGCTGTAAGTGCCATCGGGCGCAGTGGTCGTGGTCACACTGCGGGTGACGCCGCCGGACAGGAAGCTTGCCGTGACCGTAATGCCGCCCAGATTGGTGACCACATCGCCAGGCGCACCATAAGTCAGGCTCGCCGGGCCAAGAATATCCCACACCCGGCCGGTAATGCTGCCAGCCGGCGCGAGCGCCACCGTCGCCGTTGAGGTGCCGACCAGCGGGCCAGTGACGCCGAGATTGCGGCCCACCGACCCCGGATCGATGCCGGTATAAAGCGTGGTGTTGTTATC
>JANXRN010000198.1 GCA_025352995.1 Acetobacteraceae bacterium
CCCCAGACCGCGACCAGAAACGCGGTCAAGGTCCGGTCACGCGCCGACACCACGGCGATCGCCGCTTGCAGCCCGGTAAGGAGATGATGAAAGGTAAACATGAACAATCATATATATTAACTTAATATGTTTGTCAAGAAAATCCCCCACCCGCGTGGCACGCCAACGGCAAGGAAAGGAGGAAGTTTTTTTGGTTCTTTTTGTTCACAAAAAGAACTGCTTGATTGCTGAAGCCTAAACGCTTTCCAAAAAACCCAAAAATTATTGTTTATACCTATAAAAAAGCACCCCTCCATCAATCCGCCGCCTCCGCAAACCCCCCAGACTGCCGATGCCACATCCGCGCATAGGCCCCGGGGTTGGCCAACAAAGCCGCATGGGTCCCGGCCTCGATAATGCGGCCATGTTCGAGCACGATCAGCCGGTCCATCCGCGCGATCGTGGACAGCCGGTGGGCAATGGCGATTACCGTGCGCCCGCGCATCAAGGTTGCGAGCTGGGACTGGATGGCGGCCTCGACCTCGCTGTCGAGCGCCGAGGTCGCCTCATCCAGCACCAGGATCGGTGCGTTTTTCAGGATGACGCGGGCAATCGCGATCCGCTGGCGCTGCCCGCCGGACAGTTTCACCCCGCGTTCGCCGACATGGGCATCAAACCCGGTGCGGCCATTCCAGTCTTCCAGCGTTTCGATGAAGTCGAGCGCTTCGGCCTGCCGCGCCGCATCGATCACCTCCGCATCGCTCGCCCACGGGCGGCCATAGGCGATGTTGTCGCGGATCGAGCGGTGCAGCAGCGAGGTATCTTGCGTCACCATCGCAATCTGGGTGCGGAGCGATTCCTGGGTGACGCCGGCAATGTCCTGCCCGTCAATGGTGATCTTGCCGGCATCGGGCGCGTGAAACCCGAGCAGCAAATTCACCAGGGTCGATTTACCGGCGCCTGAATGACCAACCAGCCCAACCCGTTCGCCGGGGGCAATGGTCAGCGACAGATCATGCAGCACCCCGCGGCTGGTGCCGTAGCCAAAGGTGACATGATCGAAGCTGATTGCCCCGTTGGTGACCTGAAGTTCGGTTGCGTGCGGCGCGTCCGGCATCTGGCGGGGGACTGCGATTGACCGCATGCCTTCCTGCACCACGCCGATATTCTCGAAAATCTGGGTAACGTTCTGCGCCACCCAGCCGGCCATGTTGCCGATCTGCCAGGCAAGCGGCAGCGCCATCGCGACGTTGCCAACCTCAATCGCGCCAATGCTCCACAGCCAGATTGCGGTGCCGCCGGTGCCCACCACCAAGGACGCGTTCATCAGCGCGAGCGTCAGGCCGAAACTCGTCGTCAGCCGCAACTGACGATGGAAGGTGCTGGTGTGCAGATCAACGCCTTCGCGCACAAACGCGTCTTCATCGGTCGCGCGGGCGAACAGCTTCACCGTCAGGATATTGGTGTAGCTATCAACAATCCGTCCGGTCAGGCCCGATCGCACTTCCGACATTGCCCGCGAACGATCACGCATCCGCGGCACGAAAATCCGTAGCATCACGCCGTAGGCGATGAACCAGATCAGCATCGGGATGGCGAGGTAAAGATCAACCCGCCCGAGCAGCAGCACCGCCGACGTGCCGTAAACAATAATGTACCAAACCGCGTTGACCGATGCGACGACGCTTTCGCGCAGCGACGGCCCGGTTTGCATCACTCGGTTGGCAATGCGCCCGGCGAAATCATTCTGAAAAAACGGCCAGCTTTGCCGCACCACATGCCAGTGCGATTGCCAGCGCACCAGATTGGTCATCCCCGCCGCGAGGGTCTGATTGGCCACCAGATTTTGCGCCAGCAGCGCGCACGGCCGCAGCAACAGCAGCACGCAGGCCATGCCGACCAGCAACGTCCAATGATCAGCAAGCAGGGATTTCGGATCGGTGGTCGAAACCAGGGTCACCACCCGGCCGATGAAGACCGGAATGGTCGCGTCCAGCAGCGCCACCAACAGGCCGGCACAAAACAGCATGGCGATCAGCGGCCGCACCTGGCGGATGAAATGCCAGTAGAAACCGATCAGCGCCCACGGCGTATCAAGATGCGGCGGCGACGCATCCGGCGCTACATCCGTTGGTCGCAGCAACACTTCAAAATGACGGAACATAAATTGAGTGTGCGGAACCAGGCTGACCTCGGTCAAGCGCGCGCTTCAGCCATCTGGCTTGCGTTGGCAGGGCCGAACAAGGCAGCTTGTTGGCATGACCGATGAACTCGATTTCGACGATGATGAAGCCGATGCCGCGCCGGCCCCCGGTGGCAGCAAGAACTACATGACCCAGGCCGGGCATGGGCGGATGCTGGCCGAGTATAACGAACTGATGAAAGCCGAGCGGCCGAAGGTCGTCGAAATTGTCAGCTGGGCTGCCGGCAATGGCGACCGGTCGGAAAATGGCGACTATCTTTATGGCAAAAAGCGCCTGCGGGAGATCGACAAGCGGGCGCGCTTCCTGATGAAGCGGCTGGCAATTGCCGAAATCGTCGATCCGTCGGCACAAACCAACCGCGACCAGATTTTCTTCGGTGCCACCGTCACTTACGTGAACGACGCGGATGTCGAACGTACGGTGACGATCCTCGGGGTGGATGAGGCAGACATCAGTCGTGGCGAGGTCAGTTTGCACGCCCCGATCGCCCGCGCGCTGATGCGGGCCAAGCTCGGCGACGTGGTGCGGCTGCAAACCCCGGCCGGGTGGGAGGAGATTGAAATCCTGCGCATCGCCTATCCGGATTAATATTGAAAAGTTTACTTGAAGTGCCCAGAGACAGGCTGTTAGTAACGATTTGTTTCCGCTCTCCAGCATCCGGGATTTCAGCGATGACCATGACATTCGGCTTTACGCTGCCTTCGAGCTTCGTGTTTGACCCGGCCGACTTCGCTTTTTTCGCCTCGCTGATCAGCGATGCCTCGCGCGGCCCAACGGCGCGGACTGTCACGTCCGGCCCGGCGCTGGCGCAGCAGACCGCGACGCAATATTGGGCGGCCGGCGTCGCATCGTCGTTCATTCTGCCCACTGGCACGTTCAGTGATGGCGCGGGGCGGACGATGGGCTATGGGGCGACTTTGGCCAATGGGAGCGCCCTGCCAAGCTGGCTCAAATTCAACGCCGCCACGCGGACCTTGAGCGGCACCGACCCGGCGGGCACGGCGGCGACCAGCATAAAAATCACTGCCACCGACAGTGCCGGACTGTCGGCGTCCGAAACCTTCAGCCTTGCGCTCGCCAGTGCCCCGATCCTTGTCGCGCAGACCGCGACGCAATATTGGACCGCCGGCAAATCGACCAGCTTCGCACTGCCCACCGCCATTTTCAGCGATCCACAGGGCCTGGCGCTAACCTACAGCGCCACGCTCGCCGGCGGCGCGGCGCTGCCAAGCTGGCTCAAATTCAACGCCAGCACCCGAACTTTCAGCGGCATCGATGCGCCCGGGACGGCGCCGGTCGCCATCAAGCTGACCGCGACCGATGCGGTCGGCCTGTCAGTGTCGGAAAGCTTTACCATCGCGCTCGCCTCCATCCCGACGCTCGCGGTCCAGACCGCGCATCAATATTGGGTCGCCGGCAAGCCGACCAGTTTCAGCCTGCCAAGCGGCACCTTCGTTGACCCGCAGAACCTCGCGCTGACCTATAGCGCAACGCTTGCCGGCGGCGGGGCGCTGCCGTCCTGGCTGAAATTCACCCCGGCCGGCGCCGTCTTCAGCGGCACTGATGCGTCGGGCACCGCCGCGGTTAACATCAGCGTCACCGCCACCAACAATACCGGCGCCACCGCCAGCGAAAGCTTCGTGCTCTCGCTCGCCAGCGCCCCGGTGCTGGCCAAACAGGCGGCGGCACAAAGCTGGACCGAGGGCAGCAAGCTCAGCTTCACCCTGCCAACCGGCAGTTTCACCGACCCGCAAGTCGCCGCGTTGGGCTACACCGCAACCCTCAGCGGCGGCGGTGCGCTGCCAAGCTGGCTGACTTTCAATCCCAACACGCTCGTCTTCAGCGGCACGCCGGTAACCGGGGCGCCCGACCTCACCGTCGTCGTCACCGCGACCGACGCCTATGGCCTCAGCACGTCGGAAAGCTTTGCGGCGACCACGCCGGCCGCCGCAGGCAAATTCGTCATCAACGTAACCTATGATTCCACTGTCGCTGGCGCGCCGGCCGGCTTCAAGACCGCCGTGGCGGCAGCCGTCAGCTATCTCGAAACCGAATTCAGCAACCCAGTCAGCCTCAATATCACCTTCGGCTATGGCAAGGTAAACGGCACCGCGCTGCCGGCCAACGCCGTCGGCAGCAGCCAAACCAGCAACGAGCTGGTGAGCTACAGCACTTTGCGCGCCGCGCTCGCCTCGCATGGCGCGCAACCGGATCAGCTGACCGCGTTGGCCCATTTGCCCACCACGTCGCCGGCCGGCAGCGCCCAGTTCATCGTGTCCAACGCGCAAGCCAAGGCGCTTGGCCTGCCGGGCGCGCTCAACGGGGTGACGGACGGCTCTGTCGGGATTTCGTCGGCCAATCCGATGAACTGGGACCCGACCAATCGCGCCGTATCAGGGCTTTATGACGGGGTCGGCGCCATCGAGCATGAAATTACCGAGGTCATGGGCCGCACCGGCTCGCTCGGCACCAATGCCAGCGCCTACACGGCGCTCGATCTGTTCCGCTATTCCAGCCCCGGGGTGCGCGATCTGGTGCCCGGCGCCGGTAGCTTTTCGATCGATGGGCAGACCATGCTGCAGGCCTACAACAACCCAGCCAATGGCGGCGATGCCACGGACTGGATCCAGACGCTCACCGGCGATGCGTTCGGCAGTTCCGCCAAGGGTGTGGCAAGCCTGGTTTCGGCCGTTGATTTGCGGGAAATGAACGTGATCGGCTGGACGCGGAGTTCGCTGACGTCCTGAAGCCATGTGGTTAACAAAACTTTTCTTGCAGGCCGCCAAGGGCGCTGCTACCCCGCCATAATTGTAATTGCGTGTTAGACAGGTTGTTTGAGCCATGGATAATTTCACTCGGTCGGATTTCGGCTGGTATCTGACTGCGCTTTTTAATCAGGAAGATAACGGTTTTTCCGATAACCCGTTCGTCATCGCCCCCCTGCCGACCAGCCCGATCGTGATTTCGGGCGATGCGACCAGGGCGGTGATCAATTCGTCCGCGCCGAGTGTGACCTCGCAAACCCTGAACCAGTATTGGGTTGCGGGCAAAGCCACCAGCCTGACTTTGCCGAGCGGCACTTTCACCGACCCGCAAAGCACTGCGATGACCTATGCCGCGACCTTGTCGAACGGCGCGGCGCTGCCGACCTGGCTTACGTTCAACGCAACGACCCGGACATTTTCTGGCACCGACCCGGCTGGCACCGCGCCGGTCACCGTGCGCGTCACGGCGACCGATGTGGCCGGCCTGACCGGGTCTGAAAGCTTCACCATCAGCCTGGCGGCAGCCCCCACGCTCACCAGCCAAACAACCACGCAATATCTCGCCGCCGGCAAAGCGGGCAGCTTCAGCCTCGCCTACCGCACCTTCAGCGACCCGCAAGGCGCGGCGCTGACCTATTCGGCAAACCTTGCCTCCGGTGCCGCGCTGCCAAGCTGGCTCAGCTTTAACGCCAGCACCCGCAGCTTCAGCGGAACCGATCCGGCCGGCACCGCCAATTTCAGCGTCAAGGTTATCGCCACCGACAGTTTCGGCCTTGCCGCATCGGAAAGCTTTACCGTGGCACTGGCGAGCGCGCCGACGCTCGCCGCGCAAACCGCGACGCAATATTGGGTCGCCGGCAAATCCACCAGCTTCACCTTGGCGAGTTCCACCTTCAGCGATCCGCAGGCCCTCGCGCTGACCCACAGCGCGACCCTCGCCAGCGGCGCTGCGCTGCCGTCCTGGCTCAGCTTCAACGCCAGCACCCGCATTTTTTCCGGCACAGACCCCGCCGGCACGGCGTCTGTCTCGGTCAAGGTCACCGCGACCGATGCGGTCGGGCTGAGCGCGAGCGAAAGCTTCGCCATCACCCTCGCCACCGCACCCACCGTGGTGGCGCAGACCGCGAACCAGTTCTGGGTGGCCGGCAAGGCGACCAGTTTTGCCCTGCCAACCGGCACGTTCGTCGACCCGCAGAACCTTGCGATGACCTATAGCGCGACCCTCGCAGGCGGCGCGGCCCTGCCGTCCTGGCTGAAATTCGCTGCCGCTGGCGCCGTGTTCAGCGGCACCGATGCGGCCGGCACCGCGGCCGTCACCGTGACTGCCAAAGACAGCGCCGGTGCAACCGGAAGCGAGAATTTCACCATTTCCCTCGCGACCGCCCCGGTGCTCGCGAGCCAGACCGCCGCGCAAAGCTGGACCGAAGGCAGTGCGGTGAATTTCGTGCTGCCCGCTGGCACTTTCACTGACCCGCAAGGCGCAGCGCTAACCTATACCGCCACGCTGTCGACCGGTGCGGCGCTGCCGAGCTGGCTCACCTTCAACCCGACCACCCTCGCCTTCACCGGTACCCCGTCGGTGGGCACCGCCGATCTTTCCCTGAAGGTGACGGCAACCGACGCCTACGGGCTGGCGACATCGGAAATTTTCGCAGCCGCCACGCCGACCGCGTCGACCAGCAGCCCGTTCGTCATCAACATCACCTATGATGCGACCGTCGCCAGCGCGCCCGCTGGCTTCAAGACCGCCGTCGCCGCCGCCGCGACCTATTTACAGAACGAATTCACCAACGTCACGACGCTCAACCTAACGGTCGGCTATGGTGCGGTGAACGGCTCGTCGCTCTCGTCGGCCAATGTTGGCGGCAGCCAGACCAGCTACGACATCGTGAGCTACAATGATCTGGTGGCGGCGCTGACATCCCACGGCACCCAGCCCGATCAGATCGCAGCGATTGCCGGATTACCGTCCACGTCCCCGGCTGGCAGCGCGATTTTCATCGTGTCAAATGCCCAGGCCAAGGCGCTTGGGCTTGCTGCGGCGGTCAACGGCATCAATGACGGCTATATCGGCATTTCCTCGGCGAACCCAATGAATTGGGACCCAACCAACCGCGCCGTGGCAGGACTGTACGACGCGGTCGGCGCGATCGAGCATGAAATCACCGAAGTGATGGGCCGCACCGGATCGCTCGCCCAAAATAGCGGCGCCTACACCGCGCTCGATCTGTTCCGCTACACCAGCCCCGCGGTGCGCGATCTGCTGCCGGGCGCGGGATCGTTCTCGATTGACGGGCACACCATGCTGCAAAGCTACAACAACCCGACAACCGGCGGCGATCCGGCCGACTGGAACCCGTCGGTGACTGGCGACGCATTCGGCAATGCGGCGTTGGGCGTGGCGGGGCAGGTAAGCGCGGTGGATTTGCGGGAAATGAACGTGATCGGGTGGAATCGGACGTCGCTGACCTCCTAGCGCAAGACTGCATGTGCGCCCTCGGAACCAATAGATAAAGTTTTTTTGCTTCTTTTTGTTCACAAAAAGAAGAGTCTTCCTTACTCTGCCGCCATCCGTTTAACCGGTGCATTCAACACCACCGGCGCCAGTTCAGCCGCATCGAACGACGCCGCCCGCCGTTCCTGACCGACCGGTCCATAAAGCGTCTGGCGCTGCTGCGCCCGGCGGCCGATCCGGTGGATCAGGTTCTCCATCGCGTCAGGCGGGAATTCCTGGCCATGTTCGGTGCCAGCGGCGCGGGAAATGCTTTCATTCATCAAGGTGCCGCCGAGATCGTTGGCGCCAGCCTGCAAGCAAGCGGCCGCGCCATCCGGCCCCATTTTCACCCAGCTGGTCTGGATGTTCTGAATGCCGGGATGGAGCGCCAGGCGCGCCACTGAATGCATCAGCACTGCTTCGCGAAAGCTCGGCCCTTTGCGCGCCTGGCCGCGCAAATACATTGGCGCTTCCATGTGGACGAAGGGCAACGGCACGAATTCGGTGAAGCCGCCAGTGTCGGACTGCAAATCCCGCAATACCAGCAAATGCCGCGCCCAGTTGATCGGCTGTTCGACATGGCCGTACATGATGGTCGCCGTGGTGCGTAAACCCTGCCGATGGGCAGCGCTAATCGCGGCTGACCATTCGGCGGTGTTGACCTTGTCCTTGCAGATGATGGCGCGGATTTCGTCATCGAGGATTTCCGCAGCCGTCCCCGGCAAAGTTCCCAAGCCAGCGATCTTCAACCGCGCCAGAAATTCATCCAACGACAGCCCCAGCGTTGCCGCGCCCTGGGTCACTTCAAGCGGCGAAAACGCATGGATATGCATGTCCGGGATCGCCGCCTTGATCGCCTCGCACACCCGAATATAGGTGTCGCCGGTGTAATCCGGATGGATGCCGCCTTGCAGGCAAACCTCGGTGGCGCCGCGCGCCCAGGCTTCTTCCGATCGGCGAACGATTTCATCGAGCGCCAGATCGTACGGCGCGCCGCGCAGATGCTCGTGCTTTTTCCCTTTCGAGAACGCACAGAACGTGCATTTGTAGTAGCAAATATTAGTGTAGTTTATGTTG
>JANXRN010000214.1 GCA_025352995.1 Acetobacteraceae bacterium
ACGTTCTTTTGCTTGGCGTAGCAGAAGGACCAAATCTCATCGCACTGCACGCGCTTGGAAGCCACGTTGCGCACGTTCTCATCGTGATAAGCCTCGCAGGCTTCGCCAGCCTCAGCCAGCAGCTTGCTCACGGTGTTAATGCTCACATCAACCACTCGGCTGATCGACCGCATGGACGAACCTTCGCAGAGCATGGCGAGAATTTGGATGCGTTTGGCGTCAGGGAGCTTGTTCATGCCCCTGTTATATGTGGGTTAATTGATGTTATCAAGCATTATTTTCAATTTAATTGATGATCGCGTGATATACTTGCGGCCAAACTGGAGAAAGCACCAACCGAACATATCTCAAAGGAATATCGACCATCCTAGCCACATCTTCTTCTGTCAGCTTCCTTGAATCCACGAGAGGTAGAACAAGATCGCGAACTTTCATCGGAAATAAAATTGCTACCGCATAAATAATCGCGAGTTTGTCTGTTAATACTTTATGGTCTCCGTTGGCTTGATCCGTCGCTAAGTTTTCAAACTCTGGCGAAAGAGACATACGGTTTATTAGTCTTTTTAGGTCTTCTGGCGTTGATGTTCGAGCAGGAGGAATGTCAACTATATGAAGCATTTCTTTGCAGCATACCAACCTTCTCCAATCACTATCTTGATTAAGATCATAATAAATATCTGCCATTGGGGTATCTTCCCCATAAAGGGGAGATTTTTTAATATAATGCGATAAATATCCACGCATAATATCGGTATTCATTTGAACACCGATAAACCTAATAACTAAAAATCTTCCGTCTGATAATATTTTTTTCTTTATGTCATTGATGTCTATAGGCACCATTTTTTCAGATGAGAAGTGCCTAACGAGATCCATCACATTCATTGTCGTTTCCCGATGCGTCGTGTAAAAAATAAGCCCGCAATTTACATCACGGGCTTATATAAATACTCACGTCATGTCCTATAGAGACGCAACAAATTCTTCCGCATCAATTTTTGTTACTCCGTCAACAAAATCATCCGCAACGACGGCCTTGCCCATCCTCTTCTGCATAAGCGCAGAGTGGATTTGCGCACAAAACTCATCCTCGGACACGAGATCGCGCAGTCCGCGGAAAAACTTCATGTTTACAAGCTCCCTATCGTTCCCCTCAAACAGGAACATGAGGAGCCGGTCACGCTCGCTCATCACCATATCAAACTCCTTAGCCCCATCGGGCTGTTGCTGCCTTCTTCGCGATCTCGGTCCGCCGTTCTGGCGATACGGTTTGCGCACGCGCAGTTGCTCCTGCCAGGCCGCTGCGCACGCGGGCTGGCGTCGTATATCGGTCGTCTTCCACCTCCCCCGTCGCTATGCGAGCGACGGAGATAGCGCAGCCGATCACATCGGCTGGGCGATTCTCGCCTCGCGGTCCTTTGGGCATACTCTCGTCCTCTCCAGCGCAGCGGATCGCTGACGCAGATAAAGTCTACACGAAAATTATGCATAAAGCGATAAAAATCACTTGACAAGAGAGAAATATCAAACCGACTCGGGCTTGGATTCGCTCCAAAACTCACATTGTGTGATCATGGTGGTTATAGCAAGAGGGGTAACTACTCATTCGGAAGTAGCTTCCGGACCGTTGCCACTTTGCCACACGCAAGCGTATTATCAGGCTACCGCCAAGCCATTAAGAAGATTGTTGACTTTCAGGTTGATGGATGGACGCGCATCGGATGCGGCAAACAAATTGAATTTTCCGCATGTCAGATGCGAGGCGCTGGCGACGATGTCACTGCGGAGTTTGGCTCATCTCAATATTGAGAAATTCAAACTGAGACACTACCAGGCCCGTTGACGCCGCATCCATCCCACTTGGCAGCAGACTTGCCGCGTTCCCCACCTGTTCTATATCCTCTCACGGCACGCGACCGGAGTCGCCTCTATGGAATCCCGCCCACTATGACCGACTATCTCAGCCGCCTGAACCCCGAACAGCGCGAAGCCGTCGAAACCGTCGATGGCCCGGTGCTGGTGCTCGCCGGCGCCGGCACCGGCAAAACCCGGGTGCTGACCAGCCGCTTCGCCCATATTCTGTTGACCAAGCGGGCCTTTCCCAACCAAGTGCTCGCCGTCACCTTCACCAACAAGGCCGCACGGGAAATGCGCGAACGGGTGGCCGCCATTCTCGGCCATCCCGCCGAGGGGCTGTGGCTTGGCACCTTCCACGCGCTGTGCGCCCGCATGTTGCGTCGCCATGCCGAGCTTGTCGGGCTGACCAGCAACTTCAACATTCTCGATACTGATGACCAGCTGCGCCTGCTTAAACAGGTGATGGAGGCGGCAAGGCTCGACCTCAAGCGTTTCCCGCCGCCGGCGTTGATGGCGATCATCCAGCGTTGGAAGGATCGCGCCATCACCCCGGACAAAATTACTGTCGCCGAAGACAGTGATTTCGCCAACGGCCAAGCGCGGACGCTGTACGCCGCCTATCAGGAACGCCTCAAAACCCTCAACACCGTCGATTTCGGCGATCTGCTGCTGCACATGACCGAAATCCTGCGGACACACCCGGATGTGCTGGCGCAGTATCATCGTGCCTTCCGCTATATTCTGGTCGACGAATACCAGGACACCAATCTGGTGCAGTATTTGTGGCTGCGGCTGTTGGCCCAGGGCCACAAGAACATTTGCTGCGTCGGCGATGATGACCAGTCGATCTATAGTTGGCGCGGCGCCGAGGTCGAGAACATCCTGCGCTTCGAGAAAGACTTTCCCGGCGCCGTCTTGGTCAAGCTCGAAGCCAATTACCGCTCCACCGCGCCCATCCTCGCGGCCGCTGCGGGCCTCATCGCGCATAATTCCGGCCGCCACGACAAAACCTTGCGCAGCGGCAAGAACGACGCATCCGGCGAAAAAGTTCAGGTCATTGGGCTGTGGGATTCGGACGAAGAAGCCCGCATGGTTGGCGACCGGATGGAAAATCTGCGCCGTGATGGCCACAAACTGTCCGAAATGGCCGTGCTGGTGCGCGCCGGCTTTCAGACCCGCGCGTTTGAGGAACGGCTGATCACCCTCGGCCTACCCTACCGCGTCGTCGGCGGCTTGCGCTTTTACGAACGCGCCGAAATCCGCGATGCGATCGCCTATTGCCGAGTGCTGAACCAACCCGCCGATGATCTGGCGTTCGAACGCATCGTCAATTTGCCGCGCCGCGGCGTTGGCGAACAGGCACTGCGGGCAATGCACGAACGGTCCCGCGAAGCACAAATCCCGCTGACCGCCGCTGCCGCCACTTTAGTTGCCGAAAGCGGCCTGCGCGGCAAAGTGCGGGCCGAGGTCGGCAATCTGCTCGACCAGTTCGGCCAGTGGCGCGCCGCCCTCGACCGCGATGGCCATGTCGAAACCGTCGCCCGGATGCTCGACGAAAGCGGCTATACCGGCATGTGGAAAGCCGACAAATCCCCCGAAGCGCCCGGAAGGCTCGATAACCTCAAGGAAATGGTCCGCGCGCTGGTCGATTACGAAAGCCTCGGCGCCTTCCTCGACCATGTCAGCCTGGTAATGGACAACGAAGAAAATGCAGACGCCGACAAGGTCAATTTGATGACCATGCACGGCGCCAAGGGGCTGGAATTCGACACGGTTTTTCTCCCCGGTTGGGAAGACGGGCTGTTCCCGAGCCAGCGCAGCATGGATGAAAGCGGCGGCAAGGGGTTGGAAGAAGAACGCCGCCTTGCCTATGTCGGGCTCACTCGCGCGCGCAAACGGTCGATCATCAGCCACGCCGCCAATCGGCGCATTTACGCCAACTGGCAGTCCAACGTCCCGAGCCGCTTCATTGGCGAATTGCCGGAGACTGAAATCGAGGTCGGCGGATCGCAAGCCACCAAGCGGCCCCCCAGTTTCACCACAGCTTTCCCGCTGGTGGCGCGCAGCACCTATGTCGCGCAACCGCGCGTGGTCGCGTCCTGGGAGCAACCGGCCCGTGCGGTCGCCACCAAAAAATATGCGCAAGGTGCGCGGGTGTTCCACGACAAATTCGGCTATGGCACCGTCACATCGGTCGAGGACGACAAATTGAACATCGCATTCGACAAGGCCGGCACCAAGCGGGTGATCGACCGGTTTGTGACGGAAGCAGCCCAATGAAGCCCGCGCGCTATGCCATCCAATTGGAAACCCTCACCCTTGTGGTGCCGGAAGCGGCTTTGGACGCCTACGAAGTCGCCCTCGCCACCGCCTGCGGCACGGTCGGGTTCTTCCTCGATGAAGCGACACGGATCTGGACGCTCGAAGGCGTGAAGGACCAGGGCGCGCATGAAGCCGAACTCGCCGGCGCGCTGGCTTTGGCGGCGTTGGTAACCGGGTTTGATGCGCCGTTGACCCGCCGGCCGACCGAGTCCGAAGGCTGGCTCGCGCGCAATCAGGAAAGCTTCCCCGAACAATTGGTCGGCAGGCGCTTTGCGGTGCGCGGCACCCATATCATCGAAAAACTGGTGCCCGGCCGGCTCACCATCGTGCTCGATGCCGGGATTGCGTTTGGCTCGGGGGAGCATGGCTCGACCCGCGGGTGCCTCCGCGCCTTCGAAACCGTGGCGCATCGCCGGCCGGCCCGGATTTTGGATCTCGGGACGGGGTCGGGGATTTTGGCCATGGCGGCGGCAAAATGGCTGCATCGCCCGGTGCTCGCCACTGACATCGACCCGTGGTCGGTGCGGGTAACGCGGGAAAACGCGGTTCGCAACGGGTTGGGCCGGCAAATCCGCGCCATTCGCGCCGATGGCTGGCAGGCGACAGCAGTGCGCAAGCCCGCGCCCTATGATCTGATTTTCGCCAATATTCTGGCGCGGCCCTTGTGCGGCATGGCAACCGATCTGGCCCGCAATCTGGCATCCGGGGGCACGGCAATTCTCGCCGGCCTGCTCGACAATCAACGCGCCTGGGTATTATCGGCCCATCGGCGCGCTGGTCTGGTCATTGAACGCACGTTGCACGAGGGCCGCTGGGCGACTCTCGTGCTGCGTAAGAAAGCCTAGGCGTGCTGGATACGGCCAATTTGCAGCTTGGTGCCGAAACGGCCAGCATTGCGCTTGACCACAAATCCCTGGTCAAACGCGACCGCAAGATCGCCACGGCTCAGGCCGATATCGGCGAGTTCATGGTCGGTCAGGGTGGCCAGTTCGTTCACTGCCGCACGGCGCTTCAGCCAGGCGCCAATGCGCGCAACAATGCCGGGGCCGGCGGTCTTGGTGTTGAAATAATAAGCCGGATATTCCTGCCGGTGCCCGTCATTGGACGGGGTGAAGTAGTTGGACAGGCTGGTCGGCATCATCAGAGCGAGTTCTTCGGTGGCATAGCGGATCGTCATGATCTTGTATCCTGAAGGCAAACCGTGGTGGGCGTTATGCGTCGATGCAGTTCGTCGCGCGGCTTTGCTGCACCGCAACATATGCTCGGCGCGCCTGTGGAAAAAGTGCCGGATTCCGCATTCAGATATGCGTTCAAAGCATATATACGTTCGTAGTCATGCAATAACATAGACCCTGCCGTGAGGATACCATCCGATGTCAGCCACAACCTTGACTCAGTTGCGTGAAGAACTCCGCCGTCAGGCGCTCGACGGCCTGCTGGTCCCGCGCGCCGATGAGCATCTTGGCGAGTATGTCCCCGCCAATGCCGAACGCCTCGCCTGGCTCACCGGGTTCACCGGCAGCGCCGGGCTTGCGGTGGTGCTCATGGACCGCGCCGCCGCCTTCACCGATGGTCGCTATGTGCTGCAACTGGCCGCCCAGACCGATGATGCGCTGTGGGAACGCCGGCATCTGATCGATGAACCGCCGCCGGCCTGGATCGTTGCCCACACCAAACCGGGCGCGCGAATTGGCTACGACGCGCTGCATTTCCCCGAGGATGCGGTGAAGCGCTACGTC
>JANXRN010000218.1 GCA_025352995.1 Acetobacteraceae bacterium
ATGTCGTGCTGCGCGCCGCCGGCGCCGAACGGCTTGACCTTGACCGCCTCGCCGACCTGGTGCTGCCAACCTCGGCGGGCTGGATCGCGGTTGGCCAAATCGGCCATCTGGTCGCGCAAACCGAAGAACCAATTCTGTGGCGCCGTGACCGCGAACCCTTCCTGACCGTTGCCGCCGATATCCAGGACGGCATGCAGGCGCCTGATATCACCGCCCTCGCCCAGCCCCGCATCAAGGCGCTCGCCTTGCCGGCTGGGGTCCGCGTTGACACCGGTGGCGCCGCCGAAGAAGCCAGCAAAGCCAATGATGCGTTGGCGGCGGTGTTCCCGCTGATGATCGGCACCATGCTGCTGATCATGATGATCCAGCTGCAAAGCCTGCGCAGCACCTTGCTTGTGCTGGCCACCGCGCCGCTCGGCATCATCGGCGCGGTCGCCGCCCTGTTGCTAACGGACGCCGCATTCGGCTTCGTGGCGTTGCTCGGCGTGATCGCCCTCGCCGGCATGATCATGCGCAACTCCATCATCCTGGTCGATCAGATCGCCCAGGATTTGCGCGCCGGGCTCAGCGGAGAAGACGCGATCATCGGCAGCACCGTCCGCCGGGCGCGGCCAGTGGTGCTGACCGCATTCGCCGCCGCCTTCGCCTTTGTGCCTTTGTCGCTCAACGTGTTCTGGGGGCCGATGGCAATTGCCATGATCGGCGGCTTGGCCGTCGCCACCGCGCTCACCCTGATCTTCCTGCCCGCGCTCTACGCCTGGGCGACCCTGCCCCGGCAATCCCGCAAACCCAAAGCCGCGCTCTATCCCGCCGGCACCCCGGCCAGCAGCAGCCCCTCAGCGTAATGATCGCAATCCTCGGTCCGCCCAAACGGGCTGCCGGCCCGGAAGGCGGCAACCGTAAACTCCGGCTCCAGCGCCATCAGCCGCTCGAGCACGGTTGCCGCCTCGGCTTCGGCGCGCAAATGCCCAAGCGCCGCGAGATAAGGCTTATAAGCCGCCGAAAATGACGGGTTCATTTGGCTGATTTCCCGCCCGGCATCGACGGCCGCTTCATGCTGATGCTGCAACAGCGCCACCAGAATGCGGCCCGAATCGAAGAAGAACGCATGCGGGTCGAACGGCGATAATTTCTTGTAGCGCACAAGCCGCCGCTCGGCCTCGGCATGCTCCCCGAGATAGGCATACGCCACGCCCGACAAACTCCACGCCATCGCCAGATTGGGGTTCAGGGTCAGCGCCCGTTCGTGCAGCGCCAACGCCTCGCGCATGCGGTGATTGATGAAGGACCGCACATGGCCGGCAATCGCCAGCCCGCGCCCGTCATGCGGATCAAGCGTGATCGCGCGTTCAGCGAGCTTGCTCGCTTCCCCCATCGCCGCCTGCGGATCGTCCGCCCAACGCTGCCCGACCAGGAACATATGCCAATAGGCGAACCAGGCATGCGCCGGCGCATAGTCCGGTTCCTGCGCCACCGCGTCCGCCAGCAAGCCGCCCGCCTGCATGAACTGCACCCGATCGAGCCGGCCGATCAACGGGATCGCGCGCAGCACCATGTCATAGCCGGTCGCATCCAACGGCGGCCGCTGGGTCACCCGCTGCGCCTCAATCAGCAAAATCTCCGGATCGATCTGCGCCACCACCTCGGCCGCGATGTCGTCCTGCATCGTCAGCAAATCATGCACATCGCGATCAAACCGCCGCGACCACACCACCTGGTTGCCAACCCGCAGATCGAGCAGCCGCAACGACACCCGCAACCGCTCCCCGACTTTCTGGATCGTGCCGTCGAGCAGGAAATCGATCCCAAAAGCACGCCGGATCGCGGTTTCATCGCGGGTTTGCGTGGCATAACGCGCCAGCGATGATGACGAAATCAGGAACATCCAGCGGAACCGCGCCAGGGCCGAGGTAATTTCCTCGGCCAATCCAGTCGATAAATGCGCCTCCGTCTCGCTGGTGCCAATCATCGCGAGCGGCAACACCCCCACCCGGGCGCCCCCGCGCGTAACCTGCCGCCCGGCATCGCCACGCTCACCGCCGCCACGCGCATCAGTGCGCGGGCTGGCCCGTGCCTCCCGCGGCTCTGTCACACGCTGGCTGGTAGCAGGCCCGGACGGGGCCGGACGTGGTGGGGCAGACGACGCACGAATTTCCGCCAGCAGCCGCTGGGTTTCTTCCGACGGCTGGGCATCGAGCTGATCAGCAAGCACCGATCGGCAGCGCTCATAAGCCTGGATCGCCATCCCGCGTTCGCCGCGCACCGTGTAAGCCCGCATCAGCGCCCGCCACGCGCCTTCATGCGCCCGATCAATCGCCAGCAATTGCTGCGCCGCCGGGATCACCGTCTCAGGGTCGGACTTATCGCGCAGCAAAGTCTCGGCCAAATTGCGCGCCCGATCGCGCAAACGCTCCCGCTCCGCCGACAGCCAAGCGTCAAAGCTCGGGTCCACCCCATCCAGATCTTCCAGCAACTCGCCATCCAACAACGACAGCGCCGCCGGCTTGTTGGGGGACGCCCGCAACACTTCCTCAACATCAACCCACACCGTGCCCGACCGCAGCGACAAATGGTCCCGGTTGATCGACAAAATCTGGCTGCCCACCGGATCGAGCGCATCCAACAGCCGATGAATTTCCTGCCGCAACGACGCCCGCGCCTGCTCCTCCGGCCGCCGACTCCACAGCAGCTCGGCAAGCTTGCCACGCAACACCGGGCGCGGTGCCGACAATGCCAGAATCGCCAGCAATGCCCTGGTCTTGCGCCCGGTCGGCAAAATGTTTTCGCTGGTCAGCGTCCAGGCTTCCATCTGCCCGATCAGCCGCAGCCGAACCAATACGGGGTCCGCCGCCGACGACAATCCTGCCGACGCGGCGATTCGATCTTGTGCACCTGAAACCATACCGGAGTATGACCAGGAAAGCGGCGCGTTCCGCAACCCCCTGTTGCCGCATTTTGCGAATTACTTGTTGCTCACGGAAAAGTGATCGAAGGGAAGGGTCTTCTTTTTGTGAACAAAAAGAAGCAAAAAAACTTTTTCCGACTGGTACTTCCTGCCCGTTGGGTCGGCCAATCTTGCTATTTGTTTCGTAATCGCAACAAAATGAGCATGCAAATCCCCCGAGGCCTAATTCCATATCAGCCGGCCCGCTGGCCCTACACTCATCCCAGCCTGCCGCACCGCCTCCTGCCACGCTGGCGGGGGCCAAACTACCTCCCGCTTCATCGTCGGCGGCAGCTTGCCCGGCGGCACCACCAACATCCGCTGCAACACGCGCACAATCCGCCTGGCCTGCGGAACTTCATCCAGAAACCGGACGCATTCCGCCTGCGTCAACAGCGCCTCCAGCATCCCGCCAAACATCGCCGCTTGCTGCATGCGCGGAATCAACCAGCCGCGCTGGCTCGGAAGGCCGACGCGCTGAACCTCCGGCGCCGAACGCATTTCCCCCGCCCGCGAAGCCCGCACCCGCACTTTCGGCACCATCCCCGCGCGCCACAGCGCAATCAGCCTCTCCAACCGCACCCGCGCCCGGCCCACACGTCCCCAGACGGCGACCAAAAGCGCGGTCAAGCTCCGGTCGCGCGCCGACACCACCGCAATCGCGGCTTGTAGCGCAGTGAGGAAGTGGGAAAATGTAAACATCTCGCGATGCATAATATAAATAACTTTTAATGTCAAGAACATCTTTTCCCGTTCACTTCTCCATCACCGCAATCAGCCTGTCGAACAACGCCAGATCCCCCCACCATCCAGCATTGTTCGGATCCAACGCCACCAGCCCCACCATGATCTCCCGCCCGCGCCGCAATTGCGTCAACGCCTCAGCCGTCTTGCCCGACCCACGTTGCACCAGCGCAATCCCCATTACTGACACCGCCACATCGCGCTGCCAGCCCGCATTACCCGGATCATCCTTGGCGAGGCGTTCGAAGATCGCGGAACTGTCGCGATAGGCCTTCATCGCTTCGTCTCCCTTACCCTGTGCGCGCAGCACGTCGCCGATCTTGTTGAACGAGACCGCCACATCGCGCTGCCACCTCGCATTACCCGGATCATCCTTGGTAAGCCGTTCGCGGATGGCGAGACTGTCGCGATAGGCCTTCATCGCTTCGTCGCCCTTGCCCTTGCCCTTGCCCTGGGCGACCAGCACGTCGCCGATCTTGTTGAGGGAGATCGACAGATCGCGCTGCAACCTCGCATTGCCCGGATCACCCTTGGCGAGCCGTTCGGCGATCACGAGACTATCGCGATAGGCCTTCATCGCCTCGTCGCCCTTACCCTGGGCGACCAGCACGTCGCCGATCTTGTTGAAGAATACCGACAGATCGCGCTGCCACCCCGCATTGCCCGGATCACCCTTGGCGGGCCGTTCGGCGATCGCGCCACCTCGGATGAACGCCGCCTGCGCCGCGACAACGTCGCCGCGCGCCATCAGCACGTCGCCCATCCCGAAATTGGCCCAGATCAGGGCATCATCGTCACGGCCCGCCTGGCCAATGGCGATCACCTGGCGGAAGGCGCGATCGGCTTCCGGCAAATTCCCCGCATCGCGTTCGAATTCGCCATGCAGGCGCATTCCGTCAATATCGTCCGGGTCCAGCCCCGCCGCCTTGGCATACAGCGCCCGGGCCTGTTTCGGGTCGCGCAGCCCGGCGATACTCGCGGCCTGCCGATAGGCTTCGGCGGTGCGCTTCTTCTCGACGGCAATATTAGCCTCACCGGTTTCAGCCACCGCCAGCAACAGCGCCACAGCCTCCTGCGTCTTGCCTTCCCGCAGCAAGGACAAGGCCTGCGCCTGACGCGGATCGGTCCGCGCGCCGATGGCCAGCGCGGTAATCGTTTGCGTCAGGCTTTGTTCCTGCCCCGGGGCGAGTTGTACTGGCGCAGTAGAGA
>JANXRN010000258.1 GCA_025352995.1 Acetobacteraceae bacterium
CACGAACGGGCGGGACACCGCCCAGCCCTGGTGCTCAGCCCGTCCTCCTATAACCGGAAAACCGGCTTGATGGTCTGTTGCCCGATGACAACGCAGATCAAGGGATACCCGTTCGAGGTCCCAATCGCAGGGGCGCGGGTCAGTGTGGCGCTCGCCGATCAGGCAAAAAATCTCGACTGGCAGGCACGGTCGGCGGAGCGCAAGGGACAGGCGACGGCGACAGAACTCGCGTTGGTGCGGGCGAAATTGCGGGCGTTGGTTGGGTAGTTGGATCGTCAACGTGCGGCCGTGGCAGTTAATCTGCGCTACATCGCCCACGCGCTGGGCAGACGCGCAAAAGGCACGGCGCAGGTCGCGAGCGAGACCGGGTTGTCGCGGGAGCAGCTTTATCGGTCGTTCAGCGCGGATAGGATGCCATTGCGGCACCCTTGGGATTGCTCGCTGAGTGATATGGGAAATTGGAGATATTCAGTCCTTTGTGCTAACTGTGAAAGATGAAATTACACATTGACATGCCCCTCAGCCTGCGGGACCGCGTCATTGCAATCGTGACGCGATCGAATTTGTCGGCTTCAGACGTGATCGCCGATGCCCTCGAAAATGGGCATTCGATTGAATGGCAAGAGCATTTTGTTGCGAAAGTAGCAGCGGGGATTGCGGCTGCTGACCGTGCCGCATTCGCAAGCGACGCGGATATTGCGGATGTGTTGAACAAATATCGTCCGGCTTGATGGAAGTTGCCTGGACGATCTCGTCCCTTACTGACCTCGACCATATTCAAGATTTCATCGCGCGTGACAACCCGGCTGCAGCCTTTAAGCTTGCGGCGGACATATTCCGTCGGACCGAAATGGTTCTGAACTCCAATCCAGATGTCGGGCGTCAAGGTCGGGTGGCTGGAACGCGTGAGTGGATTATTCCAGGAACGTCCTACATCATCGCTTATCGTGTTCGGACTCGCATAGAAATTCTCGCCGTCGTCCATGGGGCGAGGGAATGGCCCGCGGGGTTATGACCGGCTGGCGAACGTCCGTCCTTGATAGCGGCGCAGTCTTTAATCTGACGGTTAGTAGGGTGTCAGTTCCGCTTGGAACTGCACCACATTTCACCGCCGCCAGATTGGTGCAATCTGAAGCGGCTCTGTAACCGACGCTTGCTTTTATACCAAGCGCCGTTGACCCATTCTTCATGGGTCAACATCAAGGGCGCTTGGTATTAGACGGCGCCGGTTCGCAAAAGCGCCTGCCAGGACGGCGAGCTTGGCCGTGAAATTCATCCGTGCGTTTTCGCCGCTGGTCGACGGCAACGTCAGGAAGGTCAAATGATCGCAATTAATCTGTGGTTGCACTAATTTCCGGACCAAACAGTCTTTCCACGATCGGCCAAAATGAATTGCCAGGCTTGGCGTCGTATTTCTGTTGGGCCAGGGACTATTCGCCGGGCATGCTGCCCAGCACGAGCGCGCGGCCAGACGGTGCGATCAGCCGCTCCAGGCTATACAGCGTCATATCCGTGTTCCCAGCCATGGTGTTTCCAACCTCTGCAACCCAACCGTCACCCCGACGCCCCCTTGACGTCCCCGCCATCGCTCCTTAGATCGCTGGCACTCCCCGAGGGGGAGTGCTAACAACCCGCCGCATCGCCCATTCAGGGGGTGCAGCTGCAAATATCCAGGAGCGATCCTTATCATGAAGTTCCGTCCCCTGCACGACCGCGTGGTCGTCCGGCGTTTGACTGCCGAAGAAAAAACCAAGGGTGGCATCATCATCCCTGACACCGCCCAGGAAAAGCCGATGGAAGGCGAAGTTGTCGCCGTCGGCGCCGGCGCGCGTAACGAAGCGGGTGCAATCGTCGCCCTCGACGTCAAGGCTGGCGACAAGGTGTTGTTCGGCAAGTGGTCGGGCACCGAAGTCAAGCTCGACGGCGAAGAGCTGCTGATCATGAAAGAGTCCGACATCATGGGCATCATCGAGGGCACTCCTTCCAAGAAGAAGTAGTTTCCATCGATCGATCCTGGCCCAAGACCATTCCAAAGGAATACAGACATGGCTGCTAAAGAAGTACGTTTCGGCGGCGACGCCCGCGCCAGAATGCTGCGCGGCGTTGATATCCTTGCCGACGCGGTCAAAGTGACCCTCGGTCCGAAGGGCCGTAACGTCGTCATCGACAAAAGCTTCGGCGCACCGCGCATCACCAAGGACGGCGTTACCGTCGCCAAGGAGATCGAGCTGTTCGACAAGTTCGAGAACATGGGCGCCCAGATGGTGCGCGAAGTGGCCTCGAAGACCAACGACGTCGCCGGCGACGGCACCACCACGGCAACCGTGCTGGCCCAGGCGATTGTCCGCGAAGGCGCCAAGGGCGTGGCCGCTGGCATGAACCCGATGGACCTCAAGCGCGGCGTCGACAAGGCGGTTGCAGCGGTTGTCGAGGAACTGAAGAAGAAGTCGCGCAAGATCACCACGCCGGCGGAAACCGCGCAGGTTGGCACGATCTCGGCGAACGGCGAGTCTGACATTGGTCGGATGATTTCCGAAGCCATGCAGAAAGTCGGCAACGAAGGCGTGATCACGGTCGAAGAAGCCAAGGGCATCCAGACCGAGCTCGAAGTCGTTGAAGGCATGCAGTTCGACCGCGGCTATGTCAGCCCGTACTTCATCACCAACGCGGAAAAGATGGTGGTGGACATGGATCGTCCCTACATTCTGATCCACGAGAAGAAGCTGTCGGGCCTGCAGCCGATGCTGCCGCTGCTCGAGTCCGTGATGCAGTCGGGCCGTCCGCTGCTGATCATCGCCGAAGACGTCGAGGGCGAAGCCCTGGCGACCCTGGTGGTGAACAAGCTGCGCGGTGGGTTGAAGATCGCCGCCGTCAAGGCGCCGGGCTTTGGCGATCGTCGCAAGGCGATGCTCGAAGACATCGCCATCCTGACCGGCGGTCAGGTGATCAGCGATGACCTTGGCATCAAGCTCGAAAGCGTGACGCTGGCGATGCTTGGCCAGGCCAAGAAGGTGTTGATCGAAAAAGAAAACACCACCATCGTTGAAGGCGTTGGCAAGAAGGCCGACATTGTTGGCCGGTGCAACCAGATCCGCGCCCAGGTCGAAGAAACCACGTCGGACTATGACCGCGAGAAGCTGCAGGAACGTCTGGCCAAGTTGGCTGGCGGCGTGGCCGTCATCAAGGTTGGCGGCTCGACCGAAGTTGAAGTGAAAGAACGCAAGGACCGCGTTGACGACGCCCTGCACGCAACCCGTGCGGCTGTTGAAGAAGGCATCGTGCCGGGCGGCGGCGTGGCTTTGGCGCGCGCCTCGGTTGGCCTCAAGAAGCTGAAAGGCGACAACGAGGACCAGGCCCACGGCATCGAAATCGTGCGCAAGGCGCTGCTCGCACCGCTGCGCCAGATCGCCGAAAACGCGGGCCAGGATGGCGCCGTCATTTCGGGCAAAGTGCTCGAGAAGGACGACTACACCTACGGCTACGACGCCCAGGCCGATGAGTACAAGGACATGATCAAGGCCGGGATTATCGACCCGACCAAAGTTGTCCGCACCGCGCTGCAGGACGCAGCTTCGGTTGCTGGCCTGCTGATCACCACCGAAGCGATGATCGCCGAGAAGCCGGAGCGTAAAGCCCCGGCCGGCGGCCCCCCCGGCGGTGGCATGGGTGGAATGGGCGGCATGGACGGGATGGATTTCTAATCCAGCTTGGCATGACGCAACGAGACGGGGGCGGACCGCAAGGTCTGCCCCTTTTTTCTTGACTCTGCCATGGCGTTCTGTGCCTATCCGCGTCTGCAATCGATGTTTGCTAGACTTGCTCGGTTTCCCTACCTTGGCGTTCTGTCACTTTGGCGTACGATCCGGCGGGTTCCTTCAAGACGACCAACTATTCGGTTGTCTGCCCACCCGTGCAATCTTGCGCGGCGGCGCGACGGAGATGACGACGTTATGGCTACAGGTACTGTTAAGTGGTTCAATGCCACCAAGGGTTTCGGCTTCATTATGCCAGGCGACGGCGGCAAGGATGTGTTCGTGCACATCACCGCGGTTCAGGCGGCCGGCCTGCAAGGGCTGAATGAGAACCAGAAGGTCAGCTACGACGTGGCGATGGAGCGCGGCAAAGCCGCTGCCACCAACCTCAAGCTGGCCTAAACGCCACGAATTTCCCCTGCTTGCGTCCGTGCGGTCCACGCATCGGTCGATCACCGACCTGGTAGTGCCAGGCCGGCCAAGTGGGTTTTCTGCACACACTCCCCAACATACCCCGACGCAGCCTTCTGCGCGGGCAAGGAATATGATCATGGCAGCTGGTACGGTTAAATGGTTCAACGCGACCAAGGGCTTCGGTTTCATCATGCCGTCCGACGGCGGCAAGGATGTGTTCGTGCACATCACCGCCGTCCAGGCCGCTGGCCTGCGTGGCCTCAATGACGAACAGAAAGTCACCTACGACGTGGTGATGGAACGCGGCAAGGCGGCGGCGACCAATCTGAAGCTCGCTTAAGCTTCTGCGACTTGGCTCGGCGAATGGCCGCCATCGGGATATCCCGATGGCGGCCATTTGATTTTTTGGCCATTGCTTGAGCGGCCTACGAAAAATCCAGGAGTTCGCTTTGAACTTGGTGATCGAAGGCCTATGTTCGAACACTAACCGTGACACGGCGAGGTACTGACGGCCTATGCAAGCGATCTATCGCACTGGGAATATCATGTACGGGCTGGTCGTCCGCGACCTGATGGTCCGCTATGGGCGCCAGCATCTGGGTTTCATCTGGACTGTGCTGGAGCCGATGATTTTGTGCAGCGGCGTCATGATCGTCTGGTCGGCGACGAAGGAGCCGGTTATTCACGGCATTCCGATCATTGCCTTTATCGTTACCGGATACATGCCGCTGACTGTTAGCCGACACTTTGTTAGCGGGATGACAGGGTTGGTTCGGAGCAATTTCGGCCTTTTGTATCATTCACCGATATCGCACGTGCATATTCTGCTGGCCCGCTTGTTCCTGGAGTTTTTGTCCACCACATTTGCCTTGGTGCTGATTTTATTCGTGGTGATCACTACGGGCTTTGTCCAGCTGCCGGTTGATCCCGGCCTCGCCCTCGCGGGCTGGTTGCTTGCCTCGTGGCATTTTGCCGCCGTTGCGATGTTGACCAGTGTCCTGTGCGACTATTGGAAGCCGGCGGAAAAATTTGTGCAGCCTTGGCAGTATTTGCAACTTCCGATTTCCGGTGTCTTCTTCATGGTGGACTGGATGCCGAGCTATGCGCAGAAACTCCTGATGTGGAATCCGACGGTTCATGGCTATGAGATGTTCCGTGCCGGGTTTTTCAGCGAAGAAATCGTCACCCACTACGATATCGGCTTTCTGATCGGTACCAATATCGCGATTAGCTTGGTTGCTGCGATTTTGGTGTCAAACTTGCGCAAGTTTTTAGAAGACGGTTAACGATAGAGATCATTACTGCGCAGGAATGTTTCTACATACTGCGTCACGCCCTGTTCCAAGGTCGTGAACGGGTCCTGATAGCCCAAACCGCGCAGACGCCCGACATCGGCGCGGGTATAATATTGATAGGCTGGGCGAATATCTTCCGGCATATCGGCAAATTCGATCCGTGGTGCTTCCCCACAGGCCCGGATAGCGGCCGAGGCGAGATCGAAAAAGCTGCGCGCCACCCCGGTGCCAAGGTTGACGATCCCGCCCGAAACGCCGGCCGCGCGTAACCACAGCATCACTGCGACGACATCGTCGATCCAGATGAAATCGCGCAACTGCCATCCGTCCGCAAAATCTGGCCGGTAGGATCTGAACAGCGTGACCGCTTCCCCCGGTTGATGGGCCGCGACGATTTTCGCCACCAGGCTTTGCATCGCACCCTTATGGTATTCATTTGGCCCATAGACGTTGAAAAACCGCATGCCGGCCCAGACCGGCGGCGCCGGTTCGCCGCGCGCCAATCGCGTCAACACCCAGCCGTCAAACAGCCATTTGCTCCAGCCATAGAGATTGAGCGGGCGTAGTTGGCGCAAATCCGCCAGATTGTTGCTGTCCACGAAGCCGGCGCTGCCATCGCCGTAGGTTGCCGCCGATGAGGCATAAAACAGCGCAATGCCATGCCGCGCGCAGGCCTGCCACAGCATCACCGACAGGCGAAAATTGGCCTCGATGATCTGGTCACCATCAGTCGCGGTGGTAGATGAATTGGCGCCGAGATGAAAAATCGCGGTGATCGATCCGGCATGCGCCGCGATAAAGCCTTCCAGCGCCTCCGGCAGAATAATGTCGCGCGGCAGCCGCTTGGCAATGTTGCGCCATTTCGACCCATCGAGCAGCCGGTCGCAAATCACGATGTCGGTCTCGCCGGCGGCTTCTAGCCCGGCGACCAGGTTAGAGCCGATGAAGCCGGCGCCGCCGGTGACGATGATCATGATCGGAGGTCAGTGCGGCCGACGGCTGCCGGCCGCGTGTTCGCGCACGCCTGTTATCACCAGAAAAACAATGAGCGCAAAGATCAGGTTGAACCCGAAGACGGTCGCGATATTGCGGAAGCGCTGCGGCATCGTCGCCTCGTCCGACAGGCCCGGCTCCACCACACGCTCCAGGAAAAGTTGCTGGCGGCGGGCTTCGACACGCGATGCTTCCAGCGCCGATGTGGTCAGCGCCAGGGCCCGGATGGCGAACTCGTCCTCAAGCGCCAGCCGTTCGTAACGTTCTATCTTGTCAGCAAGCCCGCTCGCGTCTCCGGCAACTTGCAGCCGCTGCAATTCGATCTGCCGGTTAATCGCTTCAACCCGCTGCTGCTGGCTCAGCAATTGCGGGCTGTTGGGGGAACTGGCGCGGGTCTGGTCAACCGCCATCCGGGCGTCGGCGAGTTCGCTGGACAGGCGGCCGATCATGGCGATCACTGCCACCGACTCCTTGCCAGGATCGAGCGTCAGTTCGCGGGTGCGAAATGCGGTGAGGGCGACGCTGGTGGCAATCCGCCTTTCCTGGGCGCGCGTCAGTTCGGCGGTCGCAAGTTTCACCGAGTCTTCCTGGATCCGCACATTCAGTCGGTTGACCTGTTCTTCGCCCAGATCAAGCAGGATGCGGGCAATCTGATGGGCGTCCTCGGCGCGAAACGCCTGGACGCGCAAAGTGGTCAGCCCGCTGGTGGTGTTGACAACGGCCGTCAGCATGGACCCGAAATAGCGAAACAAGGCTTCGTCGGTCTGGCCGTAAAAGGCGGACGGAAAGCGGGCGACAAAATCGGCCTCCGCCAGGCCATAGCGCGGGCGCAGCGGCAAGCGCGCGTTCAACTCCCGCAAGGCATCGCGCGATGCCAGATAGTCGCGCACCGCGAAGGCATCATCCTGCGATCGCTCAAGCCCGGCCAGCTGAAGCAACGCGGTCAGGCCCCCCAGCACACCATTGGGCTTGCTGGCGGTGTGGATAACGAAGCGCGCCTCGGACACGTAGCGGTCGCTCGCAACGGCACCGTAATAAATCAGGGCGAGAATGCTGGGGAGCATCACGACTGCAATCCAGAACCCAAGGCGCAGGCGCGCGCCGAGGCCCGCGGTCGCGGTGCCCTGGTGGCGTGTTGCGGCAAAGTGGCTGGCGCTCATGATGTCTGCCCCGAGGTCTTGAGGTCGTTTAGCACACCCTGCCGGGCGCGTCGCGCCATGCGGTCATGCGGCAAGCGTCTGATCGATCATTCGGCGCAGGGTGTCCTGCCAGTCGGGCAAACGCACACCGAATATGTGCGCGAGCTTGCTGCAATCAAGCCGGGAATCGGCGGGTCTTGTCACCGGCGTCGGCCAGTCGGCAGTGGCGATCTTGGTCACTTCGGGCGGCGTACGGCCATGGTGCGCGGCTTCGGCGAATGCGGCACAGGCCAGGCCATGCCAACTGGTAAACCCGGTGCCAGCGGCGTGGTAAATTCCGGCATAATCGTCGCGCCAACCCTGTCCAAGCCGATCGGCAATCGCCAGAATGGCGACCGCGAGGTCAGGTGCCGCGGTCGGGCAGCCGATCTGGTCGGCGACGACCCGCAAACGCGGCACGCGTTGGGCTGCGCCCAGCATGGTCAGCACGAAATTGCGCCCGTACGGCGCATAAACCCACGATGTCCGCAGCACCAGCGCCTTTCGGCAGGCCGCCAGCACCGCGATTTCGCCCGCCCGCTTGCTGGCGCCGTACACGCCGAGCGGATTGGTCACATCGGTTTCGACATAAGCTGCACCCTTGCGGCCGTCGAAGACAAAATCGGTCGACACGTGGATCAACGGGATGTCGGCCGTCGCACAGTAGCGCGCCAGCATTTCCGGGCCGGCGGCGTTGGCGCGATAGGCCGCCTCCACATCGCCTTCGGCCTTGTCCACGGCGGTATAAGCGGCGGCATTAATGATCAGCGATGGCCGATGTGCGGCCAGCGTTTCGATGATCCGGTCTGGTTGATCGAAATCCAGGGTTGGCCGCCCGACCACCACCAGGTCGCGCCCGCCATCGAGGGCTGCCAGTGCGGTAGCCAACTGGCCGGTGCCGCCGGTTACCAGAATGCTCATGCGTGAAACCACGGGTCGCAATCCGCCAGGCGGGGAAGGACCATGTCCTTGTCCGACAACAATGCCTCACTTGGGGTGATCGGCCAGGGCAAAGCGAGATCGGGATCATTCCAGATCACTCCGCGTTCGGCATCGCGATCATAGTCGGCGGTCACTTTGTAGAGAAATTCGCTGTCGGGTTCGAGGGTGCAAAATCCGTGCAGGAAGCCCCCCGGCACCCAAAGCTCCACCCCGTTTTCCGCGCTCAGCACCGCCGAGACATGCTTTCCATAGGTCGGGGAGCCATGGCGGATATCGACCACCACGTCCCACACCGCGCCGCGGACCACCCGCACCAGCTTGCCCTGCACGCTCGGTGCGATCTGGCAATGCAGGCCGCGGATCGTGCCTTGGGGGCCGGAATGCGAATGATTGTCCTGCACGAACGGTCCTGCGATGCCGGCGGCCTGATAGCGCGCGTCGTTCCAGGTTTCGGCGAACCAGCCGCGCGGATCGGCAAAGCGCCGCGGGGTGATCAGCAATACACCAAGGATTGCGAGTTGCTCGATTTTCACGGCTCAATCTTCGCCATCGGCGAGCAGGGTCAGCACCCGGCCCAGTTCGGTCTTGCCCAGCGCCCGCGCCTCCGATCGCAAAGCGGCGGCATCGATCCAGCCCATGCGAAACGCCACTTCTTCGGGGCAGCCGACCAGCATGCCCTGGCGCGACTGGATGGTTTGCACGAAGGTGGACGCTTGCAGCAAACTGTCGGGCGTGCCGGCGTCGAGCCAGGCGCAGCCACGACCAAGCTTTTCGACCTGCAAGGCGCCGGCTTCAAGATAGATGCGGTTCAGATCGGTAATTTCCAATTCCCCACGCGCCGAGGGGCGCACCTGGCGTGCCAGTTCGGTCACCCGCGCATCGTAAAAATAAAGCCCGATAACCGCCCAGTTGGACGCGGGGACGGCAGGTTTTTCGACGATTTCCAGCGCCCGCCCGGCATCATCCATGGTCACCACGCCGTAACGTTCGGGGTCGCGAACATGATAGGCGAACACGGTCGCACCTTCGGTCCGCGCCGCGGCGGTTTGCAGCATTTGCGACAAATGGTCGCCGAAAATCATGTTGTCGCCGAGCACTAAGGCGCAGGCCTCGCCGGCCAGCCAGTCGGCGCCGATGTGGAACGCCTGCGCCAGGCCCTCCGGTCGCGGTTGTTCAGCATAGCTGAAGCGCACCCCAAGCCGGCTGCCATCGCCAAGCAGGCGTCGAAATTGCGGGAGGTCAGTGGGGGTCGAGATCACCAGGATATCGCGAATGCCGGCCAGCATCAGCACGGTCAGCGGGTAGTAGATCATCGGCTTGTCATAAACCGGCAGCATCTGCTTGCTGGACGCGATGGTCATCGGATGGAGCCGTGTGCCCGATCCGCCGGCCAGAATAATACCCTTCATGGTGCTACGCCTTTCCCAGCCGCTGGCCAGCATAGCGCGCGGCCCGGATCGGCGCCCACCAGGCCTGGTGGGCCAGATACCAATCGATTGTTTTGCCTAAGCCCGCGGTGAAATCATGTGGCGCGCGCCAGTCGAGCGCCGCCTCGGTCCGGGTCGGGTCGATTTCATAGCGGAAATCATGCCCCGGCCGATCGGTAACGAAATGGATCAGCCGCCGACGTGGGCCAGCCGGATCGGGCAGCCGGGCATCGAGCGCGTCGCAGATCGCATGCACCACGTCGAGGTTTGAACGCGGCTGACGGGCGCCTATCGCATAGGTCGCGCCAGCTTGGCCCTGTTCCAGCACCCGCACCAGGGCTTCAGCATGATCATCGACAAACAGCCAGTCACGCTGCTGCGATCCATCGCCATAGACCGGCAGCTTCTGCCCTTCGAGCGCATTGAGCGTCACCAGCGGGATCAGTTTTTCCGGGAACTGCCACGGCCCGTAATTATTGACCGTGTTGGATACCAAGGTTGGCAGCCCGTAAGTGTGGAACCAGGCCCGCACCAGATGGTCGGACGCCGCCTTGCTCGCCGAATAAGGGCTGCGCGGATCATATGCCGTGGTTTCGGTAAAGGGCGGATCGTTGGGCCCCAACGCGCCAAACACTTCATCGGTGGAAACATGGTGAAAGCGAAAACGCGTCTGGCGATCGGCCGGCAGGTTGGCGTAGTAGCGCCGCATCACGTCGAGCAGCACATAGGTGCCGACGATGTTGGTCTGGATGAAGGGTCCCGGGCCATCGATGGAGCGATCGACATGGCTTTCGGCGGCCAGATGCATGACCACATCCGGCTGATGGGTGGCGACGATGTCCGATATTGCGACATGATCGCCGATATCGGCGCGGATCAGCAGATGGCGCCGATCAGTGCGGCCTTCTTCAAGCGCGTCTTCCGATGCCGCATAGGTCATCTTGTCGACATTGACGATGGAATGGTCGGTGTTGCGCAAAATTCGCCGCACCACTGCCGAGCCGATGAAGCCACACCCACCGGTTAAAAGAATGCGCATCAATACCTACCTGTCGCGAAATCCGTGTGCAGCGATACGCGGATTTTGACCGCGATGCCATGTTGGCGCCAATGGCGCTCTTGCTCGCATATTTGCCGACCCATCGGCAAGGCGTGCATTACATTCGCGCAACCCGGCGACAACATTGGATTTCCCCTTTTGACATGCTACATCCGCAGGACGATGCCGAGGCAATTACCGTAGGTTTATGAATGCCGCCTGAAGCGCCGGACTCCTGGATCGAACTCATCCCGCTCGCGGACATGTCCCGACCGGGGCAGCGTGGGCACGTTCCGCGCCCCCGCCTGTTCACCCCGCGCGCACGCCGCATCGCCTGGTTGCTGACCTTGCTGGTGCTGCTGCCGGTCGGGCTGACCACGGTCTATTTCACCCTGATCGCTGCCGACCGTTACGTGTCGGAAGCAAAATTCGTTGTCCGTCAGCCCGGTATGTCCAACCGGCTCGGCGCACAGACGATTTCGACCGAAAATGCGCCCAAAACCTCGAGCGGCGAGGATTCTTACGCGGTGCGCGACTACATCATGTCGCGGGACGCAATGCGGCTGGTGATTGCGGACGCCGGATTGAAGACGATGCTGCGTGACGCCGGGGCGGACTGGTTCTGGCGCTTCCCCAGCCCGATTACCGGCAACAGCGAGGAAGATTTATACCGTCTGTATGAAAGTCTGGTGTCGGCGGACTTCGAGAGCAGCACCGGCATGACCACTTTGCGCACCCAGGGCTTCACGCCTGATGCCGCGCAGCGCCTGGCGTTGGTGCTGATGCGCGGCGCCGAGGGTTTGCTCAACACCTTGAACGCCCGCGCCCAGCGGGATGCGGTGGCGATCGCCACCGATGAAGTTAATCGGACGCGGGCAATCGCGCGCGTTGCCGAAGCAAAACTGACCGCATTTCGCACCGAGGTCGGCATGGCCGACCCGTTGCTGATGGCCAAAACCGTGCTTGAAACCATCTCCGTGCTGAAAATGCAGCAGGTCGAAACCGCGGCCCAGCTGGATATTATTTTGCAGCAGGCGCCGAACAGCCCGAACGTCGCGCCGACCCGCGCCCGGGTTCGTGCCCTGCAAGCGCAATTGGCGGCCGAACAGGCGAGCCTCGCCGGCGGTGGGGCGGCGTTCGCGCCCAAGATTGAAATTTACGAGCGACTGCTGCTGCAACGTGAATTCGCCGAGAAATCCTATTTCACCTCCCTTGCTTCCCTGCGGGCTGCCGAATTCGAAGCGCGGAAGCAACAAAGCTATGTCGAGCCAGTGGTGGCCGCTGGCCTGCCGGACCACGCGCTTTATCCGTGGCGGCTGCTGTGGATCGCGTCCGTGCTCGCGGTTGGCCTGTGTTGCCTGCTGATCGCCTGGCCGGACAAAATTGTCGCGTTGCGCAAGGCGGACCAGTCGATATGAATGCGCCATTTTCCTGGGGCGGCAAACCACGCGGCTTTCCCGATCCGGTGCCCGGCAATTTTGGTCAGGACCTGTCTGACCGCGCGATTGTGGTGCAAGACCTGGTCAAGGAATACCCCACCGAAAGCGGCAAACGTCGCGTCCTGGATGGGATCAATTTTCGCTGTGGTCCGGGCGAACGGATCGCCTTCCTGGGCGGTAACGGCGCCGGCAAATCGACCCTTATCAAGCTGATGGCTGGGCTGGTGCTGCCGACCAGCGGATTGATCCATCGCGGCCTTTACATGTCCTGGCCGCTGGCGCTCGGTGGCGGCTTTGAAGGCCAGATGACCGGCTATGACAATATGCGGTTCATGTCGCGTATCTATAACACGCCGTTCGAGAAGATGCTCGATTTCGTCAGTGATTTCAGCGAGCTGGGCGCGTATATCTATGAGCCTGTTCGGGTCTATTCCGACGGAATGCGCGCGCGCCTCGCGCTTGGGATTTCATTGTCGGTTGATTTTGAATGCATGTTGATTGACGAGGTTCTGGCCGTCGGTGACCAGCGCTTCCAGGAAAAATGTCGCGTCGAAGTGTTCGAAAAGCGTGCCCATTGCGCAATGATCATGGCGATCCACAATGTCCATGTGGTCAAGGCCTATTGCAATCGGGCCCTGGTGCTCAAAGGTGGTCGCGGTCGGGTTTTTGATGATGTGAACCTCGCCTGCGACATCTACGCCACACTTTGATCGTACCCGCGTGAACCAGCATCATGGATGACGTGCACCAGCCGACGGCAATATGCGTAGTCGGGTTCTCGGGCCCGTTTTTCGATTGGGGGGTTGGCGTGCTCGGCCTGTTGCTGGCCGATGCCGGACACGCCCTGGAGCAAGTATCGGAGCTGACCGACGACCATCCCGCCGTCCAGATGCTGGTCGGGATTGATGCGGCCCGTAACCATCCAGACCTGCCATTGATTGCCTTTGTCGATGCACCCGACGCGGCGTTGCAATCCATGCTTGCGTATAACGGGGACCTGGCCGCCCATGCGCGCGCTATGACTGCTGTCGTGGCTGGGCTGATCGGTATGGCAAACCGCGTGCCGCTGTTGCTTGTTCGCCCTGACATCGTTGGCAATATTTCTAAGATTGCTGGGGTGATGGCGCAATTCCTCGGGGTGAGGCCGACTGATATTCCGCTTGCACCGCACGCGACGGTGAAGCTCGACAGTATTTCCACCCAACTCGCTGATCGGCTTCTGGCGCCGATGGTTCAAAATCTGGTTTCCGGGCAGCGGGAAATTTTTGAAGTGCCGATCAGTTGCTTTTATGCGGATAATCACCAACCGGGCGTGCCGATGCTTGATCTGGTCGGCCCGGCCCGGCTGCTTTACTGGGGACCCTATTTTGGCTTCCCTCCGGGTAGGTGGCGCATTGAGCTTGATCTGCTGTTCTCCGCCGATATTGGTGATACCCATTTTGCGGCGGAATTTTACTGCGAAGCCATCCTAGCTCGCGTGAAGATGCGGCCATCGGGGGGGGGATTGTTCCGCGCATCCTTCGATGTGCAAATGAACCAGCATGGTGCCTTGGCCGAACTGCGCATCTGGCTGGAGCGCGGGGCGATCCAGGGTGCGATGGCTCTCAAACGTACGGTTTTTGCACCAATCTAGAGCGTGATCCGTTCAGGTTGACTCAGCGGACACGCTCTAGACTCTTATTTGCACGATCATCTTTATCCGATTGATTGGGCAAGCCGATCAGTTGATGCTCTAGCCGGCACTTGATAGGGTATCGATCCGGCAGGCTTTCCGGACAGACTCTTAGCGCGCTAAAACCAGCATCCGATCAATATGGGCGGGACCAGCCAAAATCGTCTCAACGGTTGCGGCGATGATACCGTTGGTCGGATGAATGACGCCCAGCGCAAATCCCCCGCTTAAGATATGGCGCAGAAACGCCTCGGGATCCTGGTAGCGCGCGGGGGTGAATTCGAGAATGATTGAAAGCGGCTTGTTGCGGGCGATGACCCGCGTCATCCCGGCCCAAACATTTTCTTCGGCACCTTCAACATCGATCTTGATGAAATCGACCGGACCATCCCCGATCAGCTCGTCAAATGTGATGGTGGTCAGCGTTATCGCCTCCGATCGATCATCGCCGGTCCAGTGCATGCTGCCATTTTGCGGGAAATCCTTGGGGATATGCAGTGTCACTTCCGCTCCGGATTGGGCAGAAAGCGGCTGGGTGACGCCGACCGTCCTCGCATCGAAGCCGTTCACCCGTGCAGAACGCTGCAACAACGACATCATGCGGGGGTTGGGCTCGGCTGCGTAGATTTTTCCGGTCGGACCAACCAGGTCGGCCAACAGCATGGTGAAATAGCCCTGGTTCGCGCCGACATCGACCACTGTCATGCCAGCCTGCACCAGCCGCATCATCGCCTCGGTGACCTGCATCTCCCAGTAGCCATCCAACATCAAATGGGGGGCCAGTCCCGCGTCGTTGATATCGACAAACATCTTGTAGCGACCAAGTACGCGACAAAGGATATCGTTGCCAAGATTTACTGTCGCGCAGAGGCTGCGGATTTGCGCTTCGTTCTCCGAGCGCGGGCAGTTTAGCAGTTTGCCAATATCGAAAATCGGCAGACCAACCGGTTCGCGTGCCCGACGAAACAATCCGCTAGCGATCCGCCGCATAGCATTCGATCGCGATGTAAACTCCATCGGCATATTACAGACCACTCAGTTTGCGTTTTGTAGGGATAACGGGTCGAGAATGCGGGGTCAAATGACCGGGCAGTAGGCCAACGCACCCCGCTACTTCGCGTAGCTTCGGATGACGGCGGCGCTAACAATCGGCGTGGTCAACAGATTAACCAGGTTCAGCACCTTGTTCAGCTCATTGGCCGGCGCATTGGTGACGTAGAGAATATCCTTGTTACGCATCGGGAAGCGACGCGCCAGGAACAGGCTCGCGGGATCGCGCATGTTGATGTGATAGACCACTGGCACGAAGTCGTTCTCAGCAAGAACGCCACTGGCCTGCGGTATGGCGGCGGCAATGACGGCTGGCTCATAGCGCACCACAAACACCCCGGCCGGATCGGACTGCAAATCGATTAGCCCGCCACCCTTGGCGACCGCCTCGTCGAGTGACAATTTCAGCGTGTCGAACGGGATAACGCTGTTGCGTCCGGTTGCCCCCATCGCGGTGAAGGTTTGCGGATCGCGCACCAGGCCGATCACGTCGCCAGCTTGGAGGAACACATTCTCCCGCTGATCGTCCATCACCGCCTGCAGCGGCACCCTGATACTGCGGCCATCGCGCGACAGCACCACGGTGACATCCTGTGGGCCAATGCGGGATCCGCCGACACTTGCCAGCACTTCCAGCAATCGGTCACCGCGCGGCGTCAGGCCAACCCGCGCGCCGAGGCCACCTTCGCCCATCAGGGTCACGGTGTTGCTGATATTGCGGGTGATGGTGACCAGTGCCTGCGGGTCGATCGCCTTGTCGGACAGGCGCTTGACGATGTCGATTTCGACCTCGGGCGGGGTGCGGTTGATCACCGGGATGCGGCCGGCAAACGGCACGGTGATTGAGCCATCGCGGGCGACAACCTGTTCGGGGATCGTCGCCGAACGTGTGCCGGCGCTGTTGCGATCAACCACCGGGCTGGAGAACAGCCCGCCGGCGGCGGCTTCCCAGATCACGATCTGCACCGCGTCGCCCACGCCGATGCGGGTTTCGCGCGCCGGTCGGTAATCGCCGAATGCGCCCACCAGGGATGCCGGCTTGGCATTGGCCAGGGTTTGGACAGTTTCCGGATCAAGCTCGACAATGGCAACCTTATTGGTCGCGCCGGCCGCCAGCATGTCGGATCTACTCGGTCCGACATTGGGCAAAGTGCCACAACCGAACAGGGCCGCAGACAGCAAAATTGGCAAAAACAGTGTGTTGATACGGCGCAACGGCGCGATCTCCATCATGGGCCGCTTCTCATAGCCGGATCACGCGAAGGCACCAAATCATGCGTACACCAGATCGCCCACCATGCGGCGTAAATCGGCGATGCCGGTCTCGGCGTGGCGGGTTGGATGGACGCGGTTGGTGAGCAAAGTCCAGGCGCGACCTGTGCTGAAATCAATCCACAGCCCGGTGCCGGTGAAGCCGGTATGGCCAATCGTGGCCGCCCCACAGCGATCGCCGCCGGACCAGCCGAGATGCGGGATTTGCCACCCGAGTCCGCGATCAAACCGCTGCGGCGTTCGCAGCGCGGCGATGCTGGCGGGCGCCAGGGCGGACCCGTCGAGCAATCCGGCAGCAAAACTCAGCAATGCGTCAGCAGTGCCAAACAACCCGGCATGGCCCGCGGCGCCGCCGAGGGCGAAGGCGTTTTCGTCGTGAACCTCGCCACGCATCACCCGGCCACGCCAACTGCAAGCTTCGGTTGCCGCGCAGATTGCCGGATCGGGGCGGAAGCTGAAGCCGGCTGGCACCGGTTGGTCAATCAAGGCGTGCCCGGTCAGTCGTTCGATGGCGATGCCAAGCAGGATGAAGTTGATGTCGGAATAAACCGACGGCCCCGCGATCCACTCCCGTTGCAGCACGAAAGCGCGCAGGGTCTGTGGGTCCTGGCCGTACGTATAAAGTGGCTCGACTGCTGGCAAATGGGACTGGTGTGACAGGCATTGGCGGAAGGTCAGCCCGCGCTCCGGGGCGGTGCCTACATGGTATTGACGCAAATCCGGGATCGCGACGGTAAGCGGATCATCCAGGCTAATCCGACCGGCTTCGACCAGCTTCAGTATCGCCGTCGTCGTAAACACAACCTTGGTCAGTGAGGCGAGATCGAACCAGGTGTCGGCAGTCATTTTCACCCGGTCCGGCACCAGCGCGGCCATCCCGGCGGCGATGGTTTGCCGTGTACCGTCTGGTGCCAGCACGGCGAGCACCGCGCCGGGAATACGCCCGACGGCGACGGAAGCGGCAACTGGTGCGAAGATGTCGTTCAGGCCCGGCACAATTCGCCCCCCAACATCGGCGCGGGCACCCCGGTGGTGCCCGGCACGCTCAGCGGCAGGCTGGCTTGCGACCGCACGGCGAGATAGGCGAAGCACTCGGCTTCGATGAAGTCGCCATGCCAGCCCACAGCTTCGACCGGTTCGACCGGCACTGCGAGGATTTCGCCCAGCCGGCGCATGAAGGTCGCGTTATGGCGCCCGCCGCCAGTGACCAGCCAGCGTTTCACCGGCTTGGGCACCAAAGCCCGGGCGGCTGCAACACTGGCGCAGGTGAACTCGGCGAAGGTTGCCGCGCCGTCGGCGTCCGACAAGCCGTCAACCGCCTGCGCCCAGGCATGAAAATCATTGCGGTCCAGCGATTTCGGCGCTGGGCGGGCGAAATACGGATGCGCCATCAAGTTGGCGACCAGCGCCGGGTTGGGCCGGCCCGATCCCGCCAGTGCGCCATTGGCGTCATAGGCCAGGCCGCGCCGGCGCTGGATGAAGTCATCAAGCAACGCCGATGCCGGGCCGGTGTCGAAGGCCAAGATGGTGTCGCCATCGATATAGGTGACGTTGCCGACGCCGCCGAGGTTCAGCACCATCACCGGCTGTTCCAGCCGATGCGCCAGCGCCTGATGATATAAAGGTGCGAATGGCGCGCCTTCCCCGCCGGCCGCCACATCGGCGTGGCGGAAGCGATAGATCACATCGATGCCCAGGGTCTTGGCGATGCGCGCGCCGCGCCCCAACTGGCGGGTGAAGCGCCGTTCCGGTCGATGCAAAATGGTCTGGCCGTGAATGCCCACCAGTTTCACCGCGGCGGGATCGATGGCAAAGTCTCGGATGAACTGGCTGACCGCCTCAGCATGGGCGTCGCTGACCGCGTCTTCCAGGGTATCGAGCGGATCGTTGGCGCAGCGTTCGGGATCGGCGATCAGGGCCAGCAATTCGGCCCGCAGATCGGGCTTGTAGTCATAAGTCCGGCCCGCGCCGGCCTCGACCACCGCATGTCCGTCCGTGTGGAGCAGCGCCACATCGATGCCGTCCATCGAGGTGCCGCTGATCACGCCGATCGCTGATATGGGGTCCATCGCATCCGTCCCTTGTTTTTGCCGCCTCGTAGTCTTAGCCTTGCGCGCTGACGTTTTACCAGGGAGCAACCTGCCATGGCCGCGATCTCGCTGCGCAATATTTTGCTGACCGGCGCGATGCTGGGCGCTTTCGCTGTGTCGCCGATGGCGCGGGCGCAGATACTGGAAGTCGGCGTCGATGCCTCCCCGGTTGGGCTCGATCCGCATCTGATCACCGCTTTCCCGTCCTTTCAGGTGGTGAGCGGCACGATTTATGAAGGCCTGACCGCGATCGACAAGGATTTGCGGGTCCAGCCCAGCCTGGCCGCATCGTGGACGATTAGCGCCGACGGCAAGACGTATGTCTTTAAGCTGCGCCCCGGCATGCATTTCCATGACGGATCGCCGGTCGAGGCAGCCGACGTGGTCGCCAGCATCCGCCGGGTAAAATCGAAGGACATGGCGTCGCCGATGGCCAGCCGGGTTGGCACCGTCGATCAGGCCAACGCGATCGATGCCACCACCGTCGAATTGAAGCTCACCGAGCCGACCGCGCCGCTGCTGATCTCGATCGCCACCATCGCCATCGTGCCGCGCGGGTTCGAGGCCGACAAAGCCAGCCTTCAGAAAGCCCCGGTTGGCACCGGCCCGTTCAAGTTCAAGGAATGGCAGCCCAACGGCTTCATCCAACTGACCAAGTTCGACGGTTACTGGCGTGCCGGTGCGCCCAAGCTTGATGGGGTGAAGTTCAACATCGTTCCGGAATCGGCCACCCGCCAGGTCGGCGTCAGCAGCGGCCAGTTTAGCATGCTGGCCAATATTGATGCTGCCACCGCAATGCAGTTGAAGGGCAAGCCCAATGTGCGTCTCGCCGAGACGTTGGAGCTTGCCTATTCGTTGATCGGGATGAACACATCGAAGCCGCCGTTCGATAACGCCAAAGTACGCGAAGCGTTGAACTACGCGCTCAACCGACCGGAAATCATCGCGGCCGCCTTGTTCGGCGCCGGAGTGCCGGGCGGGCCGCTGTCCCCTGCGCTGAAGGATTGGGCGGCCGATACGTCAAGCTTCCCGTGCTACAAATTCGACCCCGCCAAGGCGATGGCGCTTTTGAAGGAAGCCGGCGTCACCATGCCGGTCAGCATCACCATGAACGTGCTGCCGCGTCAGGACATCAAGGACATCGCCCAGGTCGCCCAGGCCCAGCTCAACAAGGCCGGCTTTAAGGTTGAACTGAAAAACCAAGAACTCGGGCAGTTCATCCAGGACTGGCGTAATTCGTCGTTTGATACCTTTGCCTCGACCAATGGCGGTAGCACCGATCCGGATGATTATTTCTACCGCACCTTCCGCACCGGCGGCTCGACCAACGTGTTCAAATATTCCAACACCGAGGTTGATGGCCTGCTCGACAGCGCCCGCCAGATGCCCGACCCGGCGGAACGCAAAAAGGCTTACACCAAGGTTCAGGCAATCCTGGCCTGCCAGGGGCCGATCGCGCATATCGCCTATGGCCAGATATTCTCTGCGGTGCGCAGCAATGTTGCCGGCTTTGAGCAGATCGCCAACCGGTCGCTGGTGACCTTGTCGGATACGTCGATTACCAAGTGATCCGCATCGTTCTGGCGCGGTTGGTTGACCTCGGTTTTGTGCTGATCGGGATTTCGGCACTGGTGTTCTGCATGATCCGGTTCATTCCGGGCGACGCGGTGGCGATCATGCTGGGTGCCAACACCGAGGTCACCCCCGACCGGGTGGCGGCCTTGCGCACCCACCTTGGCCTCGATCAGCCGTTGCTGGTGCAATATGGGCGCTGGGCCTGGGCGGCGCTGCATGGCGATCTTGGCACCTCGTTATGGACGGGTCGGCCAGTGGTCGCTGAAATCGCGCTGCATATCTGGCCGACCGTGCAATTGACCGTAATGGCGCTTGGGTTGGGCGCCGGATTGTCGGTGCCGGCGGGCTGCATGATGGCACGGCTGCGCGGCGGGACGGCGGACACGCTGCTGAGGTTGGGCAGCGTCGCCGGGCTGACCATCCCGAGTTTCTGGCTCGGCATCGTGATGATCTTGGCACTGGCGACCTTGGCGCCGTCTTTGCAACTGCTTGGCTATGTGCCGTTCTTCGATGATCCGCTCGGCAATATTGCCCGCCTGCTGCTGCCGGCGATCTGCCTCGCGCTACCGATCCTGGCCAATCTGTCGCGTTTAGTTCGGTCGGCACTTTTGGAGTCGCTTGGCCAGGACTATATCCGCACCGCCCGCGCCAAGGGGCTCGGGGAAGCGCGGGTGCTGTATCGCCATGCGCTCGCCAACGCGATGATCCCGTTTGTGACCAGCCTTGGCATCATGACCGGCTATCTGCTGGGGGGCGCCATCGTGGTTGAGCAGGTTTTCGCCATTCCGGGCCTCGGGCGTTTGATTTTGGGGGCGATCAGCGAGCGCAATTATCCGCTGTTGCAAGCGGTGATCCTGCTGGTGACGGCTGGCTTCGTGGTGGTGAATTTCGCCGTCGATCTGCTGTATCGGGTGATCGACCCACGGCTGCGGGGATGAAATTATCCGGGCTTTTGCTATTCGCGTTTCTGGCAGTGCTGGTGCCAGCGCTACTGGCGATCGGCGCTGATTTTGTAGCGCCTTACGATCCGGTGTCGCAGGACATCATCGCGCGGCTGCGTGGGCCGATGGCGACGCATTGGCTCGGCACCGACCAGTTGGGGCGCGATGTCCTGAGCCGGATCCTATACGGCAGCCGGGCGTCTTTGCTGGTCGCGGCGGGATCGGTCGGATCGGCGTTGCTGCTGGGCGGCGGGCTTGGATTGCTTGCTGCGTATTATCGCGGCTGGTTCGAACGCATTGTCATGCGGTTGATGGACATTCTGTTCGCTTTCCCGGTGATGCTGCTGGCAATCGGGGTGGTGGCAGTGCTTGGGCCAGGGTCGGTGACGGCGGCGATTGCCATCGCGGTGGTCTACACGCCGATTTTCGCGCGGCTGCTGCGTGGCCCGGCGCTGGTAATTTGTGACGCGGATTACGTGGCAGGCGCCCGCGCGGCCGGGGCGACCGACGCCCGGATTTTACTGATCCATGTGCTGCCCAATCTGCTGGGGGTGATCCTGGTGCAGACGAGTTTGCTGCTGTCATCGGCGATTTTGGTGGAAGCATCGTTATCCTTCCTCGGCTTGGGCACCCAGCCGCCCAACCCGTCGCTCGGCCTGATGCTGGCCGAGGGCCGCAACGTGCTGCTGCTGTCGCCGTGGGGGGCGCTGTTCGCAGGCGTTGCCATTCTGGTGCTGGCGTTCGGGCTGAATTTGCTCGGCGATGCGCTGCGCGACCGGCTCGACCCGCGGCTGCGCGAATTGTGATCGTGCGGGCGGCGCGGGAGGGCGACATCGCCGCGACTGCGGCGGTTGCGGCGGCGTCCTACGCGGGGGCATTTGGGGAGATTCTCGGCGCGGAGATTTTGGCCGGATATGACGAAGCCTTCTTCGTGCGGCGCTTTACGGAGGCGCTCGACCGGCTGCGTGTTGCGGATGATGGCGGCGTTGTCGGGTTTTCACTAGTGACCGACCGGCATCTCGACATGCTGTTCATCGCGCCTGGTGCACAGGGACGGGGGGTGGGGGAAGCGCTGCTTAGCGATGCGGATGCGCGCAGCCTGGAATGTTTCCGTGACAATCATCTGGCGCGGCGGTTTTATGAAGGGCAGGGCTGGCGGTTGGCGGCGGAGTATGCGCGGGAATTTGCCGGGGCAGTGCGGGAGTTCGTGCGGTATAGAAAAATATAAATATAATCTATAAAATAATGCGATAATTATTTTATAAATTTTATTATATTATACCACTTCCCACGACTTAGTACCGATGCGCCCAGTCCCTCAATCCGATTGTCATTATTCTCCACGGCTGATCGATAAGTTTGTTCCAGGCATGGCAGCAGTGGTCGACAATGTCGTCGTATGACGGAAAGATCCGGTTGGACAGCCAGTTATCGCGCATGAACTGCCAGAC
>JANXRN010000033.1 GCA_025352995.1 Acetobacteraceae bacterium
CACCACTGCTGGAATTGCAGCCCTGGGCACCGCCCAAGCCGCTTCGCTGACCACGGCCCAAATCGCGGCGCTGACCACCGGGCAAATCCAGGTGCTGACCAGCGCCGATGTTGCGGCCCTGACCACTGCCCAGGCGGTGGCACTGACCACTGCGCACATCGCGACGCTCAGCACCGGACAGGCCAAGGCGCTGAGCACGGCGTCGGTCGCAGCCCTGACCACCGCGCAATTGGTCGTGGTCACCACCGCCGATATCGCAGCCCTCGGCACCAACCAGATCGCCGCTCTGACCACCGCGCAAACGGCAGCACTTACCACCGGTCAGGTTGCGGCTTTGGTCGCGGCCGAGGTCACGGCGCTGACCACGACCAATGTTGCCGCACTCACCACCGCGCAAATCGTCGCTGTCACCAATGCCGCACTTGCGGGGTTGGGCACGGCGCAGACCGTGGCGCTGACTACGGCGCAGGTGGCAGCGCTCACCACCGGGCAAATCGCGGTGCTGTCGACCGATGATATCGCCGCACTCACCACCGCGCAGGCCACGGGTTTGACCAGTGGGCAAGTTGCAGCACTCACGACCGGGCAGGCCAAGGCGCTGACCACGGCCGATCTCGCCGCCTTCAGCACCGCCAAGATCGTGGCAATCAGCACCGGCGATATTGCCGCGATGACCACGGCGCAAATGGCCGCGCTGACCACCGCACAGGCGGCAGCGCTCACCACCGGGCAGATCGCGGCGATGTCGGCGGCCAATATCGCGGCGCTGACCACGACCGATCTGGCGGCGCTGACCACCGCGCAAATCGTCGCTGTCACCACGGCCGGGATTGCGGCGCTGACCAGTGTGCAAACGCCATCGCTGACCACCGCGCAAATCGCCGCACTCACCACCAGCCAGATCGTGGTGATGACGAGCGCGGATATCGCGGCGCTGACCACTGCGCAGGCGGCAGCCCTGACCACCGCGCAGGTGGCGGCATTGACCACCGCGCAGGCCAAGGCGCTGTCGACGGCGTCGGTTGCGGCGCTGATCACCGCGCAGCTGGTGGCCATGACGACAACGGACGTCGCGGCGCTGACTACCGGCCAGATTGCCGCCCTGACCACGGCGCAGGCGGCAGCGCTTACCACCGGGCAGGTTGCGGTGCTGACCGCGACGGAGCTTGCAGCCGTCACCACGACCGATGTCGCAGCCCTCACCACCGCGCAAATCGTGGCGATCGGCACCGGGGCGCTGGCCGGGTTGGGCACGGCGCAAACCGTAGCGCTGACCACGGCGCAAGTGGCAGCGCTGACCACGACGCAAATTCCGCTGATCTCGACAGGGGATATTGCCGCGTTGACCACTGCCCAGGCCGCCGCGCTGACCAGTGCGCAAGTCGCGGTGCTGACCACAGCGCAGGCCAAGGCGATGACGGCTGCGAACTTGTCCGGCTTCACCACCGCCAAGATCGTGGCGATCACCACCGGTGATATCGCAGCACTCACCACGGCACAGGTCAACGCGTTGACCACCGCCCAGGCGGCGGCGCTGACCACCGCGCAAATTGTCGCCATGCCGGCGGCCAACATCGCGGCCCTTACCACCGCCGACGTTGCCGCACTGACCACGGCGCAAATCGTCGCCATCACCACCTTGGGAATTGCAGCACTTACCAGCGTGCAAACGCCGGCGCTGACCACCGCGCAGATCGCGGCACTCACCACCGGGCAAATCCAGGCGCTGACCAGCACCGATGTGGCCGCACTGACCACCACCCAGGCGGCAGCGCTGACCACGGCGCAAGTGGCGGCGCTGACCACCGCCCAGGCCAAGGCGCTGGTGACGGCTGGTGTCGCGGCCTTGACCACCGCGCAGCTGGTGGCGATGACCACGACCGACATCGCCGCACTCACCACCGGCCAGGTCGCGGCGCTGACCACTGCGCAGGCGGCAGCGCTGACCACCGGGCAGATCGCGGCGATGCCGGCGGCCAATATCGCGGCGCTGACCACCGCCGATGTCGCGGCGCTGACCACGGCCGAAATCGTTGCCATCACCACGGCGGGGATTGCAGCCCTCACCACCGCCCAGACGCCGGCGCTGACCACCGCGCAAGTCGCGGCGTTGACCACCGCGCAGCTGGTGTCCTTGACCAGCGCCGATGTCGCGGCGTTGACCACGGCGCAGGCAGCGGCCTTGACCACGGCGCAAGTGGCAGCGCTGACCAGTGCCCAGGCCAAGGCGCTGAGCACCGCTTCGGTGGCGGCCCTGACCACGGCGCAAATCGTCGCGGTGACCACGGCCGATATCGCAGCCCTCGGCACTACTCAGATCGCGGCGCTGACCACTGCGCAGGCGGCAGCGCTCACCACTGGCCAGGTGACGGCACTGACTGCGACGGAACTCGCGGCGATGACCACGGCAGATGTCGCGGCCCTTACCACTGCGCAAATCATTGCGGTTTCCACCACCGCATTGGCCGGGCTGACCACGGCGCAAACCCTGGCAGTGACCACGGCGCAAATCGCGGCCTTGACCACTGGGCAGATTGCGGCGGTATCGACGGCGGATGTCGCGGCGCTGACCACCGCGCAGGCCAGCGCGCTGACCAGCGCGCAGGTCGCGGCCTTGGGCACCGCGCAGGCCAAGGCGCTGACCGGGGCGGATCTGGCGGTGTTCAGCACCGCCAAGATCGTGGCGATCACCACCGCCGATATCGCGGCACTGACCACCGGGCAGGTCGCGGCCTTGACCACCGCCCAGGCGGCGGCGTTGACCACGGGGCAAATTGTCGCGATGCCGGCGGCCAATATCGCGGCGTTGACCACCGCCGATGTTGCGGCGCTGACCACGGCGCAAATAATTGCCATCACCACCGCCGGCATCGGCGCGCTGACCACGATGCAGTTCATCGGGCTGACCACCGCGCAGGCGGCGGCGCTGACCACCGCGCAAATCCCGGCGATCAGCAATCTCGATCTCGCGGCCATGACCACGGCCGATCTGGTGGCGCTGACGACGACGCAGTTGCAAGCGCTGAGCACCGGGCAAATCCCGGCGCTGACCACGGCGCAGATTGCGGCCTTCCCGACCGCATCGCTGGCCGGCTTCAGCACCAGCCAGGTGCCGGCCTTCACGACAGCGCAAATCGCCAGCCTGAGCGCGGCACAAAGCACGGCTTTGTTCCACTGAGGCGGGCGCGTTAACCGATCTTCCACCAACGATCAGCCATATCGGCTGATCGTTTGGGGAGCGGCGTTGATGGCGACGGATTTTGCGGGCTGGATCGCGGGGGATTTCATCGGGCTGTTGCAAGCGATTGAGGCTGAAACCGGCCGCGATCGCTCGGCGGTCATCGCTGCCTATAAGGGCTGGATTGCCCAGCATGGCGGGGACATCGCGATGCTGCCGATGGCCTGGATGAACCTTGCGGTTGAACTCGCGACGTCCGGCGATCGGGCGGGGGCGCAAATCTGCTACCGCAACGCCCTGGTGCTGAAGCCGGATTTCCATCCGGCGGCGACCAATCTTGGCCTGATGCTGGAAGCCGATGGCGACGCGACGGCTGCGCTGGCGGCCTGGAACGCGGCGCTGCAATCGGATGAGGCGCGAACCGGCTTGCTCAATCAGCGCGGCCGCTTGCTCGAGCAAATCGGGCAGTTGGAAGCGGCCGAGCGGACGCTGTTTGCCAGCCTTTGCACCATGAAGCTGCAACCCGACGTTATCCAGCATTGGGTGCATGTGCGGCAACGGCTTTGCGCCTGGCCAATTTTCGGCGATGGCGTGCCCGGGCTGACGCAAGCCGAGCTTGAGCGCCATGTCGGCCCACTGGCGGCGCTGGCGTTGTTTGATGACGTGGCGAGGCAGCGTCTGGCGGCGGCAAGCTGGATTGCGCGCAAGCTGCCGACCGCGCCGGCACGGCTTAGCCCGGTTTCCGGCTATCGCCACCGCCGACTGCGGGTCGGCTATTTGTCATCGGATTTTTGCAGCCATGCGATGAGCTACCTGATCGCCGAAACCCTGGAACGGCATGATCGCGCAAGGTTTGAGGTGTTCGGCTATTGCTCCAGCCGCGACGACGGCAGCGCCATCCGGGCGCGGGTGGTTGCAGCCTTTGACCAGTATCGGGCGATCGGGGCCTTGTCCGACCAAGATGCCGCCCAGCGCATTGCCGATGACGAAATCGACATTCTGATCGATCTCAACGGCCTGACGCTCGGCGCCCGGCTTGGCGTTCTGCGCTGGCGGCCGGCGCCGGTGCAGGCGACTTACCTGGGCTATATCGGGCCAGTGCCGCTTGATGAGCTGGACTATATTATTTGCGACAACCAGGTGATCCCGCCGGCGCAGGCGAGTGCCTACGCGCCGACGCCGTTGGCTTTGCCGGGGGTTTTTCAGGCCAATGACAGTGCCCGACCGCGGCCGGCAAAATTGTCTCGCGCGGCGGCCGGGTTGCCCGACGCGGGCTTCGTGTTCTGCTGCTTTTCCAACAGCTACAAAATGACCGAGGATATGGTGGCGGCCTGGATGCGCATCCTGCACGCGGTGCCGGGCAGCGTGCTGTGGCTGCCGCGCGATAACGCCACCGCGGGGGCAAATATCTGTGCCAAAGCGACAGCGTGCGGGGTGGAGCCTGGGCGGATCATCTTCTCTGACCGCGTGCCGCCTGACATTTATCTGGCGCGGCTGGGGGCGGCCGATCTGTTTCTCGACACCGCGCCCTACAATGCCGGCACGATTGCGTCGGACGCGTTGCGCATGGGGCTGCCGGTGCTGACCTTGCGCGGGCAAAGTTTCGCCGGACGGATGGCGGCAAGCTTGCTCAGCGCAATTGGCGCGCCGGACTGCATCGCCGATGATCTTGAGAGCTACGTTGCAACAGCGATCCGCCTCGCCACCGACCAGGCGGCCCATGCCGCGCTGTGCGCAAGGATCGGCGGCGATGCGTGGGCACGAACCCTGGGGGATATTGCCGGGTTCTTGCGCGGCTTTGAGGATGCGTTGCAGCGCATCGCCATCACCGCGACGCCGATCGCGGAGGCAGCCTGAAAGGTTCTTGATTTGTTCTTTCAGGTCGCCTAGCCTTGGGCGATGAACGATGCAGGCCCCTTACGCATTCCGGATCAGGCGGAAATCATCCGCATCCTCGCCGCTGCCATTCGCGACGGTAGCGGGGGCGGCATGACCCGGATGGCCGACGCCTATCTGGCGGGCGTATGCGCGGAGCATATCGCGGACCGGTTGATGCGCGCCGGCGTGGTCTGCCTGATGCCGGCACCGCAGGCGACAGCGCCACGATGATATGGCAGGGTCACGCCAATCTGATCCGGGGATGCCATCCATGCGCCTGAAAATCCTGACCGACGCTGAAATGAACGACGCGCAAAAAGCCGTCGTCGAAGCCACCATCAAAGGCAAACGCGGCCGAGTGCCGCCCCCGGCACTGGCCTGGCTGCACTCCCCGGAATATGCGGTGCGCGCCCAGGCAGTTGGGGAATTCATCCGCTACGACACCATCTTCGGCCCAGCGTTGGTGGAAATCGCCATCCTGGTTACCGCACGCTACTGGACGTCGCATTATGAATGGTTCGCCCATCGCCGCCTCGCGGAAGCGGCCGGCCTCGACGGCGCCATTATCGACGCCATCCGTGACCGCCGCGATCCGCCGATCAGCGATCCGAAAGCGCGGGTGATTTACGATTACGCCAAAACTCTGCACGAAACCAAAACCATCCCGCAGGCGCTGCATGACCGCATGGTGGCGGCTTGGGGCGCGCGCGGGGCGGTGGAATGCGTGGGGACTTGTGGGTATTATGGGATGGTTTCGATGACTTTGAACGGGTTTGATGTGGGGTTGCCGGATGGGGCGGTTTCGGAGCTTGGTTGAAGGAAGGGTCGTCTTTTTGTGAACAAAAGAGCAAAAAAACTTTCCCACTTTGGTTCCGAGCGCTTCGTTGTTGCGGGGGGCGCACGCCAACGGCAAGGAATGAATAAAAAGTTTTTTTGGTTCTTTTTGTTCACAAAAAGAACTGCTTGCCTTGAAATTTTTCTTAACCAAAGGGTGACACATGACTGAGGCTTGCATCGTTGGTTGGGCGCATACCCCTTTTGGCAGGCTGGATGAACCTGATGTGGAGGCGCTGATCGCGCGCGTCGCGCGCGCCGCGATTGATGACGCAGGGGTTGCGCCGGCGGAAATCGACGGGGTTTTTGTCGGGCTGTTCAATAACGGGTTTTCCAAACAGGATTTCCCGTCCTCGATGGTGCTGCAATCGGTGCCGGAACTGCGCTTCACCCGCGCCACCCGCTATGAAAACGCCTGCGCATCCGGTTCGGCCGCTGTTCATGGCGCGCGGGACTTCATCGCCGCCGGGCGCGGGCGGTTTGCGCTGGTGGTGGGCGCGGAAAAAATGACCGCGACGCCGGGCGCCCAGGTTGGCGACATCCTGTTATCGGCCAGCTACCGGCGCGAGGAAGGTGACATCCCGGCTGGTTTCGCCGGCGTGTTCGGCCGCATTGCTGAACGCTATTTCCAGAAATACGGCGACCAGTCCGACGCGCTGGCGGCGATTGCGGCGAAGAACCACAAGAACGGGGTTTCCAACCCTTACGCGCAAATGCGCAAGGATCTGGGCTATGAGTTCTGCCGGACGCTCAGCGACAAGAACCCCTATGTCGCGCCGCCGCTGAAGCGGACGGATTGTTCGTTGGTGTCAGATGGCGCGGCGGCATTGATTTTGGCCGACGAAGAAACTGCCCGCGCACTCGGCAAGGCGGTGCGCTTCCGGGCCGCGGTGCAGGTTAATGACTTCCTGCCGATTTCGCGCCGTGACCCGACGGCGTTCGAGGGCGCCGCCGTTGCCTGGCAGCGCGCGCTGGCACAGGCGAATTTGGGACTTGAGGATTTATCTTTCGTTGAAAGCCATGACTGTTTCACCATTGCCGAGCTTTTGGAATACGAAGCCATGGGCCTGACCGCGCCGGGGCAAGGCGCGCGCGCCGTGTTGGAAGGCTGGACCCATAAGGATGGCAGGCTGCCGATCAACCCGTCCGGCGGCTTGAAGGCCAAGGGCCATCCGATCGGCGCCACCGGGGTTTCGATGCACGCGATTGCGGCAATGCAATTGACCGGGCAAGCCGGGGAGATGCAGTTGCCGCGCGCCGATCGCGCCGGGGTGTTCAACATGGGCGGCGCGGCGGTGGCGAATTACGTCTCGATTTTGGAAGCCCTGAAGTAGCGCGGCGTAAGCTTGGGTTGCTAGCAGCCACTGCGGTGCAAGAGTGTGAGTTATTTTTATTGACTAATAAAATAATTCATGATATCAAAAAATCATGCTCAATTTCACCCACCTCCTGACCGGGCTGCAAGCCGCCATCGCGGTGGTGTCGGCGCGCGAGCGGCATCTGACGGTGCTGCTGGTGGCGGTGTGGGGGCGGATTGGGCGCATTCGGGCCAAGCTGGAGCGGTTGATCCGCTTGTGGCGGGCGGGGATGTTGCCGAAACCGCGCCCATCGCGTGCGGGCCAAGTGCGCGTGGGGGTGCGCCGTGTGCCCGAGCTTCCGACCGTGCCGGCGTGGCTAGTGGCGGCGGTGGGCGCGGCGGGGGAATATGGCGGGCGGCTTGAGGCGATGCTGACGCAGGAGGAGTGCGTTCGGTTTCTCGCCGAGGTTCCGCAGGCAAGGCGGGTGCTGGCGCCGCTGTGCCGGATGCTGGGGGTTGGGCTGCGCAAGACGCGGAAGCCAAGGGCGGTCTGGCAGGTGCCGAAGCCAGCGCCGGTGATGGTCGCCCCGGCTGGGTTGGTGCTGGGACCACGTGGTCGGCTGATATATGTCTAGTGGGAGATGGAAAATTGCGTCTATTTTGTTACGATATCGAAACTAATTAGTGGAAACGGTGCAGTTCCAAGCGGAACTGCACCCTACGGGTTCCCGAGCCAACGGCCAGGAAATGGTTAAAGTTTTTCTGGTTCTTTTTGTTCACAAAAAGAACGCGCTTCCTTAAGCAGCCTTCCCGCTAGCCCACCCTTCGGTCTTAGCCCGAGCGGCCCACCCAGCCACGATCCCCGAGGCTTCGCGATGATGGCGGGCGTTGTCTTCGGCGTCTTCGGTGCGCACCGTCATTTCCAGGCGGTGTCCGGACGGGTCGCCGAAATAGACTGACTGGCAGAAGCCGTGATTGACCGGCCCGACGACGGCGACGCCGTCGGCGCGCATGCGGTCGACGGAGGCCATCATGGTGGGTATGTCGGCGACTTCGAGCGCGAGATGCTGGGCCCAGGCGGCGCCGGTAGTGTCATCTTGCATAGGCTTGGCGAGCGGGACTTCGAAGAAGGCGATGAAGCTGCCGTCGGCGAGGGCGAAGAAAATGTGGATATGCGGGGCGTAGGCGCCCGATGACGGCAGGGTTTCGGCGGTGAGCGCGTGGACCAGATCGAGACCAAGGTATTTTGTGTAAAAATCAACGGTTTGGGCGGCGTTGGTGCAGCGATAGGCGGCGTGGTGGAGTTTTTGGAGTAGCATTGTCGTTTCTCCCTTGGTTGTTCAGGCGGCAAGCAGGTTTTTGCGGATCGACCAGTCGCGCAGGGCGGCGAGGCATTCGGCCATGCGTTCGGGCTGGCCCATATAGTAATGCGAGGCGCCTTCGATATGGACATATTCTTTGTCCGGGGTGGCGAGCGCGGCGCGGATTGTCGGGTTGTGCGACGCGGGCACCGCGTCATCGGCGCCGTTCTCGATTTGCAGTACCGGCGTGCGGCGGATCAGCGCGGCGTTGGCCGGGCCTTTGGCCTGGGATCGGTCATAGCTCCATTGCGACAGCCAGGAGCGCAGCGAGGTATAGCGGGCGAGGCCGGCGGGGGCGACATTGGCGCTGCGCGGATCACCGAGATAGCAGCGCCCTTCCGGGCGGCCATTGGGATCGATGGTTTTGTCGAGCCAGCGCACATCGCACATGGTGCGATGGACGACGAAGGCGCGCTCGACTTCCGGTGCTTTCAGGCGCGCCAGCATGCCATCGCACCAGGCGGTGATGCGGCGCGAGCGGGCGATCTGGCCGGCGCGAAAGCGGGCGACGAAGGCGGGATCATAGGGCGGCAGGAATTTGGTGCCGGGGGCGTAGATGTCGAGGTCTGGGTCGCGATTGTCGGGATCGGCTTCATCGATGACCGACGGGTCGAGCCATTCGGTCAGGGTTTCGGCGCGCGACAGATGGGCGGCGATGAAAATGACGCCATCGGCCGGGATCAGCCCGGCTTCGACCATATCGACCGGATCGCCGGCCGGGGTGGTGCGGATGGTCGGGGTTTCGGCCTGGGCCTGGTAGAACAGCGACAGCGCGCCGCCGCCGGACCAGCCGACCAGGATGATTTTGTCGTAGCCGCGGGCGCGCCCATCGCGGACCCAGGCGCCCATGTCGATAGCGACTTTTTCCATGATCAACGCGCTATCATTCTTGGGATAGCGGCTGGCGGCGCACAGCACATGCAGGCCGGCCGCGGCGACCGTCATCGGCATCGGCAATAGCTGCAAGGTGCCGGCCGGGTGCATGAAAATGTAAAGCGTTTTGGACGGGCTGTTGCGCGGCAGAAAATATTGCCCTTCGAGCGCGATTTGCCCGGATGAGGCGGCAAACCCGTAAGTTTCGGCGAATTTCGCCGTATCGGCAAAGCGCACGATCGCCGGAACGCGATCCCATTCGACCGTCATATATGCTTCTCCCAATCGTCCGGACTGGCCAGACGCGGCCTTTGAATGCAAGTCTATCTGAACGCTCGCGCTTGTCGCGGGAAAAATATGCGGGAGGAGTCCGAGCCATGATCACCATCATCAACCCGGTGCAGGCGATGCATGATCCGGACGCGCTGGGCCCGATGCCGAACGGGCGGGGCTACCTTGATGTGACCAAGCGCGCGGAGACTTTGCTGGCAACGATCAACCAGCTTGGCCATTCTGTCGTGTCCGCCCCCGATCACGGCATGGCGCCGATTGCCGCGGTGCATGACGCGGGTTACCTGGAATTTCTCCGCACCGCGTTCGACCGGTTCAGCGAAAATCCGGACGCGGGGCCGATGTTGCGCGCCTGGGCCTTTGCGGTGCGGCAGATGGATCGCAAGCCGGGCGAGCTGATGGGGCAGGCGGGATATTATTTGTCCGGCGCGTCATCGCCGATCGTGGCCGGAACCTGGGCGGCGTCGGTCGCATCCGCCCATGTTGCGGTCGAATCGGCCGCGCGGGTGCTGGCCGGGGCGGCCGAGGCCTATGCGCTGTGCCGCCCGTCCGGGCATCACGCCTATGCCGATCTGGCCGGAGGGTTCTGCTACCTCAACAACGCCGCGATTGCCGCGCGGTATCTGGCCGATGCCGGGCGCAAGCCGGCGATCCTCGATATCGACGTCCATCACGGCAATGGCACGCAGGGGATTTTCTATCGCGACGGCGGGGTGTTTTTCTGTTCGGTGCATGAAGACCCGTCACATAATTATCCTTGGTACGCGGGCTATGCCGATGAAACAGGGGACGGCGCGGGTGCTGGCGCCAACCTCAATCTGCCGCTCCCACCCGGCAGCGGAAACGCCGCCTGGCTTGCAGCAATTGAGCAGGGCTTGGGCGCGATTGACCGGTTCGGCGCTGATAGTTTGGTGATCTCGTTGGGGTTTGACGCCCAGGCCGGCGACCCGACCGCCAGCCTGCGGGTCGATGCCGATGGTTTTCGCGCCGCCGGCCGCGCCATCGGCCGTGCGGGCCGCCCGACGGTGCTGGTGCAGGAAGGCGGCTACCTGGTCGCCCATCTCGGCATGCATCTGGCGGCATTTCTGAATGGATTTCTCGGCGCGCGCGCGGGGCGTTAGCAGGAGATTAAGTAAGGCGGTGCATGATCCGTGGACCACGAGGACGCCGCATTGGGCGCGTCGGCGGGATGGACGGAACAGGCATGGCCGGGAAAAAGGGTCGCGAGGGCGGCATCACCATCATCAGGCGGGAGGAAATCATCGAGGGCGGCCATCATGGCGGCGCCTGGAAGGTGGCCTACGCTGATTTCGTAACCGCGATGATGGCGTTCTTTCTGCTGATGTGGCTGCTCAACGCCACCACCGAAGATCAGCGTAAGGGCATCGCGGATTTCTTCACCCCGTCCAACTCGATGTCGCGGTCGTTTTCGGGCAATGGCAAGCCGTTTGGTGGGCGGTCGCCGTTTGAAGACGGGCAGATGGCGTCCGACCGTGGGGTGCAGTCGCTCAATCCCGGCAAGGTGCGGCCGACGCCGGAAGAAGATGATCCCGACGCCGATCCGCGGCCGGTCGCGACGCCGCCGCCCAAAGCGACCGCCGATGTCGATGGCCAGGATGACAGTGCCGGCGGCCCGGCCGCCAAAGCCGATGGGGTGCGCGGCGCCCAACCGGGCAAACGCAGCGCCGGGGGGATCGCGGCCGTGCCCGCCAAGGTGCAAAGCCAGGTGGCCGGGCAGGCAGCCTTCCTCGCCAATGCCGGCGTTGGCGCACCCAACCCGCAGCGCCCGGGTGCGGCCATCGATGAAGCAGCCCTGCGCGCCGAAATCGAACGGCGGGAAGCGAAAGCCTTCGAACAGGCAAGCCAGGCAATCCGCGCCGCTTTGCGCACCGATCCGCGGCTGGCCGAACTCGCCGATCAATTGGCCATCGATGAGACCCCGGAAGGGCTGCGCATTCAGCTGCATGACGAAGAAAAGCGCCCGATGTTCGCCACCGGCTCGGCAGTCATCCTCGATCGCGCCAAATTGCTGCTGCAAAGCGTGGTGCCGATCCTGAACAAATTGCCCGAAGCGATTTCGATTTCCGGCCACACTGATGCGGCGCCGTTCAAGGGCAGCGACAAAACGAATTGGGAATTGTCATCCGAACGCGCCAACGCGACGCGCCGGCTGATGATCGATACCGGCATGGCCGAAGGCCGCTTCCGCAGCGTTACCGGCAATGCCGACCGCGATCCGCTGCTGCCGGCCGATCCGCTGGCCGCAGCCAATCGCCGCATCGCGATCACTGTGCTGCGCAGTTTCAAGCCGGTCTGGACGCCGAAGGAGCCGGCGAAATGAATTCTTTGGGTGATGCAAACCAATGCTGACGATTGGCGGCTTGCTGTTCCTGTTCGTGTGCGTTTTCGGCAGCTACATCGTGTCCGGTGGCGCAATGGAACCGCTGCTCGAAGCCATGCCGTTCGAACTTTGGACGATCCTGGGGGCGGCGATCGGCACCTTCCTGATGTCCAATTCCATGCATGATGTGAAGCACACGCTCGGCGCGTTCGGTAAAATGCTGAAGGGCGCAGCCTATCACAAGCCGGATTATATCGAGTTGCTCAGCCTGCTTTACTTTTTCGTCAGGCTGGCGAGCACCAAGGGCGCGATGGCGTTGGAAGCGCATATCGAAAAACCCGACGAAAGCATCGCCTTTCAGAAATTCCCCAAACTTGCGAAGAACCATCACGTGCGCGATCTGATTTGTGATTACTTGCGCATGTTTGGGATGAACGCGGATGATCCCAATCAGATCGAGGATTTGATGGGCCGCGAGCTCAAGAAAACCCTGCATGAGGAAATGCACCCGTCCCACGCACTGCAAAGCATGGCCGATGCCTTGCCCGCACTCGGGATTGTGGCGGCCGTGCTCGGCGTCATCAAAACCATGTCGCACATCAACGAACCACCGGCGGTGCTTGGCGAAATGATCGGCGGGGCGCTGGTCGGCACCTTTCTTGGCGTGTTGCTGGCCTATGGCATGGCCGGGCCGTTCGCCACCAGGATCAAGAGCGTGGTCGAGGAGGAGAGCAAGTTTCTCGAGGTGGTCCGGGCGGTGCTGGTCGCGCATCTGCACGGCAACGCCCCGCAGGTCAGCGTCGAAACCGGACGGAAGATGGTGCCGACGCAATATATGCCGAGCTTTGGCGAGCTTGAAACGGTCGTGCAGAATTTGCAGATTGCTTAGATTTTCCGTAACTGCCCAGGGTCTTCGTGGCCGTTGTTGCAGGAGGATTTAAGACAAGTAAGCACTCCTTTTTTTGAAAAAAAAGGAGCAAAAAAACTTTTCTACTTTGGTTCGGAGCGCTTCGCTGTTGCGGCGGGACGCACGCCAACGGCCGGAATGGATAAAGATCGCGAGAACAGACTCTACCCCAGCCCGGCAGCAGCCGCCGAACCGAGTAGGATTTCCGCCAGGCGCAGCTTGTCGATCCGAGTGGTGGCGCTGTCGGCGGCATCGGGGCGCAGTTTTTCGGCACTCGCCCGCAGCGCCAGATCATAGCTTGCCCCGCCACCCAGCTTGCGGGCGGCTAGGTCGAACCGGCGCAAGGCGCGGGCGTCGCGTTCGAACCCGTCAATCATGCTGTCATCGGCGGTCGCGATCTGGCTGATTGGCGCCAGGACTTGTTCGGCGAGCAAATCGACGAAGTGGCTGCGGCAGGCGGCATTGAGCTTGGTGCGGGCCGCGGCGATCCGCGCCAGCTGGGCTGGTCGATCACGGAAATGCTGCGCCTGGGCATCAATCATCGCCGCCAGTTGGGTGATTTCGGCTTCCGCCTGCGCCAGATTGGCCGACGGTGGCGGTGCGGTTTCAAGCGTGTGCAAAATGAAATCATGCGCTTGGTTCGCCGCCAGCCGCAGATGCGGGGTGCCGGTATCGGCGCCCATTGCCTGGTTGAGCGCGCGGACCGCGCCAACATGCGGCAAGCGCATATTCAGGATGGCCACCAGCATCGCCATGGTGCGCGGGTCGGCATCGGCGAACGGCGCCATGAACTGCGCCAGATCGTCGGCCAGCAAGGTCACGCCGGCAGTGTCGGCGACCAGCATGTCAAACAATGCCGGCACATGGCGCAGGATGGTGCCGATGCTATGGCATAGCGGCTGGAAATCGGCCTCGCGCAATCCGCTGCTCGCCTGCCAGTCATCTTGCATGGTGGCCGACAGCAGGGCCTCGGCGGCCAGCGGCCACAGAATTTTGCCGACGCGTAAGGTCTTGGCGAGATTATCGTGCTGGTGCTCGGCGAGCAGGCGATCGATTGCCATGGTCCGCTCCGGCGACGACGCACGCACCAGATCGCCGAGTGGCCGCAAGATTGTGCGCGGCACGACCGGCGCATCGCGCGACCAGGCAGCGACGGGCACGATCAGCGGATCGAACGGGATGAACAGGATGCGATGGAAGTTGAGCGGCCGGGGTGGGCGCAGCCGCGCCAGGCGCGGACGCAGCGCGGCGATGAGGCCATCAGCCTCCCCCCGATTGGTCAACCCATCGAGCATGGCGACGACTTGGGTCAATTGCCGATCGGCCGCGCCATGCAGATCACCGCGCATGGCTCGTAAATCCGAGCCCAATCCTGTCATGCTGAGGTCTCCGTCAGGTCAAGGCCGCCAGCACACGTTCATTGCGGGCGAGCAAATCGCCCAGCGACAGTGCCATGCGCTGATCATCCGGCGGCAAGGGGCCGGTTTTTGTATTTGGTGTGGCGGGCGGGGCAATGCCGATCCAGGCAAGTGCCTCGGACGGCAAGACCGGCACTTGCGCCAGGATTTCGGCAAGCACCGCCCGCGATGGCAGCGGGCCGGCGGCGGTGCTGTCCCGCCACAGCGCGGCGATGCGATCCCAGCCATCGAACAGCCAGTCCACCCGGGCCAGGCGGTCGACGACCAGCAGGGGGGTGCTGGTGAAATCAGCAATCATGGTCGGCACATCGGCCAGCAGTCCGGCGATATCGCGGTCGAGATTTTTGCCGCCGGCGGCGAATTGGCGCAAGTTAGCGTGCAATTCCCCGACATCCCGGGCGCCACGCCCTTCAAGCCATGGCAGGCTTGCCTGCACCCGCCTGGCGAGATCATCGAGCCGTGCGCGCGGCGCTGCCAGCGGGGACGCCACGGCGATATCAATGCCGATTTCGGCGAACAGATCGGCCAAGGCCCGCAACGCCGCATCAATAATGTCTCGCGGCAGGCCAAGCCGCGTTGCCAACAAGGTGATCGAGGCAGGGGAATCGACGCCCCCAAGCTGATCCTGCAACATCTGGCGCAAAGCTGCACGGGCCTGGCGCTGCAGGGCCTGCGCCTGCGGCGTTGCCTGGCTCGCGCTATGTTGCGCGGCCCGCCCGGCGAGACCCCCCGCCATGGTATCCCGCGTTGCTTTGCGCAATCCGGCGGGGCTGATTGCGCCGAGCCCGTTGATCGCCGCGATCAGGGCGCGGTCAAACAGGCTTGGCTGACAAAACGCCTCAAGCGCCGCCAGCGGCAGGATATAAACCCCGCGCCCGCCGGACGGATTGCAAATGATCAGCTCGATCTGCTGGCGCGCATCCAGGCGCACCCGCGCGCCGCCGAGCACCGGGGTGGTAAACGGCACCATCGCCCCACGCTCGCGAAAGCTGGCGGGCTGGAAGCTATCGAGCAGAGATGGGGTGCACGGGCTGAGGGCCATGACCCAGCATCGCCCGAAATGGTGAAGCAATCGTTCCGCGGCGCAATCAGACCAGCGGCAGATCATCCATCGCTGGCCGGCCGGTCAGGAAGCGCCAATGGTGCCAAAGCAGTCGGGCCGCGAGGCCGCGCCAGGGCTGCCATTGTTCGGCGAGCGCTGCCAATGGCTTGGGCTTGGGCCGCGCATTGAGCCGCTTGATATCGGTGACGGAGGCCGCCAACGCCAGATCGCCGCCAGGAAACACGTCCAGCCGCCCGAGCGCGAACAGCAAATAGACCTCCGCCGACCAACGCCCCATGCCGCGCACGGTGCAGATCCGCGCGATTGCGGCTTCATCATCCATCGCCGCCAGCGCCTCGGTTGCCAGATGGCCGCTGGCGAAGGCTTCGGCGAGGGAAAACGCATGCGCGACTTTGGGCCGCGACAGGCCCGCACCTTGCAGAACGCTGGGATCAAACTGCAAGAGCTGCACCGGATCGAGCGCGCCGGGCACCGCTTGCAGCCGGCGCCAGATGGCGGCCGCGGCCGCATTGCTGATCTGCTGGCCGACAATTGCCTGCAACAGGCCGGTAAATCCCGCCGGCCGCACCCGCCACGGCAACGGCCCGGCAGCGGGAAGAATGCCGGCAAGATCGGGGTCGGCCGCGGTCAACAGCCGCAATCCTTCAATGGCCTCGGCCGGCGGGTGCGGAAAATCCATCACCCCAACCCCCATGCCGGCGTCGGGTTGCGAAGAAGCTGTTTCAAGTCCGGTATTTCCTGTCTAGAATGTCGTTATGATGCAAGGTTTCGACCTGCCGAGCGCCCGCCTGTCGGCACAGGCCGTCCCGCCCCATATTCTGGTGGTCGATGATGATCGCGAAATCCGTGACCTGTTGGCACGCTTCCTGGAGCGGGAGAGTTTTCATGTCACGACCGTGCGCGATGCCGCCGAGGCGCGCAAGGCGCTGAGCCAATCGTCGTTCCAGCTGGTCGTGCTCGACCTGATGCTGCCTGGCGAAAGCGGGCTGGAATTTGCCCGCGCACTCCGCCGCCAGTCCGACGTCCCGATCGTCATGCTGACCGCCCTTGGCGAAGAAATTGATCGGATTGTCGGGCTTGAACTCGGCGCCGATGACTATCTCGCCAAGCCGTTCAACCCGCGCGAGTTGCTCGCCCGGATCCGCGCGGTGATGCGTCGCGCCAATGATCCGGCGGAAGAAAAAGGCTTCGGCAAGTTCAACAAGCTCAGTTTCGGTGGCTGGGTGCTGGAACTGTCCCGCCGGCGGCTGCTCAGCCCCGATGGGGTGGAAACCCCGCTGACCGGGGGCGAGTATGAATTGCTGGTGATCCTGGTCGAGCGCGCCAACCAGGTGTTGACCCGCGACATGTTGATGGACTTGCTGCGCGGCCGGCAGACCGGGCCGTTCGATCGGGCGATCGACGTGGCGATCAGCCGCTTGCGTCGCAAGCTCGAAGATGATGGCCGCCACGCACAGCTGATCAAGACCGTGCGCGGCGGGGGTTACGTGTTGGCGGCTGAGGTTGTCCGCCAATGATCCCGCGCGCCTGAGGCTGACGGCGGCGGGATGACCGACCAGTCCGCCCTGCCAGCGCGCCGGTCCTGGCTGCGGGTTCAGCTTTGGCCGAAAAGCCTTGCCGGACGCACGGCGTTGGTGCTATTAACAAGTATGATGCTGGCCCAAGCTGCGGGCCTGGCCATTCATGCACTTGACCGTCAGGATTTGCTGATCCTTGCCCAGCAGCGCGATGCCGCGGTGCAGGCGATCAGCCTTTATCGTGTGGTATTCTTGTCGATACAAGGCCAGGCCGCCGCCACCCTTGCCGGCGCCGAGATGTCTGAAGGTGTGTCCGCCCAGCTGGAACGTGATCCGCCGGTGACCGAATTCCAGTTCAGCTCCGCCCCGATCGAGCGTCAGTTCCGTGCCGACATGCTGCTGGTGCCAATGCCGCAGGCCCAGCGCCCGAGCGAAATTGCCATTCTTGGCGGTCCGCAAAAAGAAGCCTTTGTCGTCGGGTTCCATATGCCGGACGGTGCCTGGCTTAACATGACGATCAGCATGCCGACCCCACGGCCCTGGCAGTCGGGCAATTTCCTCGCCGCCTTCCTGCTGATGACGATGGTTGCCGCCGGCGGCAGCATGTGGGCAGTGCGCCGCATGATCCGCCCGGTCGGCACGCTGGCTGCCGCCGCCGACGCGCTGGGCCGCGATGTCAACGCGCCTGCGCTGAGCGAAGGCGGCCCGACTGAACTTGCTGCCGCCGCCGTCGCCTTCAACACCATGGCGCTGCGCATCCGCCGCTTCGTGCAGGACCGCACCTTCATGCTGACCGCCATCGGCCATGATCTGCGCACCCCGATCACCCGGCTGAAGTTGCGCGCCGAATTCGTCGATGATGACGATCTGCGCGCCCGCATGCTGTCTGATCTTGATGAGCTTCAGGCGATGGTCTCGGCAACCCTTGCCGTCGGGCGCGACATCACCGCCGATGAACCCGCCACCCGCGTCGATCTGGTGGCACTGCTGCGCACCTTGCTCGACGAACTGTCCGACACGTTCCCCGATCGCGCCGAGCATCTGTCCTATTCCGGCCCCGATACGCTGCCGATCCATGCCCGCCCGCTCGCGCTTAAACGCGCCATCGTCAATCTGGTGCAGAATGCACTGAATTATGGCGGGGTGGCGCGGGTTCGGCTGGCGCACGGCGACGGGGGCATGGTGAATTTGGCGGTGGATGATGACGGTCCAGGCATCCCGGAAGAGCGCCTCGACGACGTGTTCCAGGCTTTTCTGCGCCTCGAAGCCAGTCGCAATCGTGAAACTGGCGGCACCGGGCTTGGCTTGACCATCGCGCGCAACATCCTGCGCGCGCATGGCGGGGATGTAATGCTGGAAAATCGACCGGGGGGCGGGTTGCGGGCGGTGGTGAGTTTGCCGATCTGACCGGCCGGTCTGTTCCCGGACTAGTGGATAGAATCTGACGGAAAGAGCCGTCAGATTCTATCCACTAGCCTTTGATTTGGTGGAACGGATCACCTAACGCTCGGGTAGTGAGCGTTAGGATCGCACCACTAGCTTGGCGCAAGATCCGGAAACATCCCGCGCTCCACCAGCGCGCACATGATATGGGCGGCGGTGATGTGAATTTGCTGGATAATCGGCGTCCAGGTCGATGGCGCCCGCACCACCCGGTCGCACAACTCCACCATCTTCCCACCATGCAAGCCGGCAAACCCATGGGTCACGATCCCGCGCGCCCGGGCCTCGGCCAACGCCGCCACCACATTGGGGGAATTGCCTGAGGTCGAAATCCCCAGCAGCACGTCGCCCGGCCGTCCCAGCCCGATCACCTGGCGGGTAAAAATATGCTCATATCCATAATCATTCGCGGTCGCGGTAATCGACGAGGTATCAACCGTCAGCGCAATCGCCGGCAAAGGCGGATGGTCAAACATCAGGCGGGATATGAACTCGCCGGCGATATGCTGGCTGTCGCCCGCACTGCCGCCATTGCCGCAGATCATCAGCTTGCCGCCGGCTTTCATGGCGGTGACGATGTCGGCGGCCATCGCGACCATGGTGTCGCGCGCATCGATATCGGCGGCGAAGGCGCCAAGGGCGGCGACCGAGGTTGCGAGATAATTGTCGGTATAGGCGATGTCGGTCATCTCAAATGCCTTTTTCTGCGTGCAGGGCAGGGTGGCGGGTTTCGACCCACCGCCAGGCCAGCAGCGCCAGCAGCGAATAGATCACCATCGACACCGTGACCGCGAGCGCACCATAGCGCGGAAACGCCAGCGCGACGAGCACGCCAGCGGTGCCGGATGACGCAACCTGGGCGAAGCCGAGCAGGGCGGACGCCGCGCCCGCGTGGTGCGGCACTGGTTCCAAGGCGGCATGGGTAGCGTTGGAGTTGATCATCCCGCGGCTCATCCCGGCCAGAATGATGAACGGCACGAAAGTCAGCGGTGAGACCACGCCGGCGAGCAGAAACCCGGTTGCGGCCATGGCGGCAAGCGGCGCCAGGCACAGGCCGGCGGTAAGCGGAATCCAAGGCGGAACCGCGCGGCGGGCGGCGATATTATTGAGGGTGGAGCCGAGCAGGATGCCGCCCGAGGTCAAGGCGAACGTCAGGGCGAAATCGCGCGCCGACATCCCCATCTGCCCCATCAGCACCAGCGACGATGTGCCGATAAAGGAAAACAGCGCGCCTGACCCGGCCGCGTTGATCAGCGCGTAGCCAACGCTGCGCCGGCTGCCGATGACGGCGGCGTAACGGCCGATCAGGTCGATGCGGCTGCCCGGGTCGGCTTGGTGGGTTTCGCCCAGTCCGAAATAGGCGGCAACGAACAGGGCGATGCCTGACAGACCGAGGGTGACGTAAATGAACCGCCATTCGCCGAATTGCAGCAAGGTGGCGCCGATGCTGGGGGCGATGATCGGCGCGATGACGATCACCATGCTGACCGCTGACATCTTGATCCGCCCGGCCTGGCCGGTGAACAGATCGCGTACGATCGCCATCGCAAGCGTGCTGCCGCCCGATGCCCCGATCCCTTCAATCAGCCGGAAAAACAACAGCCAGCCGGGGGACCATGCCACCGCGCAGGCCATGCCGAAGGCCGCGTAAATCGCCAGTCCCATCAGCATGACGGGCCGGCGGCCGAAGCGGTCCGACAGCGGCCCCATCACCAACTGCCCGGCGGCAAAACCATAGAGGAACAGCGACAAAGTGCCCGAAGCTTCCGCGGCCGTCGCGCCAAGATCTGATTGCAAGGCGCCAAGCGCTGGCAACCCCATGTCGATCGACAGCGGCGGCAGAGCGGCCAGCGCCCCGATCAGGGCGGTAAAGGCGAAGCTGTGTGGATTTAAGCGCATGGCGCTATCCTGCCGCAGGGCGGCGCGGCGGTAAACGCATTTTGTGGACGTATGGCAACGATTTCACGGCGCCTGACCGAGAAATTCGACCGTCGCCGCTACCGCCTCGGCCAGTTTGCAGCGCACCACGGTGACGCCGGCGGGAAACGCCGAGAGCAGCCGGGTTGGCGCCTGCCGATCGAGCAGCACGAACACCCCGCGATCGGTCGCACTCCGGATCAGCCGGCCGAAACCCTGGCGCAGGCGCATGCGGGCAATCCGGTCATCATAGCCGGAAATATCGCCTTGCCCGAGATGGAGCCGCCGTTCGCGGTGCAAAATATCCGGCCGTGGCCAAGGCACCCGTTCATACACCACCAGCCGCAGCGCGCTGCCGGGCACATCGACCCCGTCGCGCATGGCGTCAGTGCCGAGCAGGCAACTGGCGTGTTCGGTGCGGAACACATCGACCAGGGTGTTGTTGTCCATCGCATCAACATGCTGGGCGAAGACCGGAATGCCGGCTTCCTCCAACGCGGGGGCAATGCGCTTGTGGACTTCGCGCAGGCGGGAAATTGCGGTGAACAGGCCGAGGCCGCCGCCCCGCGAGGCCAGAAACAGCGCGCGATAGGCCGACGCGAGCGCGCCCAGTTCGCGCCCGTTGACGTCGGTGATCACGAAGGCGCGGGTTTGCGCGGCGTAGTCGAAGGGCGACGCCACCGCGACCCTGATTGCAGGCGCCGCCAGATGCGGCGCGCCAACCCGTGCTTCCGCTTCCTCCCAGGCATATTCGGCGTCTGCCAGTCCGGCGTCGCGCAAGGTGGCTGATGTGATCAGCATGCCATGCGCGGGTTGGGCGAGGCTGGTGATGAACGGCAAGGTCGGGTCAAGCCAGTGGCGATGCAACCCGACGTCGCGGTCGCCGCTGCGATCGCCGAAGCCTGGCCGCCGGTCGAGGCGCAGGAAGCTGACATAGCGCGGCACCAGGCCGGGTTCGGCCGGCGGCGCGCCAATTTGCGCCAGCATCGCAATCCAGGCGGCAACGCTATCGACGGCGCGGCGTTTCAGGCTCGCCGCCACGCCTTCGATCCGGCTGCGGGTGGCCTGATCCATTTCCGGCGCGTCGCCTTCCGGTTCTTCATCCAGCCGCGCCAGCAAACCCTGTTGCAAGGTTGTCAGCGCCCGCCCGAGCACAACAAATGCCGCGTGCAGCTTCTTCGCGGCATCGCGGACTTCCGGCAATTCGGGCGCCAGATCGCATTCGATGACGCCGTAGCTGGCTTCCCCTACCGCGCGGGCCAGCGCCTGCTGGCGCAGCGCGTGCAGCAAGGCTTCGGTGGGGTTGGCGGGGGACGCGGCGTCGCCCAGACGTTCCCACCAGCCATAAACCGGCAGCGCGCGGGCGGCCTTCAACGCCGCATCGAGCGCGTCCTGCAAGGCCGGCACGGTAACGATCAGGTCCTCGACCCGGGCGCGCAGGCCGCGGGCGCGGGACCGCATGCCTTCCGCGCCGAGCAGCCAGCGGCGCAACTCGGCGGTTTCGGTGCCGGAAAGCTCGGCGGAGAACGCGCTGTCGGCGGCATCGAACACGTGATGGCCTTCGTCGAACACGTAGCGGCTTGGCACGTTCGCATCATCCAGCCCGCCCCACACCGCCTGCGCCATCACCAGCGCGTGGTTGGCGACGACAAGTTGGGCGGTGCGGGCGCGACGGATGGAATGTTCGACGAAGCAGCGCTTCCAATGCTCGCAGCCGCCATGCAGGCATTCACCGCGCCGGTCGCCCAGGCTGGGCAGCAGGCCGCCGCCGAATAACTCGGAAAACCAGCCTGGAAGGTCGCCGCCCTGGATGTCGCCGTCATTGGTTGCCGCCGCCCAGCGCGCGATAAGGCCGAGCGGCACGACATGCATCGCGTTGCCGCTGCCCACCGCATCCTGCAAATTCAGCAGGCACAAATAATTTTCCCGGCCCTTGCGCACCACCACCCGCTTGCGGCGCTCGACCGGGTCGGGGAACAGCCGGTTGAGTTCACTTTCGACTTGGCGCTGCAAATGGCGGGTGAAAGTGCTGATCCATACCGCGCCCTGGTTCTGTTCTGCCCACAGGCTGGCGGGGGCGATGTAGCCCAGGGTTTTGCCGGTGCCGGTGCCGGCTTCGGCCAGCACCAGATGCGGCTCGCCTTGCGCCATGCGCGGGGCGAAGGCGGCAGCCGCCGCGGTGGCGTAGTCGGCCTGGCCGGGGCGCTGTTCCGACTCGGGGCCGAGCATCGCGGCCAATCTTGTGCGCGCAGCTTCCGGCGACACGGGTTGGCTGCCCGGTGGCGGACGGGCCGCAGTGTCCTCCCATTCTGGCAGGCGGCGCCAGACTTGCAGCGCCTGCGGGCTAGGGACAGCTTTCGCTTGGCCGAGGGCATGCAGCACATAGGGCGCCCAGCCCCAGCCGCCGCGCCCCATCTGGGCCGCCAACCCGGCGGCATCGCGATTGACCGGCAAATCGCGCCCCGCCGCTAGCCGCGCCAGCAATGCCTGGGCGAGATCGGGCAGTAATGCGACGGCGTCATCGATGCGGGCCGAGCGCAACTCCATATCCAGCGCCAGGGCCAGCCCCCGCGGGGTTGGCGCCACCGGGCTTGCCGGACGGACGAAGGCGAATAATTCCAGCAGATCGAGCGCGGGCAGGGCGGCGATCCCCAGCCGACGGAAGCTCGCCGGCGCATGCACCAGCAACGGTGGTGCGCTGCTGGCCAGATGCCGCGCAGCCTCGGCCGGCGCGAGTTCCAGCATTTCCCCGTCAGCGGTCAGGATGGCAGCCCGCCCAACCCAGGCCACCAGGGCCGGGCCGTCCGGGATCAGCAGCGAGGTGGTGGCGGAGGACATCACCCTTACTATAGGCCCGCCGGTCAATTGACCAAGCGGGCCGATTGACCAAGCCGGGCCGCATCCATAGCTTGCGCGCCATGTCAGAACATGTCGGCTCGCCTATCCCAAAATCCTGGCCGTTCGAGGAAGCCCAGAAACTTGTCGAGCGCCTGGCCGCCTCCGGCAAAACCGAGGCCTTGTTCGAAACCGGCTACGGCCCGTCCGGCCTTCCGCATATCGGCACTTTTGGGGAGGTTGCACGGACCAGTTGGGTGCGCCGCGCTTACACTGAATTGACCGGCAAGCCCAGCAAGCTGCTGGCGTTCAGCGACGATATGGACGGGCTGCGCAAGGTCCCGGATAATTTGCCCAACAAGGACATGCTGGCGGGATATCTTGGCCAGCCGCTGTCGCGAATCCCCGATCCGTTCGGCACCCATGCGAGCCTGGGCGCCCACAACAATGCGAGGTTGCAGACCTTCCTCGATGGATTCGGCTTTGAATATGAGTTTGCCTCGGCGACCGATTACTACGCCGCCGGCCGGTTCGACGCGACGTTGCGGCTGATTCTGGAACGGCATGACGAGATCGTGGCCGTGATCAAGCCGACGCTGGGCGCCGAACGCCAGGCGACCTATTCGCCGCTGCTGCCGATCCATCCCAAAACTGGCGTGGTGATGCAGGTGCGGATCGATCAGTTCGATGCGGCTGCCGGCAGCATCGTCTGGACCGATCCGGAAAGTGGGGAGCGGTTCGAAACCCTGGTCACCGGCGGTGCCGCCAAATGCCAGTGGAAGGCCGATTGGGCGATGCGCTGGCATGCGCTCGGCGTGGACTACGAAATGTCGGGCAAAGATCTGATCGACAGCGTGCGCCTATCGGGCCGCATATGCCGCATCCTGGGCAGCACGCCGCCGGTTGGGTTTACGTATGAACTGTTCCTCGACGAACAGGCGCAGAAGATCAGCAAGTCCAAAGGCAACGGTCTCGGGGTTGAGGAATGGCTGCGCTACGCCCCGCCGGAAAGCCTTGGCCAGTTCATGTTCAACCAGCCCGGCCGCGCCAAGCGGCTCTATTTCGACGTGATCCCCAAAGCGGTTGATGAGTATATCAGCAACGCGGCGAAATCGCTGACCCAGGCCGAACCCGAGCGCGCCACCAACCCGGCCTGGCATATCCATTCGGGGCGGGTGCCGAACGCGGCATTCTCGCCGCTGTCATTTGCCATGCTGCTCAATCTGGCGAGCGTGGTGAATGCCGAAAACCCGGAAATCCTCTGGGGCTTCATCCGCCGCTACAGCCCGGAGGCAACGCCCGATACCATGCCGATGCTGGCGCGGCTGGTGGATTACGCCCTGGTCTATTACCGCGACTTCATTGCGCCGAAGAAGCAATTCCGCGCGCCGGACGCAACCGAGCGAGCAGCGCTCGAAGACCTTGCTACGCGTTTGCGCGCAACGCCCATAACGGCAAGTGCGGAGGAGTTGCAGAACCTGCTATACGATATCGGCAAACGCCATCCGTTCGCTGAACTGCGCGGCTTCTTCGCCTGCCTTTATCAGGTGCTGCTCGGCCAGCCCGATGGCCCGCGCTTTGGCCAGTTCATCGCGATTTATGGCATCGCCGAAACCGTCGCGCTGATCGACACCAGGCTCGCCGAAGCCGCATGAACGCCAAACGATTATGGCAGGTTCTGCCGACATTGCTCGGGCTGGCGTTGCTCGCCGGCGCGATCTACGTGCTGCAAAAGGAATTCCGCCATCTGAAGCTCGCCGATATCGAGGCCGCGATGGCGGCAATCCCCAATACCGCATTGCTGGCCGGGGTCGGCTGCACTTTGCTCGCCTACGCCATCCTCACGGTTTATGACCGGCTCGGCACGGTTTACGCCGGCCGCCCGGTGAGTTACGCGCGCAATGCCTTTGCGTCCTTCTGCGCCTATACGCTCGCGCATAATATCGGGGTTGCGGCAGTATCCGGCGCGGCGGTCCGCTATCGGCTTTACGCCCATTGGGGACTGGCGCCGGTCGAAATCGGCAAGGTGATCGCGTTCTGCGCCTTCACCTTCGGGCTGGGCGCCCTCCCGCTCGCCGGGCTGATCTTGTTCATCGAGCCGCGCGCCATTCCGTTCTTCGGCGAATTGCTGCCAATCTGGGCGCTCTACGCGATCGGCGCGCTGCTGTGGGCGCTGAGCCTGACCTATATTGTGCTGTCCAAGCTGCTCGGGAAGGTTCACCTGTTCGGCACCGATCTGGAATTGCCGAACATCAAGCTGGCGTTGTTGCAGATCGCTCTTGCAACGGTGGATGTGGCGGTGACGGCGGGGATTTTCTTCGTCTTGCTGCCGGCAGCGCCTGGTCTGACCTTCACGCGGTTTCTGGGGATATACCTCGCCTCCTACAGCGCCGGCATTCTCGCGAGCCTGCCGGGCGGGATCGGGGTGTTCGATACCGCCATCCTGATTGGGTTGGCGCCCTATCTCGATACGCCGACGATCGTTAGCGGGATCGTGGTGTTTCGGCTTTACTACTACATTATTCCGCTGTTCATTGCCGGGCCATCTTTCGCCGGGCATGAGCTTTGGTTGCGGCGGCGGTCTAAGGGGTAAGCGAGAAGGAAGGTCTTCTTTTTGTGAACAAAAAGAAGCAAAAAAACTTTTCCACTTTGGTTCCGAGCGCTCCGCTGTTGAGGGGGGACGCACGCCAACGGCAAGGAATGGATAGAAAGTTTTTTTGGTTCTTTTTGTTCACAAAAAGAACTGCTTACTTCCCGATCGCGCCCAACGCGCGGTCGAGCGTTTCGACAATCCGGTCGCACTCGGCGCGGGTGATGACCAACGGCGGGCAGAGCGTGATGGTGTTGCTGTAAAGCCGTCCGCCACCGGCGCGGCCGACGATCACGCCGTTCTTGCGGCAAAAATCCACCACTGACGCCATTTCAGCATTGCCGAGCTGGTTCTTGGTGACCCGGTCGGTAACCAGGTCGACGCCGATCAGCAGGCCCTTGC
>JANXRN010000284.1 GCA_025352995.1 Acetobacteraceae bacterium
TTTGCGACGGCGTTGCGCGTGCATCTGGTGGAGACTTCACCGCGGCTGCGCGCGGTCCAGGCCGGCGCGGTGCCGGGGGCGGTGTTTCACGACGAGGTGGGGAGTTTGCCGGACGGGCCGATGATTTTGCTGGCCAATGAGTTCTTGGATGCGCTGCCGATCCGGCAGTTTGTCCGGCAAGGCGATGGCTGGGGCGAACGCTATGTTGCCGATGGGGCGTTTGCCGTAGGGCGGATAAGCGCTTGCGCCATCCGCCAGTTTCTCGGCACGCATCAGGATGGCGGATGGCGCAAGGGCTTATCCGCCCTACGGGATGGTGATGTGGTGGAGGTTGGCGACGTTGCTGCTTCTATTGTCGCGCGTTTGGCTGCTCGGATTGCATCCCAAGGTGGGGCCGCTTTGTTCATCGATTACGGGCCGGAAGAATCTGCGCCTGGCGACAGTTTGCAAGCTTTGCGCGGTGGCGCGACAGCCGATCCGCTGGCCAATCCGGGGGCTGCCGATCTGACTGCGCATGTGGATTTCGCGGCGCTGGCGCGCGCCGCGCGTGGCGCCGCAGTGCACGGGCCGCTGGCGCAAGGCCTGTTCCTGACCCGGCTTGGCCTGTTCCAGCGCACCGGGGTCCTGGCGCGGACCATGCTGCCGGCCGCAGGGGCGGCGATGCTGGACACGGCGCGGCGACTGGCGGAGCCTGACCAGATGGGGCGACTGTTCAAGGCGCTGTGCATCAGCCACCCTGACTTGCCCGCGCCACCAGGATTTACCGCATGACCGCCGAGTTTGTCGCAAGCCCGCTTTTGACGGTCCCGCACGGGTTCTTCACTCGGCGTGGTGGGGTGTCGGTCGGGCCGTTTGGGAGCCTCAATTGTTCGCTGTCGGGGCAGGATTCACGGGAAAATGTGCTGGAAAACCGCGCCCGAGCCGCGCGTGCAGTGGGTGCGGCGCCGGACGCGCTTTTGGGGCTGACCCAGGTGCATGGCGACGCGACTGTGGTGGTGACAGCGCCTTGGCAGCCGGGCGAGGGGCCGCGCGCGGACGCCTTTGTGACCGCGCAATCCGGCATCGCGCTTGGGATTATCACCGCCGATTGCGCGCCGGTGCTGTTTGCTGACCGCACCGCCGGCGTGGTCGGGGCAGCGCATGCCGGATGGCGTGGCGCGGTGGGCGGGGTGCTGGAATCGACGCTTGCCGCCATGTGCGGGCTGGGCGCGACGCTGGGCAATATCGCGGCCGTGGTTGGGCCGTGCATTGGGCAGGCATCTTATGAGGTATCCGCCGATCTGCGCGATCCGGTCCTGGCGTACGATGTGGCGGACGCGCGGTTTTTCAGCGATGGCGTTCGTGAAGGGCATTGGCAGTTCGATCTGGCGGGCTATTGCGTCCGGCGGTTGAGCGACGCCCGCGTGGGTAAGGTCGCCGCGCTCGGGCTTGATACGCTCGCCGAGGAAGATCGGTTCTTCAGCCATCGCCGCCGCACCCTGGCCAAATCCGGGCCGATCGGGCATCAGATTTCGGTGATCACCCTGTGACGATTGCCCCAATGCCATACATGTATTTCTTCGTCATCCTGCTGCTGCTTGCCATGCTGGTGTCCTGTGTTCTGGCGTAACGCGCTGCTGGCAGCACTGCTGGCACTCGCCGGGTGCGGCAGCTTGCCGCGTGCGTTCGATGGGCCGGTGGGCGCGTCGGTGCATCTGGTCGCCCCCCCGCCGGCGCGGTTGGCAATCCCGACATCGAAGACGGCGCTGCTTGACCCGACCCGCGCGGCACAGTTGGCCACCGCGCTGACCATCGGCTTGCGCGGCCTGGAAGTTCCGGCCTTCGCGCAGCCGGCTGCCCCGGGGGACTGGGTGGTGGAAATCACGGCGCAAAGCGCGTCCGGCCTGGTGGCCCCGGCCTATGTCATCCATGATCCGTCTGGCGCTGAACGCGGGCGCATTGCCGGCGCCACCATGGCCGAAGCCGACTGGACCGACCAAACCCCAGCGGTATTGGGCCGGATTGTCAGCGCCACCGTGCCAACGCTCGGCACCGCGCTCACCGGGATTGAAGCGGCACGGCGGCAGAATGATCCGACCAGCCTGGTCAATCGCCCGGCGCGGATTTACGTGCCGGATGTCACCGGCGCGCCGGGGGACGGGAATATTTCGCTCGCGCGACAGATGCGGCGCGAACTGCCGCAATTCGGCCTGACAGTGTTGGATAAGCCGGAACGGCCGGACTTCACCGTCGCGGGCATTGTCAAAGTCGGGCCACTGCCGGGCGGGCAGGAAAGCGTGGAAATCACCTGGGTGATCCAGGACGATCAGGGCGCCGAAGCCGGCAAGATCGCCCAGTTGATCCAGGTGCCGAAAAACACCCTGAACGGCTTGTGGGTCGATGTCGCGGTGGTGGTGGCCGTAGAAGCCGCCGGCGGGGTGCGCGATGTGATCCTCAATCGACTCGGCCTGCGCAAGAAACCGTGATCGCGTCTGGATCATTTTGGTTCATGGACAGGCGGCCAAGCCATTGCTAGAACCC
>JANXRN010000334.1 GCA_025352995.1 Acetobacteraceae bacterium
CGACACGTTGGCGATGGAGCTGTCGAGCGACTGCATCAAATTGCCCATCATCACGCACAGCGTAATCAGCAGGCGATTATGGGGCCGCTTATCGCTCGCTGGCAGCATGTTGTCGGTTCGGCCCCTTCCCTGTTGGTCACAGTCTGCAACCTTGCCCCCGGATGCGCCAGCCATCCTGGACGGCTCGCCTATGCGGTTCTAGCATGCTGCGTTGCAGCAAAGGCCTGGACCCCATGGACGCCACCCCGACCATCGCCGATGCGTCCGATCCGCTGCTGCCGCCACGGCTCTTTGCCAACCCGATGATCGTGAGCGGAATTGTGATCGGCGCGCTCGGCTCGGCCGCGATGCTGGGAGCGACGTTTCTGCTGCCGCTGTTTTTCCAGATGGTGCGCGGCGCGGGGGAAGCGGCATCCGGGACGCAGTTGGTGCCGCTGCTGGTGGTCTCGACCTTTGGCGCGTTTCTCGGCGGGCAGTTCGCGCGGCGCTTTGGCCGGGTGAAGAAAATCATGCTGACCGGGCTGAGCATTGCGACGGTTGGGTTTCTGCTGCTGGCGATGGTCGATAGCATCACACCGATTGGCCTGGTGCTGGCGGAAATCGCGGTGATCGGCCTCGGGATTGGCGTGTGCATGCCGAACAGCGCCGTGGTGGTGCAGAATGCGTGTGAGCGCCGCGATATTGGCGCCGCGACCGGGGCGCTGCTGCTGCTGCGCAGCCTCGGCAGCGCGGTAGGCGGCACCTTGGTGGGGGCGGTGCTGGCGGTTGGGTTCTCGGCACGGTTGGCGGGGACGGCGCTGGCGGGGAAAATCGATCTCGGGTCGGTGCATGGCGCGGGGGCGGTGGCGATCCCGGCCGGGTTAGCGGGCGTGGTGCGGGATGCGCTGGCTGGCGGGTTTCACACCGCGTTTTACGTGTGCGCGGTAGTGACGGCGCTGGCAGCGTGCGTGACGGCGCTGATGCGGGATGTGCCGTTGCGGTCGTAGTGGGGGGGATCGAGCGGCTTAGGCGGCGATCGATTCGGGCGGGGCCAGGGCTTCGGCCAGGACGGCTTCGAGCAGGCTGGTGCGGGTGGTGGTGGCGGTGGTGAGGCAGGCTTCGAGTTGGTCGCAGATCGCCATGAGTTCGTCGACTTTGGCGACGATGCGGTGTTGTTCGGCCAGGGGTGGGAGAGGCAAAAGAACCTGCGTCAAAATTTCGAGGTTGATGTTCTTCTGTGCCGTTGCTGGCGCGAACTCCAAGAGGTTCGCTTTCGCCGTTCGTACGAAATATTCAAAGTACCTCGCGTTGTTGAACATCGACGCCGGAACGAATCCAACGACGCTATCCGGGAAACAGGCATCAAAGCTCAAAATCCCGCTATCCGCGATGTTCGCGGCAATTGTGATGCAAAGCGTTCCACGCGGCCATTTGAAGCTCTGGGATAACCCGAAGTCATTATACTTGCTAGTATAAGTCTCGATGACACCTTGTGATCGGGCAACATCGCCTGTCTGGATCATTAAGTGTTCACCATCATTGAACAGCGCAGGATCATTGCGGGGTCGATGTCTCGATTTTCCTCTACCAAATGTACCTAGTTCGGGAAATCGTCCCCATGCCCATCCGTCGGGAAGATCAAATGGCGCCTGATCGAGGTCGATTTCAGGCAATGCATCCTGGCGCTTGGCCTTTGCCTCTTTGACAAGACGCGCCTTCTCCTTCGCGATCCGCTTCAACAATTCCGATGCTGGTTCGTCCCCAGGGTCCTGCGGCATCAACTTGCCGCGCACGGCGAGGTTGAGGATGGTTTGGCGGAGTTGCTTGATCTGGTCGGGGCGGGCGGTTAGGGCCGAGAGTACGTTGAGGGCGAAGCCTGCGTCGGTGGGGAAGGTTTCGGGGTCGGGGGTATTGAGGCGGGCGAGGCTGGCCGCCGCCAGTTGGTTGCGCGTCGCCTCCCGCGCTTCCCGCACCGCCGCCAACCGGTCGCACAGGGCCATGAGTTCATCGACCTTGGCGACGATGCGGTGCTGCTCGGCGAGGGGTGGAACGCCTACCACTATCCGTTCAAGCACACTTTGTTGCAACGCGGGCACCGCAGTTCCCACCTGGTATCTCGTGAAGTCGAGTGCCGTCAAAAGCAAAAATGCCCACTCGACGTTCAAAGCACCTGAAATAGTGATGCCCAAGCAATTATTGTCAATTGCCGAATCCCTAGTCAGGATACGTCGTTTGTTGGTGGCGATTGCTCCGCCGATCTTTGGGAAAATGATCGTTCCGGGTGGATGGATTTTTGCTCGCATTCGCCGCGCGGCATCGTTATCAATAAAATTGTTTGACGCTGTGATATATTTTTCGTTTCCCGGCAGGTTCATGTCACTGACCTTCAGGAAGAAATATGGCCCACTTTCGAGGCCTTGCTCATTCTTCGGGAATCCGCTCCCTATCGCCCATGAACCTAAGGCAATCAAAGGGACCACGCACCATTTTGGCGGAGGCTCCCCGAGTTCTTCTTCGTTGTCAATTTCATCAATGTTCTTTTCACGCGTTCCCGCCCGCGCCTTCTCCCTCGCGATCCGCTTCAGCAGTTCCGACGCCGGTTCATCCCTCGAGTCTTGCGGCACCAACTTCCCGCGCACGGCCAAATCAAGAACAAACCGCCGCAGCCGCGCAATCGCGCCCGGCGCGTCAGCGATCTGGTCATAGTGTGCCAACAGACGGTCGGCGTTCATATCTGGTGCGGGATCCGGCGTTGGCGCGGCGTCATGAAATGCCGTCATCGTTTGGAGGAATGAGGGGCAGCAATATCGCGATCAACGGCGGCAGGCGGTCCTGCACCACACGCCATACGACATCCAGCCGTATATCCGCATAGCCATGGATCAACTGGTTGCGCATCCCAATCATCTCCCGCCAAGGGATGTCGGGATGTGCCGCCTGTCGTTCGAACGAGATTTTGTTGGCTGCTTCACCGAGAACCTCAAGCATGCGGATGACGGCACTTTGATGCAGCGTGCTGGCCAGGAAGGCGGCTTCGTCCATCCCTGCGACAAACTGCATCGCATCGCCGGCAGCGAGCCGCATATCGAGCAGCAATGCGGCGTCGCGGAGCGCCGCTAGCTCATTCATAAAGTGGCTCAGCCTGCGCCAGAATATGGCGGCGGCGAATGTAGTTTCGACTGGCGGCGATGGCACGACGTTCGACCAGATCGACCTTGCGGCCAAGCAGCTTCGCCAAGGCGTCGGTCAGGTCCATACTACGGGCGATATGCTGGGCGTCGGCGTCGGCCGCGAAATCCACCAGGAAATCTACATCGCTGGTCGCAGGGTCAAAATCAGTGCCCCGCGCGGCGGAGCCGAACACGTCCAGCCGCTGCACCGCGAACTGGCGGCAGAGTTGAGCGATTTCCTCGCGACGGGTGGCAATCAAGGCGTGCATGGTGGCCTCGGCTGGGGGCGGCAAGTGCCGCAGATTAACACGGAAACTGGATCAGCGCGCCAGGGCTTCGCCCAGGATGGCGCGCAACTGGTCACGCAAAGCGCCGGCCTCGGCCTCCGCCGCATGCAGGCTGGCCAGCAGCGCTGCCGGGTCGCCATGATCATCCGCCACGGTATGCGGGTTCTTGATATCGAGGTTGTAGCCACGCGCTTTGATGTCCCCCGCGGTGACTTTCCAAGCTTGCGGCGTGTCCACCCTGCCCTGCCGCTGGGCGCCACCCCACCAGTCGATGCAAGGCTGAAAATGATCAAAGCGGATCGGCCTGGTCATCGAATAGGCTTTCTGGCCGTCGGGCACGCGATGTTCGTAAAACCAGATGTCTTTGGTCGGCGTGCCCTTCTCGAAGAACAGCAAATTAGTGCCGATGGAGGCATAGGGCTTGAACACTGAATTGGGCAGACGGACGATGGTGTGGAGGTTGCATTCCTCCATCAGGGCTTCCTTCAGGCGGGTTTTGACGCCTTCACCAAACAAGGTGCCATCGGGCAACACCACGGCGGCGCGGCCGTCGGTTTTGAGCAGGCGGACGATCAACGCCAGGAACAGATCGGCAGTTTCGCGGGTGCGGAACTGGGTGGGGAAGTTCGATTCGATGCCATCTTCTTCGCGTCCGCCAAAGGGCGGATTGGTCAGCACGATATCGACCCGATCGGACTGGGTGTAGCTGATATAAGGCCGCGCCAGGGTGTTGTCGTGGCGAACGAAACCCGGGTCTTCAATGCCATGCAGCAGCATGTTGGTAACGCAGAGCATATGCGGCAGCTGCTTTTTTTCCACCGCGCGCAGGCCGGCTTGCAAGGCCGCTTCCTGGGACGGGGTCTTCACGTAACGATCACGCATATGGCGGATCGAACAGGTCAGAAAGCCGCCCGTGCCGCAGGCGGGGTCGAACAGGGTTTCACCGGGATGCGGGTCAATCCGATCGACCATGAAAGCGGTGACGGCGCGCGGGGTGTAATATTCCCCGGCATTGCCCGCCGATTGCAGGTCCGTCAGGATTTGTTCGTAAATATCGCCAAAATGCTGGCGCTCGGCGAGGTTGTTGAAATCGACCTGGGCGATCTTGTTGACGATCTGGCGCATCAACTGGCCAGATTTCATGTAGTTGTAGGCGTCTTCAAAAACATCGCGGACGACGCGGGCGCGGTCCCCCGGTTGGCCGGTCAAGGGCAGGGATTTGAGGGCGGGGAACAGCTCGGCGTTGATGAACGCGGTCAGCGCGTCGCCGGTGATGCCTTCCGGGTCGGCTGCCCAGCTGCGCCATTGCAGGGCTTCCGGGATGGGGGAGCGGTAGGCGGTCGCGGTGATTTCGAGTTCCTGGTCCTGATCATCGATGATTTTGAGGAAGAACATCCAGCAAAGCTGGCTGATGCGCTGGGCGTCACCGTCAACGCCGGTGTCCTTGCGCATGATGTCCTGGATCGATTTTACAAGGGTGCGGACGGACATGGGCTATGCGGTATCCTGATAAATGGCAGATTGCAGATCGTGGACGGCCTGCTCGAACCCGGGTTTTCCCCCGAAAGCGCGGATGAGTTCAACCACGCTTCCCATGGCGCTGAAGGGGGCGATTTTGAGGACGCCCGGGTCGTCGAGGTTCATTACGCCGTCGTCAGCGTACTTTTCAAGCAAGGCTTCCAGCACCGCTCGCGCCTGGGGCCCATATTTGGTGAACACATCACGCTTTTTGACTGAGTCGGCGCGTTCGCGCCGGGTTAGCGCCTTGGCATCGAAAGCGATGTGGCAGATCAGATCGAAGGGATCGAGGTCCTTGCCGAGTTCCGCGGCAATCATATCGAACGGCAGTCCTTCGGCTTCCAATTCTTCAAAAACAGCCCCTTTGCGTTCTTCGCC
>JANXRN010000379.1 GCA_025352995.1 Acetobacteraceae bacterium
CACTTTGGCGCAAATTGTGTCGCGGGAATTGGGCGTCGGTTTCAAGGCGACCTCCGGCCCGGTGATCCAGCGGGCGGGCGATCTGGCGGCCATCCTGACCAATTTGCAGCCGCGTGATGTGCTGTTCATCGATGAAATCCATCGGCTGCAACCGGCGATCGAGGAAATTCTCTATCCGGCGATGGAGGATTTCCAGCTCGATCTGATCATCGGCGAAGGGCCGGGGGCGCGCAGTGTGCGCATCGATCTGGCGCCCTTTACCCTGGTGGGCGCCACCACCCGCGCCGGGTTGCTGGCAACGCCATTGCGGGACCGGTTCGGCATTCCGCTGCGGCTGGTATTTTACACCCCGGAAGAACTTGAACTGATCGTGACGCGCGGCGCGGAAAAGCTCGGCTTTGCGCTGACTGCGGACGGTGCGCGGGAAATTGCCCGGCGGTCCCGCGGCACTCCGCGCGTGGCCGGGCGTTTGCTGCGCCGGGTGCGCGACTTTGCCGCCGTGCTTGGGTCCGGGCAGGTTGATCGGGTGCTGGCTGACGCGTCGCTGCATCGGCTGGAAGTTGATCCGATTGGGCTGGACGCGATGGATCGGCGTTATTTGCGCCGCATCGCCGAACATCATTCGGGCGGCCCGGTCGGCGTTGAAACCCTGGCTGCCGCGTTGGCCGAAGCGCGCGACACGTTGGAAGACGTGATCGAGCCTTATCTGATCCAGGAAGGTCTGATTTTGCGCACCAGCCGTGGCCGGATGCTGGGCGAACGCGGCTGGAAGCATCTGGGTCTGGCGCCGCCGCCCGGCACCCAACCGGTGCTTGATTTGCCCCTCCCTGACGAACGCATCGATGAATGACGCATTTCTACCATTTGCGGGTTTATTATGAAGACACCGACGCCGGCGGGGTGGTCTATCACGCCAATTATCTGCGCTTCGCCGAACGCGCCCGCACCGAGGCGCTGCGCGACGCCGGCGTACCGCATGCCGAGATGGCGGAGCAGCATGGCCTGATATTCATGGTGCGGCGCACCAATTTGGACTATCTCGCCCCGGCGCGACTCGATGACGCCCTGGTAGTGGCAACACGCTGTGCGTCCCTCGGGGCGGCGACGGTCGAACTGGAGCAGATTGTGCAAAGCGGTGACCGCGCCTTGGTGGTGTGCAAGCTGCAACTGGCCTGCCTGCGCGCATCCGATTTCCGCCCGCAGCGTATTCCGCAGCGCTGGCGGGACGCGTTGGGCAAAATGATGGCGCAAAGCGCCATATGACGGACGTGAATTCGCCTTGATCCAGGAGCCTCCTGGCAGTTGACGAAGGAGATTTAGAGTGGATCGCGTGGTCGATGCAGTCAGTCTGGGTGGCAATGCCGCTGACATGTCGTTGTGGGGCTTGTTCCTGCAGGCCGACATCGTGGTCAAGCTGGTGATGCTGATGCTGCTGGGCGCCAGCGTTTGGGTGTGGGCGATTGTCTTCGACAAGGTCACATCGATCCGCCGCGCCAATCGCGCCGCCGAGGCGTTCGAAGAACGTTTCTGGTCGGGTGGCAGCCTGGACGAACTATACGACGCCGAAGGCATCAAGCCGAGCCATCCGATGGCCGCCGTGTTCGGCGCCGCGATGGCGGAATGGCGACGCAGCCGGCGCGGCGTGACCCAGGTTGGCCGGGCCAGCGCGGTGCGCGACCGGGTCGAACGCGCCATGGGCGTCACCATCCAGCGCGAGATGGAAAACCTCGAAAAATGGATGATCTTCCTGGCCTCGGTCGGCGCCACCGCCCCGTTCATCGGGCTGTTCGGCACGGTCTGGGGCATCATGCACAGCTTCGCCGCCATTGCCGCGATGCATAACACCAACCTCGCCGTGGTTGCCCCCGGCATTGCCGAGGCCTTGCTGGCGACCGCAATCGGGCTGGTTGCCGCCATTCCGGCGGTGCTCGCCTACAACAAGATCAGCACTGATCTGGCCCGCCTGGCCGGGCGGCTTGAAGGGTTTTCCATAGAGTTCGGCGCCATCCTGTCGCGCCAGTCCGAGGAAGCAGCCTGATGGCCGGTGGCTTTCCCAGCGGCAGGAAAGGCGGGCGCTACAAGCCGCTCGCCGAGATCAACGTCACGCCCTTGGTCGACGTGATGCTCGTGCTGCTGATCATCTTCATGGTGACCGCGCCGCTGATGTCGAACTCGGTCAATGTCGATCTGCCCAAGACCACCGCCAGCCCGGTGAGCCAGGACAGCGAGCCGCTGAACGTGTCGGTGACTGCGGCGGGCAAGGTTTATTTGCAGGATGCCGAGATCGCGTTGCCCGATCTGGTGGTCAAGCTTGCAGCCATTGCCAAGGACCAGAAGGACCGGCGGATTTACGTGCGGGGCGACAAGGGCATCACCTATGGCCAGATGCTGGAAGTGATGGGGACCATCATCACTGGTGGCTTCACCAAGGTGGCGCTGCTTACCGACCCGTCGGGCGCCGGTGCGCCCAAACCGGCGCCCGTCGCGCCGAAACCCTAAGCCGGGCCGGCCGATGGATCGTGGATTATCGCGCGGCGCGGCGATTTCGCTGGCGGTCCATGTCGCCTTGTTCCTGGCGCTGCTGGTGGGCATCGATCTGACCCGGCCAGACGACAAGCCGCCGGAAATGGAGGTTGAACTCGCGTCCAACCCCGGCCCGCCGACTGCGCCGGCGTTGCAGAATTCCACCCCTGGCCCAACCGCGGCGACGGCGGTGGCGCCCGATGTAGTCGAAGCCCCGCCTGCGCCGGAAAAGCCCAAGGACACCCCGCCGGAGCCACCGCCGCCACCCCCTCCGCCGCCGCCGCCACCGCCGCCGCCAACCCCCACTGAAACGCCGCCGCCGCCGGAGCCGACGCCGACGCCGCCACCGCCGTCGGAGGCGCCGTCACCCACGCCGCCGCCTCCGCCCCCGCCGCCGGCACCACCCCCCCTGCCGCCGCCGACGCCCGCGCCGCCG
>JANXRN010000401.1 GCA_025352995.1 Acetobacteraceae bacterium
TGAGCTTGGCCATATCGGCCTCGATGCCTTCATGGCGAAGCGGGCAGGTTGGGAGAAATCGGCGCGCTGGGTGCATTACGGGGCCAATATCGGCGCTGCCGGGGGCAAGCTGTCGGTGATGTCCGGGCACGCTGACATGGCAAATCCCATGGCCACAGCGCTCGCCGCCGCCGGACATCCCACGGCCCAGGTCACTACCGATCAGATGCCGTTCGGCGAGTCGCGCGATATCCATCGCGCCGGTGGGCGCTACATCACCCTGGTCGGCGGCAACAAGCTGTTCCATTTGCCGCAAGATCGCTATCCCGGCGCGGTCGATGTCGGCGCCATCACCCGCATCGCCGCCGGGGCTGCACAAATGGTCGTCGGGCTTTCGCGCTGAACGGAGATATCACCATGTTTGACCTTGATCGTTTCATCGCCGACTGCATCACCGCATCCGCCGAAACCAGCCATCAGCCGATCAGGGACGTCGTTGCCCGGGCGGTGGCCGATCCGACGGCCCTAATGGCAACGCTCGGTGAACCATCCGGCGCCGGGGTCACCATTTTGCACCGCACCCCCACCCTCACCATCCTCAATCTGGTTTGGGGTCCCGGGCAAATGACCACCCCACATAATCATCACATGTGGGCGGCGATCGGGCTTTATGGCGGACGTGAAGATAATATCTACTGGAAAGCCAGCCAGGGCGAACCCGGCCTGTCAGCCGTCGCCGCGCGTAGCCTCGGGGTCGGGGAAACCGAATTGCTCGGCCGCGACATCATCCACTCGGTGATCAACCCGCTGCAAAAACTGACCGGGGCGATCCATGTTTATGGCGGTGACTTGATCACGGCCGAGCGCGAGGAATGGGAAGCCGAGCAACTACGCATGCAGCCGTTCGACGGGCAGAAATCAGCCCGCAGCTTCGCCGACGCCAATGCGCGGTGGCAAGCGATGGGCGCCGGCTGAGCTACTGGCCTGACCGGCCAAACCCGAGAAAGCCGGATTGCGGCGCCGGCGTGCCGGGATTATTGACAAACGGTTTGGGTGCGATCGGCGCCGGTGCCGCGACCGGACGTGGGACTGCAACCGCAACCGGCTTGGCGACCGGCGCGGGCTTGGCAGCGATCGGCGCGCTCGTCACATTGGTTGCCGTCCGCGCAGCCGGCCGGCCGATGGCGCCGCGCATCGACAGCAGCAGGAAGGTGATATCATTGCGTCCAAGATCGATCGATAATTCGGTCGCGGTCTGGCCCAGCATATTCGGCGTTTCAAGCTCCGCACCCCGGGCCAGTGCTTCGCGCACCGCCGCCGCGTCGCCGCGATTAACCCCGTCAAACAGCGCCTCATTCGGTTTCATTTCCGATGGCGGCCGTTCCAGCGGCGCCGGATCGGACGCATCGATGTGCGAACCCGGCAGGGCCCTTGGCACCGCCAGCTTCTTTTTCTTGGCCGCCGCAGCGGCCGCCGATGATGCCGCGGACGCGGCGGCATCATCCTCATCGCGCGACTGCGCCACTGCAGAGGCAAGCGGGGCGGCCAGCATTGCCAGAGTCAGGAATGCGGCGACCGCGCGCGCGCTTTTGGAAAATGTGGACATAACGCCCTTTTACCCTAAACCCGGTTCAGCCACCAGAACCCCGCATTAAGATAGGTCGCGTAACCGGACCACAGCAAATAAGGCAGCAAAAGCCACGCCGCCGGGCGATCGATGCGGGCGAAGGAACGGGCCGTCAGCACGATCAGCACCAGCATTGGCACAATCACCACCAGCCCGAGGGCCGGGCTGTGCAGCCCAAAAAACGCCGGCGTCCAGGCGGCATTGACCAGCAATTGCCAGCCCCACAACTGCAACGCGCGACGCTGGCCAAGCACTGCCACCGGACGCCAGGTCCGCCACGCGGCGATGCCCATGGCGATATAAAGCGCCGTCCACATCGGCGCGAACACCGCGTTGGGCGGCTTGCCGGGCGGGGCAATCAGGCTGGGGTACCAGTCGCGCACGGCAGACGCCGTCAGCGATCCGCTGGCCAGGCCCACCAGCAAGGGCAATCCGATGAAGCCGATCAACGCCAAAATCAACTGGCGGCGGGAATGGTGGGGAAGCGTCTGGAAATCAACCTCCTGCGAATTATCTTCCTTCCTGGCGCCAGGCGAGCAAGGCCAGCCCCAGGATCAACGGCAGCGCCAGCCAGGCCGGCAGCAAAGGCAAGGTCGCAATACCAGACACTACATAATCATGCCGACGCTGCAATCCAATCCAGGCGCTGCCTGAAATTTCGCGCCCTGGCTCCACCCGCCGCAACGCGGGCGCGCCATCAGGGTCAAGCCAATGCACGCTGCCAGCGCTGGCGTGGGTCAAGGGCGCCAGCAAGGTTGCCGTGGCGCGTAAATCAGCCATTTCCGGCGGGTTGGGCAATTTTGCCGCCGCGAACGCCACCAGCGACCCATCGGCGATCCGCCACACACCAGGGGCCGGGGCCGCCATGGTGCCCGCCGCGCGGCCGGGTCCGGTCGGCGCCAGTTTCAGCGGTGCAAGGCGGCCTTCGGGGTCAGTCACCTCCACCATCGCCGGTGGCGTTTCGGCAATACCACGCCGTGCCACCGACAGCGCGCCGGCGGCGATGGAGGCATCCAGCGCCTCCTCCTCCAATTCCGGCTGCTTCATCAGCCAATGGGCAATCCGGCGCAGCAATTCCGCCTGCGGGCCACCGCCGTCATGGCCGCGCGACCACAGCCATATCTGATCGGACAGCAGCAGCGCCACCCGCCCGTCATCAATCCGGTCCAGCACCAGTAGCGGCGCGCCGCCAGCGGTCAGCAGCACATCGCCATTGACCGCGCCGACGCCCATCCGGCGATACCATTGCCCCCACGGCGCAGTGGGATCGGCCAGCCCCTCGGTCACCGGATGGCGCAAGCCCAACGCGGTGGTAACCGGGCGGAACGGATCGTTGATCACCCCGCCCGCCGGCCGGCCGGGCAAGATCGCACTCAACGGCGTGCCGGCGAGCGACTCGCGCCCGGCAAATTCCGGGCCCACGCTCATCAGCAGCGCCCCACCATGGCGGACATAGTCGGCGATATTGCGCAAATAGGTCGGCGGCAGCAGGCCGCGATTGCTGAAGCGGTCGAGGATGATCAGGTCAAATTCACGGATTTTGACCTGGAACAGCTCCCGCACCGGAAAGGCAATCAGTGCCAGCTCGTTCAGCGGCGTCATGTCGTCTTTTTCCGGCGGGCGCAAAATGGTGAAATGCACCAGATCAACCGCCGGATCAGATTTCAGCAGGCGCCGCCAGGTGCGCTCGCCATTATGCGGCTCCCCCGATACCAGCAGCACCCGCAACCGATCGCGCACCCCGTTGATGGTGGTGACAATTTGGTTGTTGAGCAGGCTGGCCTCGCCCGGCAGCGGATCGACGGTCAGTTGCACCACCACCGGGCCGGCATGGGTGATCGGCACCGGCACCCGAGTTTCGACGCCGAGGCCAACATCGATGGTCTCCGGTGGCTCGCCATCGCGGCGCAACGTCAAATGTGCAACCCGGCCATACCCCATGCCGTTGCCTTGGGTGCCGAGGTCCTCAACCGCAATGGCCAGATCGACGGTCTTGCCAACAATGCCGAACAAGGGCGCTGAAATCACCCGGATGCGCCGGTCAGTTTGCTCCCCACGCGCCGGGATCAGCACGTGAAATGGCGCTTCCCAGCCCGGCTGCGCGGGAATGTCATGGACCTGGCCATCGGTCACCGCGACGATGCCGGCCAGCCGCGCCCGCGGGATATCAGCCAGCGCCCGGTCAATCGCCGCGAACAGCTTGGTGCCGCTGTCCCCCGCTTCGGGCACGGTCACCACCCGCAACTCGAAATCGGGGAGCGCCTTGGCGCTGGCCTCAATCGTCTGGCGCGCCTTCAGGGTCAGCGCCGCCCGATCGCCAACCGCCATGCTGGCGCTTTCGTCGATCACCAGCAGGCCGATATCCGGCAAGGTCGCGCGAGTTTGCTGCACGAGCGCGGGGCCGGACAACCAGAACAGCAGCGCCGCGTAGGCGAGGCCGCGCCATGTCACGCCACGGGCGCGGCGAAAGATCGCGATGGCAAGCACCAGGACACACAAGCCGGCGAGGCTCGCCAGCAGCCATAGCGGCAGTGCGGGGTCGAAGCGGATGGCGGCGATGGTTTGTTCTAGTTTCATGAGGAAGGCGTTCTTTTTGTGAACAAAAAGAACCAAAAAAACTTTTTCTCACGTCGGTACGGTTGCCGTGCCAATGCGGTAATCTCCCGACCCAACGGGCAGGTAGTACCGTCGGAAAGTTTTTTTGCTTCTTTTTGTTCACAAAAAGAAGACTCTTCCTTCCCCATCATTGCCCCAACCGCTCCAGAATCGCCGGCACATGCACCTGATCGCCTTTATAGTTCCCGGTCAGCGCATACATCACCAGATTAACCCCGAAGCGATAGGACAGGATGCGCTGGCGCGCGCCGCCGGGGATGGTGGCGTAGGGGTTGCGGCCCTGGGCATCGACCGCCCAGGCGGATGCCCAGTCATTGCCACCGATGATCACCGGGCTGACGCTGTCGTTGCTGCGGTCCTGGTCGCGCTGCACCCAAACCGTGTCGCCGGTGTAGCGGCCGGGGAAATCCTGCAACAAGTAGAACGCACGGGCCAGCACGTGCTGGGCCGTCAGCGGCGCCAGGATCGGGATCACCAGCGACGCCGCCATGCGCTGCAAGACCGGGTCCGGCCCGGCGGGGAACCCGGTGCCACTGCCCCCGCTTGCCGTATCGATCAGGATAATCCCGCCATGCGCCATGAAGCCGTTCAGCGCGGCGATGGCTGCGGCGTCCGGGGTGGCACTGTCGGGCGCGACCCGCCAATAGAGCAGCGGAAACGGCGACAGGTCGGTTTGCCCCAGGATCACGCCGGCGGGATCGGCGAGATCGGCATTGGTGCGGCGATTGACGAAATCGGTCAGCCCGTTAAGGCCGGCAAGCGATACGCCATCAATTTCGGTATTGCCGGCGACAACATAGGCAAGCCTTGTGGCCAGGGCCGGATTACCTTCCTCGGCACGCACTTGCGGCGCGATCAGCAGCAGCAGCGCCGCCGTCACGCCGAGCAGACCGCGCAGCCGCAGCGCCAAAATCAGGTCGAGTGCCAGCAACGCCAAGGAAGCGGCAAGCAGCCAGGGCGCCAACGCCATTTCACGACCGGCAACGCCAATCGGCTCCCGCGTTGCCCCCGCGATCGCTGGCGCCAAAGTTGGCAAGGGCAGATGATTGGCGAGATTGAGCGCACGGCGGCCGGTATCGGGGCCGTAAAATCCCGGCGGATGTTTGGGTCCGACCAGCGCCGCGCCCAACTCGGCGCCGGTCAACGCGGCAGCAGCCGCGGTCGGCGGGCCCAGTTGGCCAAAGCCATCCAAGGTTTCGAGCGGCGCCAGGCGCGTGGTGACGTCCTCCCCGGCCACCCCCACCGCCTGCAGCACCAACCGGCGCAGCATATCGACGAACAGGCCGGACAGCGGCAGATCGGACCAGTCGGCATTGGCGGTGACGTGGAACAGCACCACCCGCCCAGCGCCCATCGCAAGCTGGGTGACCAAAGGCGTGCCGTCAGCCAGGCTCACCCAGGTGCGTGCGCCCAGCATCGCATCGGGCGCGGCGAGGATTTGCCGTGAAACCCGAACTTCATCCGGCACCACCAGCCCGGCGAACGGGCTTTCCGACGTAAAGGCCGCAAGCCCGGCCGGTTTGCTCCACGACATGGTGCCGCCCAACTGCCGATCGCCCGCCAAGAGCCGCACCGGCATCAGCGCATCGGGGTGCTCGGCGGTCGCGGGGCCGGCAAAACGCAGCAGCAGGCCGCCTTTTTCCACCCAGCCGACCAGGGCCGCCCGCTTGGCAGGGTCGCTGACCACCCGGTCGGCCAGCACCAGAACGGACACTGACCGCGCCAGAATTTGCCCGAGATCGCCCTCCCGCAGTTCGGCATAAGGGGCGAGCGCGCGCCGGACATAGAAAAGCGGCCCGGTCAGCGGCACATCGGCGGTGGTGGCGTCGCCCGCCAGCAGCCCGACCGGGCGGCGGCGGAACCCTTCATCGAGCAGCATGACGCTCGCCGCCCCCTGCACCCCATCGAGTGCCAGCCGAGTCAACCGGTTACGCAGTTCGGCGGGGATGGCAAGCTTGGCTTCGGCGCCTGACGCATTGGCGGGAATGGTGAGGTCAAGCCGGGCAATAGTGCGGCCATCGCCGGTCTGGGCCAGCACGCCGATTGTTTCCAGGAACGGGCGCGGGATTTGCGCGAGGCGAACCCGCAAGCCGTCGGCCTCCGCCACCGGGGTCAAAAGTACTCGCGCCAGCGGCGGATCGGCGCCCAGCACGGTGACGCTGCCGCCGGTGAGGCTTGCGGCAAACTTGTCCCAATCGCCATGCGCCAGGCCGTCTGCGATGTAATAGCGCGCGCTGTCCCCCGCCGCTTGCAGGGCGCGCGCAGCGGCAGCCCGATCCGGTGGCCACGGCTTGGGCCGCAAGGCGGCAATCCGGGCGCGCATTTCCGCCGCCGGCAACGCGCCGGTCAGCGCGGGCGCGATACCGGCGGCGTCGGGCGCGGTGGTCAGCAAGCGCACCGGCCGGGTTTCACGATTGGCGCGATCCAGGATGGTATCGGCCGCCACCATAAGCTGCGGCCAGTCAGCGGCAGCGGCCCAGCCATCATCGATCACCAGCACGATCGGCCCCACGCCGGCCAGGCTGCCGCCGGCGCGCAAGATCGGCTGGGCCAGGCCAATAATCACCGCGCCCGCCGCCACCAACCGCAGCAGCAGCAGCCACCAGGGCGTCCGGGCCGGGGTTTCTTCCGTGGTCGGCAACCCGGCGAGCAAGCGCACGGCGGGGAAAATCTCGGTGCGCGGCGCCGGCGGGGTCACCCGAAGCAGCCACCACAGCAGCGGCAGCGCCGGCAGCGCGAGCAGCACAAAAGGGGCGGCGAAAATCACCGGCGCGACCGATCGCCGGATAGCGCGAGATACAAAGCGAGCAAAACCGTTTCCGGCGCGGCATCCGTCCGATGCAAATGGCAGCCCCAGCCGGCGCCGGCGGCAATCGCTGCCAGATGATCTTGCTGGGCGGCGAGGCGCTGGCGATAGGCATCGCGCAGGCCATCAACTCGCGGCACCAGGGCGGATGCCTCCCGCTCCAGCCCGGTAAAGCGAATGCGCCCGTGATAGGGCAGCGCGACTTCCGCCGGATCGAGGATTTGCACCAGATAGCCGCGGATGGACTGGCCGGCGATGCGGCCGACGCTGGCGGCGATGGCGTCCGGTGGGCTGAGGAAATCGCCGAACAGCACCACCCTTGCCTGGCGCGGCAATTCCGCTGGCGGCGGCAGGCCGTCACCCGGTTGGAGCCGCCCGAGATCATCGGCCAGCCGATCCAGCCCACCACCACCTACGCTGCGCGGCCCACCAATCAGCCGCACCCGTTCCCCGCCACGCAGCAACAAGGCAGCCAGCGCCAGCAGTAACAAATCGGCACGTTCGCGCTTTTCAGTCGTTACCAGCTTGGAATGCCACAGCATCGACGGGGAGGCATCGCGCCACAGGCAGACGGTCTGGGCGGCCTCCCACTCCATTTCGCGCACGATCAGCTCGTCGCCCATCGCCGATTTACGCCAGTCAATCCGCCGGGTTTCGTCGCCCTGCATGTAAGGGCGATATTGCCAGACGCTGTCGCCTGGCCCGACGCGGCGCCTTCCATGCACGCCCTGCCAGACCGTGGCCGCGACGCGATTGGCCGCCACCTGCAAGGCCGGCAGCCGCGCGCCAAGGGCCTCGGCTGCGCGGGCGCTCAACCGAGCCGCTCTACCAGCCGGGCGATGATATCGGACAAAGTGACGCCGCGGGCGCGCGCTTCATAGGTCAGCGCCATGCGGTGGCGCAGCACCGCCGGCGCCAGGGCTGCGACATCATCAACGCTGGGCGCCAGCCGCCCATCGAGCAGCGCGCGCGCCCGGCAGGTCAGCATCAACGCCTGGGCGGCGCGGGGGCCCGGCCCCCAGGCGATATTGTCACGCACCAGATTTTCATCGGTCGATTCCGGACGGCCATTGCGCACCAGCGCCAGAATGGCATCGAGCACGGTTTCCCCGACCGGCATGGCGCGCACCAACGCCTGCGCCGCCAGCAACTGCGCCGCATCGAGTACCCGGACCGGCGGCGTTTCGGCCGGGCCGGTGGTGGCAATCAACATGCTGCGTTCGCTGGCAAGGTCGGGATAGGTCACCTCGACTTCCAACAGGAACCGATCCAACTGCGCTTCCGGCAGCGGGTAGGTGCCTTCCTGCTCAATCGGGTTTTGCGTTGCCAGAACATGGAAGGGTTCAGGCAGGCGGTGTTCGACGCCGGCGATGCTCACCCGGCGTTCCTGCATCGCTTGCAACAAGGCCGCCTGGGTGCGCGGGCTGGCGCGGTTGATTTCATCGGCCATCAGGAACTGGCAGAACACCGGCCCCGGCACGAAACGGAAGCCGCGCCGGCCGTTCTCGTCAATGTCCTGGGTTTCGAACCCGGTGATTTCCGGGGGCATCAGATCAGGGGTGAACTGGATGCGGTTGGCATTCAACCCGAGCACCACCGACAAGGTTTCCACCAGCCGGCTTTTACCCAGCCCCGGCACGCCCACCAGCAGCACGTGGCCGCCGGCCAGCAGGCAGATCAGGGTTTGGTCAACCACATCAACCTGGCCATGGATGGCGCGCGCAACCTCCCGCCGTACCTCAGCAAGCCGTGTGCCGAGCACCGCGATTTCGTCTAGGCGGGGGTCTTCAGTGTCGGCTGGCATATGACATCCTGCGCCCTAGTGGATAGAATCTGACGGAAAGAGCCGTCAAATTCTATCCACTAGCCTTTAATTTGGTGGAACGATTCACCTAACGCTCGGGTAGGGAGCGTTAGGATCGCACCACGAGTGGAAAAAACGATGATCAGCGCCGACACGTCTTGTCTGGGACGCCCGCAACGCCAACTCTGGTCAAGTGGGGATGCTAGCGGTATCTGGCCATTGGGGAAGACTGGAAATCCCCTGATGCGGCGATTTTAATATCTAAATCGCGGCGGGAGAGTATGGGTGGACGACAAACACGGCCTTCAGGCGCCTGAGATGATGTCGCTCGCGATGCTTGGCGGCACGCGGCCAAAGCGAAGCCCGGTCGAATGCGGTGACCTTCCATTTGTCATTCAGCGCGACGGCACCTGGCTTTATCGCGGCAGCCCGATCAATCGCAAGGAACTCGTCTGCCTGTTTGCGTCCGTGCTGCGGCGGGAAGCCTGCGGCAATTTCTTCCTGCAAACCCCCGCCGAGCGCGGCCGGATTGAGGTGGAGGACGCCCCGTTCGTGGCGGTGGAACTTGACTGGTCGGGCATCGGCCCCACCCAAATCCTGACTTTTCGCACCAACACCGATCAGATCATCACCGCCGGCCCCGACCACCCGATCCGGGTGGCGCATGATCTGGTGACCTGCGAGCCAATTCCCTATTTGCTGATCCGCCCCGGCAGCGGCCATTTCCCGGTCGAAGCCCGCATCGGCCGGGCGGTCTATTATGAATTGGTGGCGCTCGCCGAGCCGGGAATTGTCATGGGGCGGGAAGTTCTGGGCGTATGGAGCCAAGGGGAGTTTTTTGCCCTCGGTGACATCCCCGATGAGGATTTGGCCGATTTCGACGATCTGGAGTAGCCTTCGCCCGTGACCCCAACCGAATTGCGTGCCCGCCTCACCCGGCCGATTACGATCCGTGACCCCGGCCCCGCCAGCATTGCGATGCCCAGCGTTGCCGCGCTCGGGGCGTTGCTGGACAGTGACCGCGGTGCCCATCTGCATCCCGGCAAGCTGGTGCCGGCCGCGGTGCTGGTTGCCTTCGTGCTGGGCGCCACGCCATCGGTATTGCTCACCAAGCGCACTGCCCATCTGGCCAAACACGCCGGGCAGGTGAGCTTCCCGGGCGGTCGGATCGATCCGGGTGATCCGAGCGCCGAAGCCGCCGCCTTGCGGGAAGCCCATGAAGAAGTCGGCCTTGCACCCGATCAGGTCGAGATTATTGGCCGGCTCGGCGATTACGTGACCGGCACCGGTTACCGGATGACCCCTGTCCTTGGCCTGTTGCCTGAAGGGCAGGAACTGGCAGCGCTCGGCCTGGTGCCGTCCCCTGATGAGGTTGATGAGGTGTTCGCCCTGCCGCTCGGGGTGCTGATGGACCCCGACGCGCCGCAATGGCG
>JANXRN010000471.1 GCA_025352995.1 Acetobacteraceae bacterium
CCGGAGCGAATGGGGCGCCGAAGTCTATGCCGCCTTCCGATCGGTAGGCAGCACGGCAAAAATCGCCGGACAGTCAGTGCTGGAGGCGACGAGGCTGGCGTTAACCGAGGGTAGATTGGTGGGGGTGGGGTGAGCAGTTACGGAACATGAGGTAGGCCATCCATTCGTTGCTCAACGTCCAGGAAGGTGTATGCCAATTGTTCAACCCAATGAACGGCCAATTCTGCACCAATAGGAGCGCCTCAACCAATCCGTGCAGCCCGAATAAAGGGTACTTTGCAAAGCCGGGCGGCCAGTAGCCAGGTACCAAAAGCGCAACCGCAGCCACGACCAGCAGAGCAAAAATATGGAGCGGATAGATGCGCGCCAGCCGCACCATCAGGAACCCGACATAGCTGCGCCAGGTCGTGAACATGTTACGGTCGGCATAGACATGGGTGAGCACGAAGCCGGACAGGGTGAAGAACATATCGACCCCGAGCCAGCCGGCGTCGAACACCGGCCAGCGCAGCCGGTCGGTAAGATGGTACAGCACGACCCAAAGCGCGGCGATCCCGCGCAGGCCGGTGAGGGACGCGATATCGGCGGGCGGTCTAGGCGCCATGCCGCCGATCTCTCAAGGGTGCCGCAACGGTCTGTTCGATGGCCGCGGCGATGCGGGCCATGCCGTCCGGATTGGAATGCAGGCCCAGTTCGGGCGGGGTGAAGCTGGGATCGTAGATCAATGCCGGATCGACCCGCACGACGTGTTGCAGCATCCTGGCCGTCATGATGGTCAGGTAAAGTGGCGGCGCCGCGACATAGACCAACGCCATCATCGCCAGGGCAGCAAGGCCGCAGAAACTTGCAAGACAGGCGCTCAAACGCCCGGCCACATCTTGTTGATCGACCATTGCCCGGAATTTTCTCGCTGGGAAATCTGTCATGACAAACCGTTTGTCACCCCGACAAGACTAGCCAAAAATGAGCGGTTCGCAATCCTGGCCGAACGGCGATGTCTGGACTGACCGCGCGAATCGTCTATAGGGAACGAGTGATATTGGGTGGTGGACTCCATGGCTTCGGCGAAAACCCTTGCCGCCAACCGGGTGCAAGTCTCGGCGGTTGCGGCGCGCAAACGCCTGCTGCGGATGCATTTCGATAGCAAGGTCGGCCATATAGGCGGCAATCTTTCGGCGCTCGACGCGATGCTGCATCTGCATGCGGACGTGATGATAGACGATGACCTGTTTGTGCTGTCGAAAGGACATTCGGCCGGCGCGCTCTATATTTCACTATGGGCGAGCGGCCGATTGGATGAGACTGAACTTGCCAGCTTTCACCAGGATGGCACCCGCCTCGCCGGCCATCCGATCGCCGGTTGGCATGCTGGGATCCGTTTCGCCACTGGCAGTCTGGGCCACGGACTTGGCCTGGCGTCTGGGGTGGCGCTGGCGAAACGTTTGAAGGCGGAAGCTGGAACTGTCTATTGCCTGCTGTCAGATGGCGAATGCCAGGAAGGCTCGATCTGGGAGGGGGTGATCTTCGCCCGCCACCAGAATTTGGCCAATCTGGTGATATTGGTCGATGCCAATGGCCAGCAAGGGTTTGGGTCGACGACCGAGGTCGCCTCGCTTGAACCCTTGGCCGATAAGTTTCGCGGCTTTGGCCTGGCGGTTGCCGAAATCGATGGGCACAGCGTGGCAGCCCTTGATGGTGCGCTCGCCACGCGCGGCGATGGCCCGCTGGTTGTCGTGCTGCGCACAGTGAAAGGGCGCGGCGTGTCGTTCATGGAAAATCGCATGGAATGGCATTATCTGCCGCTGACCCAGGCATTGCTCGATCAGGCGCTGGCTGAACTCGGACCTTCGGCATGAGAAACGCCTTTTGCGCGGCGATGATCAATTTGCAGGCCAAGCGGGATATTTTATTCCTGACCGGCGATCTCGGGTTCATGGCGCTGGAGCCGCTGCAGGCTGCAATGGGCGGGCGGTTCATCAATGCCGGCGTTGCCGAGCAGAACATGGTGAGCGTTGCCGCAGGGGCCGCAAGTCAGGGTTTGCAGTGCTGGACTTATAGCATCGCGCCGTTCATCTATGGGCGCCCGTTCGAGCAGATCCGCAACGATGTCTGCCTGCATGATGTTGATGTGAAAATGGTCGCCAATGGCGGCGGCTACGGCTACGGCGTCATGGGCGCGACCCATCACGCGATCGAAGATTATGGCGTGATGTGTGCCTTGCAGAACATGCGTGTGCATGTACCGGCTTTTGCCGACGATCTGGCGCCGATCGTGGGCCGGATGGAAGCTGACCCGCATCCGGCCTATCTTCGCCTTGGTCGTTGCGAGAAACCTAAAGATTTTGCGCTGCCCGATTACGCCCCGTGGCGCTGCCTGTTGCCAGGCGGGCAGGGGGTGCTGGTGGTTGTTGGACCCGGCGCCGGCGGATTGCTGGCGCAGATGGCGACGCGCGCCGAGGCTGATCGGCCGGCGCTATGGGTGTCGACCGAGCTGCCGTTTCGCGCCGATGCGCTGCCGGTCGATTTACTGTCCGCGATTGCGGCGTCAGGCGCGGTGTTTGTGCTCGAAGAACATGTGGCCAATGGCGGCGCGGGGCAAATGCTGGCGCTGCTGCTGATGCAACACGGGGTGCACCCGAGGCATTTCGGGCATTTTCATGCCAAGGGGTATTTGTCCGGGCGTTATGGCTCGCAGGCCTTTCACCGGGTTGAAAACGGGATCGATCCGGCAAGCGTGCTGAGCGAAATTGCCGCGCGGATGATGGCATGATCGAGAGCGATTTCCGCCACAAGGTCGAGCATCTGCAAGGCCCGATTCTGGTGTTGGGGGCCAGCGGCTTCATCGGCGCCAACTTGCTGCGCCATGTACTGCGTTACCGGACGGATGTTTTCGGCACCAGTTCCACCGCATCGGCCTGGCGGCTGGACGGGATTGCCAATGAACATGTGGTGGTCGGCGACCTACTGATCGAACAAAGCCTGACGGTGACGCTTGACACAATCCGGCCGCGGACAGTGTTCAACTGCCTGGCGTTCGGTGCCTATTCATTCCAGACCGACGCGGCGCTGATCTACCGCACCAATGTCGATCTAACGGTGCGCCTGGTGGAGGAACTGCAAAAGCGCGGGGTGCATCGCTACATCCACGCTGGCAGCTCATCCGAATATGGCGACCACGCGTCCGGACCGGTTGAGGACAGCGTGCTGCACCCCAACAGCCATTACTCGGTTTCCAAGGGAGCGGCCGCCGCGCTGTTGGATTTTGCAGGCAAGAAGCAGGGCTTTCCGGGGGTCAATCTGCGACTCTATTCGATTTTTGGGCCGTATGAAGATTCGTCGCGGCTGGTGCCAACCGCGGTGCTCAATGGGATCGCCAGCAAGCATTCGACTTTCGTCGACCCGGAGATTTCTCGCGATTTTCTCTATGTCGATGATTGCTGCGAGGCATTTTTCGACGCGGCGCTAAACCTTAGTGAAGATCATTACGGTGAGAGTTTTAATATTGGCAGCGGGGTAAAAACCACGATCGGCATGTTCGCAGCCCTGTGCAAGACGATATTCGATCTGCCCGGCGATCCCGCGTTTTCGATGCCGAGCCGGGCGTGGGATGTCGCGCAATGGTATGCCAACCCTGCCAAGGCGCAATCCGCACTCGGGTGGGCACCGAGGATTTCGGTGCGCGACGGGCTGGAACGGATGACGGAATGGTGCCGTTCGCTCGATAGTGTCGAACGCTATGTCGGGTCGTCAAAACGCTTTGGCCGCGACGAAACTTGGAGCGTGTCGGCGATCATCGCCTGCTACAAGGATGCCCAGGCGGTGCCGATCATGCATCGCCGCCTGACCGAGGTTTTCGACAAGCTCAATATCGGGTACGAAATCATCTTCATCAACGATAACAGCCCCGATGATTGCGAGGAAGTGATCCGCGCCATTTCCGCGCGTGATCATCACGTGATCGGGGTTTCGCATTCGCGCAATTTTGGATCGCAAGCAGCGTTCCGCAGCGGGATGGAGATCGCCAGCAAAAACGCCTGCGTGCTGCTTGACGGCGACTTGCAGGACCCGCCGGAACTGATCGAGCAATTCGTGATGAAATGGCGGGAAGGCCATGATGTTGTTTATGGAAGGCGGGTCAGCCGCGAAGCACCGTGGCACATGGCGATTGCCTACAAGCTGTTCTACCGGATTTTCCAGCGCTTTTCCTATGTCCACATCCCGCGCGATGCCGGTGATTTTTCGCTGATGGATCGGCGGGTGGTGCGAAGCGTGCTGAGCTTCCCGGAGCGCGATCTATTCATCCGCGGCATTCGTGCCTTTGTCGGCTTTCGCCAGACCGGGGTGGATTATAAGCGACCGGAGCGGATGTTCGGGGTGACGACGAATAATCTGTTGAAAAATTTCGATTGGGCAAAGAAGGGGATTTTGTCGTTCAGCAATACGCCCCTCAATTTGCTGACCGTGGCAGGGTTCGCCCTGTTTGGGGTTTCGCTGCTACTGGGGCTAATTTTTGCTGCTGGAAAAATATTCCTTCCCGATGCCGCTCCACGTGGGTTCACCAGCCTGGCTATTATCGTCATATTCTTCGGATCGATTAATATTCTCGCCATCAGCATAGTCGGCGAATATATTGCCAAGATATTTGAAGAGGTGAAAAAGCGCCCGCATTTTGTCCGTCGCGCGTTCGTCCGCGATGGCGAAATTCGGGTGGCCTCCGAAAGCGGGCGCATGTCGTTCCTGCAAAATGATTGATCGGCTACGGCGCCTTGATTGGTTGCTGATGCCGCGTTTCGCGATGGTCGGGCTGTTTAATGCCGGGTTTTCATATTTGCTGTTTGCGTGCTTGATCTTTCTCGGTCTACCCACGCTAGCAGCTCTTGTGTTGGCAGCCGCGGGTAGCATCGCGTTTAACTTTCAAACCGCCCGCCGTTTGGTGTTTCGGGTGCCCGGCCGGAGCGTGCGGTTCATCGCCATGTATATTATTCTTCTGGTGGGGAACTGGCTTCTATTGCGCCTTCTGAAGGCTGGCGGGCTGTCCGATATCGTTGCCCAGGGCCTGCTGGTCCTGCCCATTGCTGCATTGTCTTTTGTTGGTCAGACACTCTTTGTTTTTGGTGGCCGAACTACCGCGCCGCCGCCCACGGCGCCCCGTTGAGGGGGGGGCTGTTTTTTCAATAATACCAACGGCCGGTACCCATGATCCTTGTCGGTAGGGTGTCAGTGCCGCTTGGCAATGCACCAAATTGTTGTTTGAAACGGTGCAGTGCCAAGCGGCACTGCCACCCTACAGGCTCAATCGGTCAGAGGATGGAACGTTTGGTATAAGTGTTCCGGTTCTACTCTGTTGCCGATGGCGTAGAACCTGACCGCAGTCCCACGCTACTGGCAACTGAGTTGGAAGTTTTTGGGTTGTTTTTGTTTACAAGTAGAACTACTTGTCTTCATATTTACTTTAGGATCCCGTGCGCCGCCCCACGACCGTATAGGTTCCGCAAGCAACCAGCCGTATGCCGGGAAGCGCCTCAATGATGGGCTCGATAGCCTTAAGAGCGCGTGCAAGCGGCGCCGGACAAAAATACGGGACCAGGCAGCTATGGCTGCGGAATGAGATCGCCAGGCCCGCATCGCGTAGCCAGCCATCGATCGTACGGGATGTGAACGACCGTTCACCGTGCGCCCGATGATAGGCCGAGAATTTTTCAATCAGTTTCAACATCGGATTATAGCCGTTGGGTTCCAGAACGACCACGTTGCGGGCCACACGGGCAGCCTCGCGAAGTGCCAAATGCGGCGTATCCATATGGTGCAGCACGCCCCGCAAATGGGCGACATCGAAGCTGTCATCGGGGAAAGGAAGCTCATAGGCGCTGGCAACCGAGAGTTTGATTTTGCGCCCCCCGATCCGATCATTGCCGATCGCGATTGCGTTAGCCGCGGGATCAACGCCTTCGATGCTGGCCGGCTGGGCGCGATCATAAAGGTCAATGGTAATACCTGCATCGCCGCAGCCGACATCGATCACTGATTTTTCGGCAAAATTGTACGCAACCAGCAGCTCGGCGGTTTGCCGGTCCACGGCGATTCGGCTCGAAAGCGGTTGGTTGGTGGTGTAAAGATAGCCGCCGTGGGCGGCGGAATCAGCGTCAAAGGGTCGTTCCTCGCGAATTTCCGCAGGCTTGTTGATGCGCGAGTTCATGGTTGGGTCCTCTTCGGAAAATCCGGATCGATTATTTTGCTGGCAGTGGCCACATCGTGCAAGGGGTGGGATGCGCTGGCAATTTTGGTTTAGAACCAGGCGCTGCTAGACTATACCGTGCCGGCGATCACATGAGGAACAAAAAGGCGATGAGTTTAACAGCGTCGATGCGGCAGCGCGATTGCCCGGTCTGTGGTGAACCGGCGAGCAAGGCGACGTTGTTTTTGGAGCGGTCGCTGGACGAATCGCGGCTGACCAAGGACAGCTTCGCGTCCCGCAAAACGCCGGAATTCATGTCGTATCATTTGGTAAAATGTTGGCAGTGCGCAACGGTGTTTGCCGCCGAAGCGCCCGATGCGGCGGCCCTTGCCACCGCCTACCACCAGGCCGATTACAGCACCGCGGCCGAGGCGGTATTTGCCGCCCGAACCTATCAGGCCGTGCTTGAACCGTTTCTGCCCCGCTTGCCCCGGCGCGGCATCGCCTTGGAAATAGGCACCGGCACCGGCATTTTTCTGCGGCATCTGCGCGCCCTGGGCTTTGCTGAGCAGGTCGGGATTGAACCTTCTACTGAGGCGATGGCGGTCGCCGATGCCGATGTCAAAGGCAATATTCGCCAAGGCGTGTTTGTCGGCGACGAGTATCCACCCAACAGTCTTTCATTCATCTGCTGCTTCCAAACCCTCGAACATGTTCCCGATCCGCGTGGCTTTGTTGAGGCGGCATTCCAGATGCTTGAACCCGGGGGGATGATCGCGTTGATCACCCATGACTATACGGCCCCGATCAACCGGATTCTGGGAAAGCGATCCCCGATAATCGACATCGAGCATGTGCAGATTTTTTGCCCGCAGGCACTGCGCCATTTGGTGACGGCGGCCGGCTATTCTTCGGTCGCCATCCAATCATTCCGCAATGTTTATCCGTTGAGCTACTGGATGAGCCTGCTGCCGGTGCCGAATGCGGCCAAGCTCGGGGCAATTTCGGTGTTGCGAACGGTGGGTTTGGGGAGCATTCTGGTCGGAATGAATGTTGGCAATCTGCTCACTGTGGCGCAAAAGCCGCTTTAAGTTTTAGTGGCTGACGGTCCGAAATTTGTCCCCCAGCATGCGTGCCAGATCGGGATCAATCGTCGCCGCCAACGGCTCGGCCCCCGCAGTCGTGCACCCGCCAGGTCGCTGCCACAAGCACATACGTTGCGGGGTGGCATTGCGAAAGCGTGGGTCGATCCAGCACGCGACGGACTGATAGCCGTCTGCCGCCAAATCAACCTGATCGAAGCCAATAACGTAGTTGGATGCGGCAAGCGCCGCTGGCGACGCCGTTGCTCCACCGCCAGAAAAGAGTCCGATATCCTGGCGGGTCAGCGCGTACCCCCCGGTTGAAGGCCAGCGCGAGCCAGGTAGAATGGCAACCCCGCAAGCCTGGGGGGCCGCGTTAATCAGGCGATCCGCCATCACCGCGCCGCGGCCCATGCGCCAGAAATAGGCGTTGGCCGGTAACATCGCCAGCATGAGCGAGGCAACCGCCCATCCTGGCAACAGCAACACCCGTAAAACGGCACGCCACTGCGCCGATCGAACATGCTCGACCATCATCACCGACCCGACCGCGGCCAGGGTCATCACCAGCGGCAGCATCGGGGAAATGAAACGATCCTCCTTGTGCCCGAGGGCGGAGTGGACCAGAAATATGATCGCGGCCACCGCGAACATCAGGCGCAAACGATAGGCCCCGGCCAGCGCCAGGATCGCGACAACCGGTGCCAGAGGCCCCCAGCTGTGCATGAACGAACCGACATAGGACCACGGCGGCGAGGTCCCGAAGTAGGACGCAACGCCCACCACCGAATTGAAATAGACATTCATCACGATGCTGCGGAATGGCCATCCCAAACTGATCCAGTCCAGCAACCCAATGGCGAGCAGCGGCAGGACAATCCCTGGCACCAGTGCGCGATAGGGCTGAAGGCGACGCACCCCGCCAACCACGATCACCGCGACCAGCACCGCCGGCGCCATTTGCAACCGCAGTGCAATGGTCAGGCCGAGCAGGAGCGCGCCGAAAAATAGCCGCCGTTGGCTTGTGCCCGCAGTAAATGGATAGACCAGATAAAGCCCGCCAACCAAGGCAGCCGTCGCAAATGTTTCCGCCAGCGGGTGGACCGCGTAATAGACAATCTCAAACCAGACAGCATTTAGTCCGCCTGCAGCGATCGCCCCAGGCAGCTTTGCGCTACGCCAGCCCCACGAGAAGCCGCAAATCACCGGTATCAGCCCGAGCAGGCACAGTAGTCCGCCGACGGCGCCCATCGATGCCGCCGGTGACGGGCCGAACCACAACCCCACCCACATCACCGCTGCCAGAATCCCCGGCAACAGCCAGCTCCGCAGGCCGGCATCATACTCCCACGGCACCAATCCACGGCCATCGATCAAACGATTGGCTTGCTCGAGATACTGGAAAACCTCGTCTGGATGGGCGATGGTCGGAAACTGGATCAGCACCAGGACCCGCACTGCGACGCCGAGCGCGGCAATGCCGACCAACCATAGGCCAGCGGTGCGCGTCAGCGTCACTGCGGACGCACCGTCGCTTTCCGGTCCTCCATCAGCCGCGCCAGCACAGGGGCCATCGCGGCGGCAATCCGTGCCATAGCATCCGGGGTAGGATGCAAGGCCGGCTCGGGCGGGGACAGGTTGGGATCGTAAAACAAGGTTGGGTCCGCCCGGCCATTCCGCTGCAAGACGTACCCGACATCGAGGTAACTGACCATTGCGTCTCCCCCGCGCGCGTATCGCTCGGCCAGCGCGGCATTCACCTCGGCGGTCGTCTGGCTCACCCAGGCACTGCGAATGCTCGGCAGGATGCCCAGCAGCAGGATATGCGTCTTGGGCAATTTTTGCCGCGCGGTTGTCACCACCGCGCTAATCCCGGCGACATTGTCGGCGGTCGGCCAATGCACCCGGCCGAGATTATTGGCGCCGATCAGGATCACCGCCGCTTTGGGCGCGATAACGTCGATTTCGCCATGGGTCATCCGCCACAGCAAATGGCTGGTGGCGTCGCCCTTGAAACCGAGATTGAGCGCGCGGCGGTCGCCGTAAAACCGTTTCCAGACCGGGCGAAAATCGGCGATGCCGGGTGCGCCGGATTTTTCGTAATTCTCGGTGATCGAGTCGCCCAAGAACACCAGATCGACCGGGCTGGCTTGGCGTTCGCGCAATTTGGCCTCGTGCCGCTCCCGCCACCATGGGGTTTGCAGGCGATCGATCGGCACGGCGGCCAGCGGCGCGGCGCGGGCGGGGGCGGGGGCGCTTGCCAGGGCGAGCGCGCCGGCAAGCGCAGTGCGGCGCCCGATTTTCATGCCGCGAGCCGAGCGATTTCGGCGTCGGTCATGCCGGCTTCACGCAGGATTTCGCTGGAATGCGCGCCCAGGCCGGGGGCGCCGGTGCGGATGGCAAGCGGAGTGCCGGTGAAATCGACCGGGGGGGCGATCATGGTGATGTCGCCCTCGGTCGGGTGGGAAAAGCGCGGGAACGCGTTGACTTCCTGCAGGTACGGATCGTCAAACAGGCTTTCCAGCGTGTGCGCCGGGCCGTGCGGCAGATCGGCTTTGGCGAGTTCGGTGAGCCAATCCGCGGTGGTGCGGGTTGGCAGCGTCTCGGCGACCACGCCGTAGAGCGCGTCGATATGGGTGGTGCGAGTGCCGAGGTCGGCAAAGCGCGGGTCGGCGATCAGTTCCGGTCGGCCGAGCAGGGTGAACAGGCGCTGCCATTGCTCATCAGTCGCCGCAATGATGCATAAATAGCCGTCCTTGGTGGCGTAGGGCCGGCGATGCGGGGTCATCAGGCGGGGATAGCCCAAACCTGCGACATCATCGTCGATGGTTTTGCCCCAGAGATGTTCAGGCAGCAGAAAGGCCAGCATGGTATCGAGCATCGGCACGTGCAGCGCCTGGCCGACGCCCGATCGTTCGCGGGCGAACAGCGCCATGGTGATGGCGGTGGCGAGCGTGTGGCCACTGATTTTGTCGGCCATCACGCTCGGCACGTAGCGCGGACCAGCTTCGGTGCCGTTGAGCGTCGCAAGGCCGCACATGCCCTGGATCAGATCATCGAACGCCGGATCATCCTGTTTCGAACTGCCGAGGCGGAAACCGCTGGCCGAGGCGTGGATCAGGCTGGGCTGGCGGGCAAGCAAGGTGGCCGCATCAAGGCCCAGCCGGGCGGCGGCGCCGGCGCGCATGTTGTGGACGAAGACATCGGCGCCATCGATCACCCGCAGCAAGGCGGCGCGCGCGTCGGCGCGCTTCAGATCGAGCACCAGGCTGCGCTTGTTGCGATTGAGGTTGGCGTAATAGGCGCTCTGGTCCGCCGACCGATGCGGGCCGATTGACCGGGTCATTTCCCCGCCCGGCGGTTCGACCTTGATGATGTCGGCCCCGGCGTCGCCGAGCATCTGGGTGCCGTACGGTCCCAGCACGATGCTGGTGAGATCGACGATGCGAACCCCTTCAAGCGGGCCGGCCATCAGGCGAATTTCAGCCAGGCGGCGGCACCGGCCCCGGCCACGATGCAGTAATACGCGAACGGGTTCAACGCCCAGTCATCATGGTTGCGGAAATAGCGCATCAGGAACCAGGTCGACACATACGCAACGATGCCGGCGACAATTGCGGCCGCCAGCGCCAGTTGGAACACGCCGGGGGCGATGGTTTCGGCGAGCAGATGGCGGGTTTCTAGCACCGTCGCACCAATGATGATCGGGGTGGCGATCAGGAAGGAAAAATGCGCGCTGTCGCCATGGTTCACCCCGCGCAGCAACCCGCCGACGATGGTGGCGCCGGCACGGGAAATGCCGGGGATCAGTGCCAAGCACTGCCAGCATCCGATGATCAGCGCGTCCCAGCCATCGAGGGTGGCAAAATTCCGGGCGCCGCCGGATCGGCGCAAACGTTCGCCGAAGAACAGCATCAACCCGTTCACCACCAGCATGCCGGCGGCGAGCAGGGGGGAGGCGAACAGCCCACGGACGTATTTCTCCAGGGTGAAACCAAGGATCACCGCCGGGATGGTCGCAATCACGATCAGTACAAAGCTCCGCCGCGCCGTATTAACCGACGCATCATCGCCGATGCCCAGCAGGCCACGGATCAGCCCCAGCCAGTCGCGCCAGAAAAAACTCAGCAACGCGATGGCGGTGCCAGTGTGCAGCAGCACCACGAAGGGCAGAAAGGACGGGGATTTCTGATCGAGCGACCAATGCAGCACCGCCGGCACCACCACGGCGTGGCCGAGGCTCGAAACCGGAAAAAGCTCTGTCGTGCCTTGCAGGATCGCGATAGCGAAGGCTTCAAACGGGCTCATGCCAGCAGCTTCGCCACAAAGCCTGCATCTTCGATCAGGCTGGCAAGGCGTGAGGGTTGCAGGGACGACCTGACCTCCACCAGATGGGTGGTAAGGCTGGCCGACACTTTCGCCGCCGGGTCGCCACGCAGGACCGCCTGGGTAACGGAGGCGATGCAGCCGCCGCAATGCATTTCGGGAACGGAGAATTTCACCACGGCACGACTCCTGCATAAACTGGCGTTACCCTAACGCCTTGCCAGCCGCGCCGGTAGCCCGATTGTCCGGGCTGCTCTAGTACTCCATCTTGGGCGGATGGCGGACATTATTGATCTGACGATTGACGGCATGACCTGCGCGGCCTGCGTGACGCGGGTGGAGCGGGTGCTGGCGCGCGTGCCGGGGGTGGCGAGCGCGGAGGTCAATCTTGCCACTCATCGCGCCCGGGTGCGCGGGGCCGGCGGGCTCGATCGGTCGGCGCTCGAAGCCGCCGTCGCGCGGGCAGGCTATGCCGCGCATCCGGTGACCGACGCGGTGGCGGCGGCCTTGCCGGCGCGGCTGATTGTGGCGGCCGTGCTGACGGTGCCGATGCTGGCGACCATGCCGTTCGGGCATGCGGCGATGCTGCCGGGCTGGCTGCAATTGCTGCTGGCCTTGCCAGTGCAAAGCTGGGTCGCCTGGCCGTTTTATCGCGCCAGTTGGTTGGGGTTGCGCGGTGGTTATGGCGGGATGGATTTGCTGGTGGTGCTGGGCACATCGGCGGCTTTTCTGCTGTCCTGCTATAATCTCACCCTGCACGGGCCGCTTTATTTCGAAGCGGCGGCGACGGTGATTACCCTGGTGCTGCTCGGCCGCTATCTCGAAGCGCGCGCCCGGCAAAGTGCGGCGAGCGCGATTGCCGCGCTTGGCGCCTTGCGCCCGACCACGGCAATTGTGCTGCGTGATGGGGTGGAGGCGGAAATTCCGATTGCGCTGTTGGCCATCGACGATATTGCGGTGATCCGCCCCGGTGCGCGCATTCCGGCCGATGGGGTGATTATCGCCGGCAGCGGCGGGGTCGATGAAAGCCTGCTGACCGGGGAGGCTTTGCCGGTCGCCAAGCAGCCGGGCGCGCGCGCAATCGGCGGCGCGATCAACGGCGAAGCGCAATTGCACATGCGGCTCACGGCGGTTGGCGCCGAAACGACGCTCGCCCGGATGGTGCGGCTGGTGGAGGATGCGCAGCTCAACAAGCCGGAAATCCAGCGCCTCGCCGATCGGGTCAGCGCGGTGTTCGTGCCGGTGGTCGTGGTCATTGCGCTGCTGACCGGGTTGGGCTGGGCGCTGGCAGGGGCGGCGGCCGATGTGGCGATCATCAATGCGGTTGCCGTGCTGGTCATTGCCTGCCCGTGCGCAATGGGGCTGGCAACGCCGACCGCGATCATGGTGGCGACCGGCATTGCGGCGCGGGCGGGGATTTTGGTGAAAGATGCCGGCGCGCTGGAACGGGCGCAGGCGGCAACCGTCATCGCGTTCGACAAGACCGGCACGCTGACTGAAGGGTTCCCCAAGCTGGTGGCCGTCGCGCCGCTGGCCGCGCGGGACGATATATTACGCCTTGCGGCGTCTTTGCAGGCTGGCAGTGAGCATCCGTTGGCCCGCGCGGTGTTGCGCGAAGTGTCCATCTATCCTGTGGCCAGCAATCATCGTGCTGCGCCGGGCCGGGGGATTAGCGCGGACATCGCTGGGCGCGCGGTCAGTCTGGGCAGCCGGCGGATGATGCAGGAGCTTGGCATCGACCTCGCGCCGCTCGCTGAGGCGGAAGCGCACCACGCAGCCGCGGGCGACACGATGGCGTTTCTATGTGCGGATGGGACATTGCTCGGCCTGCTGGCGTTTGCCGACACGATCAAACCAAATTCCGCCGCCGCGATTGCGCGACTGCATGCGCTGGGACTTCGCGTTGTTTTGCTGTCCGGCGACAATCAATCCGCTGCCGAGCGGGCCGGGGCGACGCTGGGCATTGCGGACGTGCGGGGCGGGCTGCTGCCGGAAGACAAGCTCACCGCCATTCGCGCCCTGCGGGAAGGCGGCGCGGTGATCGCCATGGTGGGCGACGGGGTGAATGATGCGGCAGCCCTCGCCGCCGCTGACATCGGGTTTGCCATGGGCAGCGGCACCGATGTCGCGATGGCCGCAGCCGGCATCACCCTTATGCGCGGCGATCCGCAGCTTGTGCCGGCGGCGATCCATTTGTCACGGCGCACCTGGCGCGCGATGCGGCGCGGGCTGTTCTGGGCGTTCGCCTATAACGTGGTCGGCATTCCCCTGGCGGCGGCCGGCATGCTCGATCCGATGATCGCCGGCGGGGCCATGGCGCTGTCGTCGGTGAGCGTGGTGCTGAACTCATTGGCGTTGCGCTGGCGGACGGACTGAGCGAGGTTGCGCCCAATCAAGCAGGGAGGACCCGCGTCATGGCATCACTCTTCGACCTTACCGGCAAAGTTGCCGTTATCACCGGATCGAGCAAAGGCATCGGCCGCGCCATCGCCGCGCGCATGGCCGAGCACGGCGCCAAAGTAGTGGTGTCGAGCCGCAAGCAGGATGGCTGCGATGTTGTGACCAACGCGATTACCGCGGCCGGCGGCACGGCGGTGACCAAGACCTGCAATATCGGCCGCAAGGAGGAATTGCAGGCGCTGGTCGATTTTGCCATCGCAACCTACGGCAAGATCGACATTCTGGTGTGCAATGCGGCGGTGAACCCGTTCTATGGCCCGTCGGCGGATATCCCGGACGACGCCTGGGACCGGGTGATGGCATCTAACATCCGGTCTAACCACTGGCTGATCAACATGGTGCTGCCTGGCATGGCCGCGCGTGGCGAGGGCGGCGCGGTGGTGATTATATCCTCGATCGCCGGGCTGCGCGGCGACACGCGGATTGGCGCCTACGGCATTTCCAAAGCCGCCGATATGCAGTTAGCGCGCAATCTGGCCTGCGAATGGGGGCCGAAGAAAATCCGGGTCAACTGCATCGCGCCCGGCCTGGTGAAAACCGACTTCGCCCGCGCCTTGTGGGAAAACCCGGAAACCGCCGCAGTTCGCCACAAGACCACGCCACTGCAACGCATCGGCGAACCCGACGAAATCGCCGGGGCCGCGATCTTCCTCGCGTCGGCCGCTGGCAGCTACACCACCGGGCAAACCATCGTGATCGACGGCGGCGTGACCATCGGCACGCCCGGCCCCAGCGACGAATAAGGCCGCGCGATGCTGATCCAGATCAATAGCCGGGTCAGCATCGATCCCGCCGAACTGTCCGAAAGCTTCATCCGCGCCAGCGGACCGGGCGGGCAGAACGTCAACAAAGTCTCCACCGCCGTGCAGTTGCGCTTCGATGCCCGGCGATCGCCGTCGCTGCCCGACGACGTGCGGGCACGGCTCGAAAAACACATGACGCTCGACGGCATCATCGTCATCACCGCGCAGCGCTTTCGCAGCCAGGATCGCAACCGCCAGGACGCGCAAGACCGGCTGGTGGCGCTGATCGATGCCGCCTGCGTGGTGCCGGTGCGGCGGCGGAAAACGCGGCCGACTTTGGGGGCTAAGATGCGGCGGACGGATGATAAGGTGCATCGCGGGGGGATTAAGTCTGGACGCCAAAGGCCTAAGGATGAGTAGGAAGAATCTTCTTTTTGTGAACAAAAAGAAGCAAAAAAACTTTATCTATTCCTTGCCGGCGGCGTACTTCACGCGGAGGGGTCTGCGCTGATGGCGGTTTTGGGGATGGGGGCGTTGCGGGCGGCGCTTCCGCGCGGGATGCGGCTGCTGGGGGTTGATCCGGGGAGCAAGACGATCGGGCTGGCGCTGTCCGACGTGGGCCTGATGCTGGCCACGCCGTTTGCGCAAATCCCGCGCGGCAAGCTGGGGGTGAACGCCAAGGCGCTGGCACGGATTGTCGCCGAGCAGGAGGTTGGTGGGCTGGTGGTGGGCCTGCCCCTGTCGATGGACGGCACTGCGGGCCCGGCGGCGCAAGCCGCGCGCGACTGGACCCATGCGATTGCCGCAGCGTTGGGTTTACAAGCTGCGATGTGGGACGAACGCCTGTCTTCTGCCGCTGCCAACCGGGTGCTGATCGGGGAAATGGACCTGAGTCGCGCCCGGCGCGCGCAATTGGTGGATGCGATGGCGGCAAGCTACATGCTGCAAGCCGCATTGGATGCCAGTTCGGGATGCTTGCCATGAGTCCGGCAGCCGCGAGAGTACCCAAGCCAACGGCGAGGGAGTAGCAGAGAGAAGTTTTTTTACTTCCTTTTGTTCACAAAAAGAAGGCCTTCCTAAGCTTACCTTGCCTCCAAGTCCCCTCCGTCGTAAGTTTGCCTCCTAAAATCCGCCCCCTACGAGGAAGATGCCGATGTTCCATGGTTCCAACGTCGCTTTGATCACGCCGATGCGCGAGGATGGCGCGTTGGACGAGAAAAAGTTCGCGGAATTGTGCGACTGGCAGATCAAAGAGGGCACCAACGGGCTGGTGCCGGTCGGCACGACGGGTGAATCGCCGACCTTGACCCATGCCGAGCATAAGCGGGTGGTGGAAATTGCGGTTGAGGTTGCGGCCGGCCGGGTGCCGGTCATGGCGGGGGCTGGATCGAACAGCACGGCGGAGGCGATTGATTTTGCCAGGCACGCGCAGAAATCCGGCGCCGATGGCATTCTGGTGGTGACGCCCTATTACAACAAGCCGACGCAGGAAGGGATGTTCCTGCATTTCACCGCGATTGCCGATGCTGCCGATATTCCGATGTTCATTTACAACATCCCGCCGCGCAGCGTGATCGACATGTCGGTGGAAACGATGGCACGGCTGGCCAAGCACAAGAACATTGTCGGCGTGAAGGATGCGACCGCCAATCTGGCGCGGCCGATGCACACGAGGCTCGCCTGCGGGGAGAATTTCATTCAGCTTTCCGGCGAAGATCACACGACACTGAGCTTCAATGCCGCCGGCGGGCATGGGATCATTTCGGTCACCGGCAATATTGCGCCGCGTCTGTCGAGCCAGATGCAGGCAGCATGGTTCGCCGGCCGGACTGCGGAGGCGATGGCGATCCAGGAACGGCTATTCCCGTTGCATGATGCGCTGTTCAGTGAAACCAGCCCGGGACCGGTCAAATATGCCGCGTCATTGCTCGGGTTAACGTCGGCCCATTGCCGCTTGCCGCTGGCGCCTCCTGGGGAGGCGACCAAGGCCCGGGTGCGGGCGGCGATGCAGCATGCGGGGCTTCTCAATTAATGGCAGTCGCCAAAAAGAAATCTGGCCTGATCAGCCACGGCATGGCGGCGCAGAACCGTAAGGCGCGGTTCGATTACACGATCAAGGAAACCATCGAAGCCGGCCTGGTGCTGAAAGGGCCGGAGGTGAAAAGCCTGCGGTTGGGGCGCGCGACCTTGACCGAGGCCTGGGCCGGGGAGCGGGATGGCGAGCTGTTCCTGTTCAACTGCTATATTCCGGAATATCAGGGCGGGGTGCTGTCGCGGTTCGAACCCCGCGCGCCGCGCAAGCTGCTGGTGAAATCGACGCAGTTGGTGAAGTTGCTGAGCGCGGTGGCACGCGACGGGCAGACTTTGGTGCCGCTCGACATTCATTTCAACGACCGTGGCATTGCCAAGGTCGAACTCGCGCTCGGCGAAGGCCGCAACAAATCCGACAAGCGCCATGCGATTGCCGCCCGCGACTGGCAGCGCGACAAGGCGCGGATCATGCGCGATCGTGGCCGGGATGGCTGATGACGCCGACAGCAAGCTTACCCGCGCGAAGATGCAATGGGCGCGCGACGGACGATTGCTGACCGGGACCCATGGCGACCCGGCGCGCGACCGGCTGCCGCCGGGGCAGACCCTGACCGAAGGCTTTCCGGTGCTCGATCTCGGGGCGCAGCCGGAGGTTGGGCGGGATCGGTTTCGCCTTGATATCGATGGCGCAGTGCGGCACCCGATCAGTTTGCGCTGGGACGGCTTCATGGCCCTGCCGCAAACCGAGATGGTGAGCGATATCCACTGCGTTACCCAATGGTCGCGCTTCGATAATCGCTGGCAAGGGGTCGCCGCGACGACGATATTGGACGAGGTTCAGCCGCTGCCCGATGCCGCCCATGTGATTTTGCATGGCTATGATGGCTATATGACCAATATTCGCTTGACCAATTTTGCATCTTCGGACGTGATTTTGGCGTATAGTTGGCAGGGCGAAGCTTTGTCTGCCGAGCATGGTGGGCCGTTGCGCCTGGTGGTGCCGCGGCTTTATCTTTGGAAATCTGCCAAATGGCTGCGACGGATCGAATTCTCGGTGGCGGACCTGCCGGGATTTTGGGAACGCAATGGCTACCACAACGAAGCTGATCCCTGGTTGGAGGAGCGATATGATGAGCCTGAAACGACGTGATCTGGTGCTTGGAGGCTTCGGGATGATGGCGGCAGGCAGCGCGTTCGCGGCCGGCAAGACCGCGTGGGACTTCAAGTTCGACGCCATCGAAGGCGGCACGCTTGATCTCGCCAGCCTCAAAGGGCGGGCGCTGATGGTGGTCAATACCGCAAGCTTCTGCGGGTTCACCTATCAGTATGAGGGGCTGGAGAAGCTCCACAAGAAAATGGCGGCGCAGGGGCTGACGGTGGTTGGCGTCCCGAGCAATGATTTCAATCAGGAATCGGCCGACAACAAGTCCGTCAAGCAGTTCTGCGACGCGACGTTTGGGGTCGAATTTCCGATGTCGGGGATTTCGCATGTCCGCGGTGACGAAGCCGACCCGTTCTATAAATGGGTGAAGGCGGAGAAGAACTGGGAACCGAGCTGGAATTTCGGCAAGGTGGTGATCGGGCGCAACGGGATGATTGTCGGCTGCTTCGGGTCGTCCGATGAGCCGACCAGTTTCCGGATTTCGAGCGCGATTAATTCGGCCCTTTCGGCGAAGGCTTAGACGGCCCTTATCTTCGCCCGTAAAAGCGCCATTGGGTAGATTTTGCATGGCTCCGCCCAATCTGGGATAGTGCGCGCTGACGCCTCCGCACGGGGGAACCGTTGCTGCGAGCGAGGGCACTGAACCTGTCTGAATATCATCCGTTGCGCGCCTTGGCCGGCGCCGTTCTGGGGTTGGTCGGCATTTTGGTGGCGGGCGCCGCCATGGCCCAGCCGGTGCCGCAAGGCTCCCCCTTGCCGCGCGCGCTGCCGGTCGCACCTTTGGTCGCGCCGGCACCGATTGCCAAACCTGCGGCGCCGCAAATCCGGGTTGCCGCACCTGATCAGATTTATCCGGTCGCCGAGATCGCGATCGAAGGCGCCACGGTTTACCCGGCCCCGGTGCTTAACGGATTTTTCGCGGGGCTTGGCGCCAACCCGACCGGAGCCGCGCTCGGCGACGCCGCCCAGGCGCTGCTCGATCGCTACCGGGCGGATGGCTATATTTTTACCACCGTCACCCCTGGCTATGACGCGGCGACGCGGCGGCTCGCGATCCGGGTGGTGGAGGCCCATATTGCCGAGCTCAAGCTCGATGGCGATATCGGCCCGGCGGTGGACCAGGTGCGGCGCTTTCTCGGGCATCTGGTCCAGTCCGGCCCGATCAATCAGGCGAGCCTGGAACGCTGGCTGCTGCTGACCCAGGACATGCCGGGGATCAGCGTTCGCGCGGTGCTGCAACCGTCCGACACCGAACCCGGCGCCCTAACCTTGGTGGCCAAGCTGGAGCGCAAGAAATTCGACCTGCTGATCTCGGCCAGCAATCGCGGTGCGCCTACGCTGGGGCCTGAGGGTGCGTTGCTGGTGGTGGCCGGTAACAGCTTCACATCATTTGGTGAGCGCACTGAATTTTCGATCTTGCGCAGTATCAACGGCACCCAGATTTTCGGGCAGGCGGCGAGCGAATTTTATCTCGGCGCGTCCGGGCTGAAGCTGCGCCTGCAAGCCGGGTCCGGCACCACCGATCCGTCCGGCACCTTGCGGGTGCTCGGGTATCACGCGGTGACGACGACCGCGGGCCTGGCGCTGAGCTATCCGGTGATCCGCAGCCGTCAGCAATCCTGGGCGCTGGGGATGACGTTGGATGCGCTCGAATCGCATACGGTGAACCAGGCGGTCGGGCCAGCTCTGGTCGGGCGGGATAATTTGCGGGTGGTCCGGCTGCTGTCCGACTACAGCCGGACCGATAGCTGGCTCGGCGATGCGCGCCCGGCCGCCAGCAGCTTTGCGGTGCGCCTGTCGCAAGGCGCGCCAACCCTTGGCGGTACCCGCAATGGCGACCCGCTGGCGCCGCGCGCCGGGGAGCGGGTCGGCTTCACCAAAATCGGCGTTGAGGCGAGCCGCAACCAAAGCCTGTGGCATTTCGGTGAAGCGTCATCGCTGGCGCTGCAAACCACGCTCGCCGGCCAGTTCAGCCGCGATGTGCTGCCGCCGGCGGAAAAATACTTCCTCGGCGGCGACCGTCTGGCGCGCGGCTATTATGCGGGCGAGGTTACCGGCGATAACGCGCTGGCTGCTGCGGCGGAGCTTCAGGTCAATTCGTCCTGGACAACAGGGCTGCTCGGTGGGCAACATACGATTGGCATCCAATATTTTACCTTTTTTGATTGGGGTGAGACCTGGGAGAATCAGGCGGTGGATGCAAATCACCGGCTGGCGTCTTTCGGGTTGGGCGTGCGGGTGTTTCCGTGGGCCGGCACCCAGCTTGATATTGAAGCGGTGGACCGCACCGTGCGCTACCCGCTCGGCCGGTCGAGCGGGGCGGCACCGCTGCGGGCGCAGGCGATCTATTGGCGGGTACTGACGCGATTTTAGGGAGGCGGCTATGGACCAGACGCGCGATCATCGATCCTTGCTGCGGGCCAGTTTGCTGGCCAGCACCATGCTATCGGTGGCACTCGGCGGCCCTGTCCAGGCCGAGCCGGCGCCGGCAACGCTGCCGACCGGGGCGCGGATTATTGGCGGCAGCGCCAGCGTGGCGCAGTCCGGCGCGGCGATGCAGGTCAACCAATCCAGCGCCAACGCAGCGCTCAACTGGACGAGCTTTTCGGTTGGCAGTGCTGCCAAAGTCACGTTCACCACCCCGACCGCGCAGTCGCTGACCATCAATCGGGTGGTCGGCCCCGATCCGTCGGTCATCGCCGGCCAGGTTGCGTCGAACGGCCGGCTGGTACTGGTCAACCAGTCCGGCATTACCGTTGCGGGTGGCGCCAAGATTGATGCGCAAAGCCTGGTGCTGTCCGCGCCTGGGATTACCGAGGCCAATGCGCGCGCTGGCAATCTGGTGTTCGATCAGCCGGCGCGGCCCGGCGCCATGGTCAGCAATGCCGGCACCCTGACCGTCGCCAAAACCGGCCTTGCCGCACTGGTGGCGCCGGGCGTTGCCAATAGTGGCGTGATCCGTGCGCCGATGGGCCGGGTGGTGCTGGCAGGCGCCGAAGCGCATGTCGTCGATCTTTATGGCGATGGCCTGTTGGGCATCGACGTGACCAAGCAGGTGACCAACCTGCCAACCGGCGCCGACGGCCAGAAAGTCGCGGCATTGGTCACCAATACCGGCATTATCCGTGCGTCCGGTGGCAGCGTGGTCCTGACCGCATCGGCGGTCGAAGGGCTGGTGACGAATTTGGTCAACGCCGGCGGTAAAATCAGCGCGTCCGGCGGTAGCGTCGCGGTTCGTGCCACCGGCGGCGATATTATGGTGGCGCCGACGGCGAAGATTTCGGCTACTGGCGGTACTGTCAGCGTCATCGCGAGCGGTACCACCAGCCAGAACGGTCGGATTTCCGCCCGTGGCGGCGCAGTGGAAGTTTCCGGGCGCAAGCTGGTGCTTGCCGGCCCGATTACCGCCGCACAGATTCTGCTTGATCCGACTGATGTGATTGTCGGATCGACCTTGGGCAGCGCCGCACCGGGCTCGACCTTGCTCGCGCCGGCATCGCTGCTCGCCATGTCGGGCAACGTGACGATCAGCGCCACCGGCAGCCTGAGCGTGAATGCGCCGCTTGATTTCACCAGCGGATCGACAATCGTCCGCGGGCTTGCCTTGCTGGCCGCCAATGATGTGAATGTGAACGCGGCGATCACCCTGGCAGATACCGGCAATCGGCTGACGATCGCCGCGACCTCCGGATCGGTTTTCCTTGGCGGGTCGGTCAATGTCGGCCTGTCCGGGGTGTTGGATGTTTCGGCCGGCGCCAATGTGTTCCAGACCAATGGGGCGATCACCGCTGGCACCTTGACCAGCTCTGGCGGACTGGGCGGCTCGCTCATTTTGCAACAACAGCATAATCAGATTGCCAATCTGGGCAGTCTGAACCTGCCCAATGGGCGTTTTGCACTCAGTGACGATCTGGCGCTGACCCAGACTGGCGATCTGGTGGCGAATAACGCGGTGCTGTTCGATCGTGCTTTGGGCACCGCGATCAGCCTCAACAAGCTGGTCAACATCACCGGGGCGCTGGTGCTATCGGCCGGCAGCGGGGTTTCGGCCGCCGCGGCTGCCGACCAGCCGGCGATCCGGATCGGTGCTGGGGCAACCATTCAGGCAGGCTCGCTGGCGCTTTTTTCGACCAATCGCGACATCACCAATGCCGTGGCACAGGATGCGGGATCGGTGCTGCGCGGGCAGGCCGGGGGCGTTTCAATTTCCGGCAATATTTATGCCGGCAACATTGTCCTGGGCGGCACGCTCAACGCGGTGTCCGACCTCGCTGGCTTCAATTTGTTCGCCGGTGACCTTACCCTGGCCAGCACCCAGGCGCTGACCTTGTCGGGCCCGTTGACCGCCGCGAACACGAAGCTGACCGTCGCGCCGCCGGGCGCCACGGGTGCGACTTTGGCGATCAGCATCACTGGCGACGTGTCGGTTGCAGGAACCTTGGCGCTGTTTGCGACCGGCAATATCGTGCGGAGTGGTGGCAGCTTCACGGTTGGCACTTTAACCGGGCAGGCGCTGCATCTTGCCGATTTCGGCCACAAATCGCTCATCCACACGCTGGGCGATTTCGTGGTCGATGGCAGCGTGCTGCTGCTCGACAACGCCGCACCCTTGGTCATTCAGGGCGATGTGAAGACGGAATTCTTCAACATCAACGCCACCGGGTCGCTGGTGCTTGCCGGCAATATCGTCACACTTGGGGTTGGGCGCGCCCAATCCACCGGGGCGATTGACACCAATATCGGCAGCACCTTGTCGGTTGCCGCCGATGCAAACGGCAACGCGCAGTTCCAGCAGGTCGGGATTTCAACCATCTCATCCAGCAATGGCACCATCGCGACGGTCCGAATTTCACTGCCGGCGGTTGGTGGCTCGATCATCCTGAACGATCTGGTGGCGCCGTCCACCGATCTGGTGGTGTTCAACCCCGCCGGCACCCTGACCGGTAGCGCCAATGTCGGCGGACTGGTCGTGGTTGGGCGTGGCAGTGGCACCGACCTCAGCGGCTCGGTCGGCACCATCGGCACTGCGAGCAATACGACGGCCACGACAACCACCAGCCTGTCGAGCCCCGATAGTCTTTATCGCGCCAACGCTTGCACGATCGGCGCGGTGAACTGCCAGCTGGGGCCGGTGAGCCAGTTGGTACCGTTGGTGCCGGGGGCCGCCATGCCGTCGGCGCCAGTCGCACCGGGTGAAATCGAAATTGCCCTGCCGCGCCCGGATCGCCGGGCGTCAAACGATCCGGCGATCTAATACCAATCGTCGGCACGCTCGACTCATAATTGATTGTGCCAGACAACATAGCCCTGCTGCACCTGCCGCCCTATGCGCCGGAACTCAACCCGATGGAAAAAATTTGGGCCTATCTGCGCACAAACAAGCTCTGCAACCTCGTGTGGAACACCTATGACGATATCGTCCAGGCGTGCGCAAAGGCTTGGAAGTTCCTCATCGATGATCCGCACCGCATTCAATCAATCGGGATACGCGAATGGGCATCGGTCAATGGTTAGGGCGGATATTACAAAACCAATGTGGCTTTATATCAAACTAGTCGAGCGTGAATTATTGGCCGGGCCAGAGCGCGTGTCCGCTCCCGCAATTCTCAACCGTCGAAGGCAGAACTGGGTCAGAACGGTGAATAGCCTTCCACCAGCGCATCGACCGGTCAGCTTTCGTAAGCTGCCGTTCCCTGGTAGGGGCACAAGCCCATGTGGCGGCTCAACTCAACGGTTGGTTAATGCGCGCAATCAACTTGATATCTTTTTCTCGGCTTTGCGTTGGTCGATGCTGGGTCCAAACTATAGAACCGAACGCTCGTGACGTGCATCACAGGCGAGAATGTTCGCACATTATGTGGGTCGATGGCGCGCCGTACAGGATAGAAATGGGACATCTATGTGATTGAAGCTGCGATGTCGTTGACGAGCAATGTCATCGGTTCAGAGTCCACAAATATACCAATGTTGCCGCCACGCCGAGTAATGTCCTGACTGCATGCAAGCCTCCCCAAGTCTCCAGCATGGCCCGAGAATGAGGTCCAGCATCGCTCTCAGCAATGGCCTTCAGCTTGTGATTGGTCGGCATGATACCGATGAGCGTGTAAGTGTCTGTCCGGAAAGTCTGCCGGGTCGGCCCGACGGTGCTTTTTGCCCCTGGGAGCGTCGGAAATTTGTCAGGATGTCCCCGCATCCTGGCGGCATTTCCTCCTTCCCAGGGCCAAAATTCCCTCGCCGGCCCTCCGCCGACAGACTTTCCGGACAGACACTTACACCCGCCGCACATTCCAGAACTTGGCCACCCCCGGTAGTACCCCGATCAGGTCGGACCGCCACGCACTTGGTTGCATCGTTACCCCACACGGTACGAACGGCACGGTCTCCATCGCATCCAACTGGATGTCCCGCTCATACGCCGCGCGCTGGGCCAGATCGGTGGTCGTTGCCCATTTCGTCCGGATCGCCTCGTAGTTCGGCCCGTTATACCAGCCGGCTTCAACCGTTTCATTGCCGCGCAGCCGCGAATTGACCAAGGGCGTGGCGAGCGACAATCCGGGGATGGACAGCATGTGGATATGGAACCCGCCTTTGTCGATCGGGTCGCGGCGGGACACGCGGGTGGTCATGGTGGACCAGTCAGTGACTTGCAGATCGAGATTGATGCCAATCCGTTTTAGCAGATCGGCCAGTACCTCACTCGCGGCCTTCACGTTGGGATAATCGCCGGGCAGCACTTGCACGATGCGTTCGCCCTTGTAGCCGGCCGCCGCCAGCGCGGCCTTGGCCGCTGCGACATCGAGCGGCTTTTTCAACCGATCCATCCCGGCATCATTGGAAGAAGGGCCAGGCGGAAAAAAGCCAACGCCGGTGCGTTGCAAACTCGCATCGACCCCGGCGACCGCGTTGACGAAGTCGGACTGATCGACCGCGCGCAAGATCACCTGGCGCATCGCCGCCCGATCGAACGGGGCGATGGTGTGGTTGAAGCGCACCATCTTGAATTCGCCTTCGGTTTCCAGCACCTCGGCATGCAGTTTCGGGTCCCGCCTGATCGACGGCAGCAGATCATGGGCGGCATATTCCCACCAATCCTGCTCACCCTTTTGCAACGACGCGAAGGCAGTGCCGACATCGGGCATAGTGGTCCACACCACCCGATCGAAATGGGTGATCTTGGGCCCAGTGCCGCGATCGGGGGTGCCGTTCGGGCGCGCCACATAGCCGGCGAAACGCTCATAAACGTTGCGCACGCCTTGCAACCGTTCATTGGCAACGAATTTATAAGGGCCGGAGCCGATCAGTTCGGTCACCGGCTTGAACGGATCGGTCAGCGCCAGACGTTCGGGCATCATTGCTGGCATGAAAGCGCCGGGCTTGCCCAACGCCTCGGGCAGCAGCGGGAAGGGGCGCTTCAGGCGGATCACGATGGTGCGATCATCAGGCGCGGAAAGCTCATTACTGATCGCCAGGATTTCCATGCCCAGCACGTCGCGCGCACCCCAGCGCCGGATCGATGCCACGCAGTCGCGCGCCCGCACCGGGGCGCCATCATGCCAGCGCAGCCCGTCACGCAGGCGAATGCGCCAGGTCAAGCCATCATCTTCGACGACATGGCCTTCAACCATTTGCGGCTGGGCGTGGTAATTCGAATCCGTGCCCCACAGCTGGTCGAATACCAGGCCGGAATGATTACGGGTGATGTTGGTGGTGCTGGTATGCGGATCGATGAAAACCAGATCGATTTGCGGGATGAAGCGCATCACCCGGGTCGCCTCGGCCGCCACCACCGCCGGCGCCGCCAACGCCGCCGCCGCTTGCAGCACGCCGCGCCGTCCGATTTTGACCATGTCCGTTTCTCCGAAGTTGCAGCCAGTGTGGCAAGCACCTCCGGTTCTGGCAATCGCAGCTTGTAGGAATTTGTTTGCCTTTCGGTCCCGGGATCACGCTCCGTCAGTGTCAGGGGACGTCTGTGCTCAAGGGTATTTCGGTCGCAATTCTGAAGCGCGTGGTGATGTCGGCCCTGGCGCTGGTCGCCGCCAGCGGACGCATTCTCCCGGTCGCGGGCGTGTCCGACGGCGCTTTCATCGCCATGCTCAGCATCCGCACCGACTGCAAATCGACCCCGCGCGCCTGGCGCGCCGACATATATAGCTGCAGATCAATGGTCGCTTTTCATGAACGGTGGCTTGATGGCGTTGCTAACCGCCAACCCAATCGCGAAACAGCGCCAGATCGACATTCCCGCCCGATAGCACGACGCGCACCTTCTTCCCCTTCAACCGATCGGCGTCTTGCAAGGCTGCCGCCAAAGGTGCCGCCCCGGCGCCCTCGGCCAGATGGTGGGTATCGGTCCAGTAGGCGCGCATCGCGGCTGCGACCTCATCATCGCTGACCGTCACAATCCTGCTTGCGCCTGCCTTGATAATTGCGAAGGCGTCAGCATCCGGCTTGCGGGTGGCCATGCCGTCGGCCAGCGTATCAGCGCGGTTGGTTTCGATCACGTGGCCGGCGCGGAAGGATTGCGCGTAGGAATCCGCCCCGGTGCTTTGCACCCCGACAATTTCGGTCTTCAGGCCGAGCAGGTCGCGGGTCAGGATCGCTCCGCAAATCCCCGATCCCAGCCCGATCGGCACATAAACCACATCCAATGGCGGCGCGGCGCGGAACATTTCCAGCGCGTAAGTCGCCACCCCCACCACCAGGTCCGGGTGAAAGCTCGGCGCGAACACCAGCCCATCACGTTGCGCCAGCATTTGCGCGTGGTCGCGGGCGGCCTCGAAATCCTCGCCATGTTCGACCAAATTGGCGCCCAAGGCGCGCATGGCGGCATTTTTCTCGACGCTGTTGCCGCGCGGCACAATAATCGTGACCGGCACGCCGGACTTTGCCCCAGCATAGGCAAGCGACTGGCCGTGATTGCCGCGGGTGGCCGATACCACGCCGGGGCCACCGCGATTGCGGGCAAAATAGGTCAGGCCGCCGCGCACTTTGAAGGCCCCGGTCGGGGTCAGGTTTTCATGCTTGACCCAGATTTCGGTGCCCAATCGGGCGGCGAGCAAAGGCCAGGCGTATGTCTGGGTTGGCGGGAAGGCGGCGTGGACGATCTCGGCGGCGGCTTCCAGTTCGGCAAGATCGAACATCGCCGTCATTCCAAAATCCGATCATAAACCGCGCCCAGGCGCTGCTGGTAGTTTTCCGGGCTGAACAACGCCGCCTGGCCCGGCCCCATCGCCGACAGCCGGGCGCGCAAATCGTCGTCAGCATCCAAAGTGCGGATGGCCTGCGCCATCGCGGCGACATCGTAAGGATCGACCGTCATCGCCGCATCGCCCACCAGTTCCGGCAGGGACGATGTGTTGGTCGTCATCACCGGTGCGCCAAGCAGCATCGCTTCCAGCACCGGCAGGCCAAAGCCTTCATAGAGCGACGGGAACAAAACCCCCCGCGCGCCACGGATCAGGCTGACCAGAAGCGGGAAGGGGGCGTATTCCAAATGCATCACCCGGTTGCGGGTGTAGGTATTGGGGCCGTCGGTCTGCAAGTAGCGAATATGATCTTCGAACAGCAGCCGCATTTCGCCTTCGGATTTCCATGCCTTTTTGCCCACGATCACTAACGGCCCGGTAACCCCGCTGGCGAGATAGGCTTCGATCAGCCGCCCGATATTTTTCTTTGGCTCGATGGCACCAAAGAACAGAAAGTAGTTGCCAGCGGTCAGGCCGAAACTGCCGGCAATATCGGCGCGAACCTGCTCCATTGGCTTGTCGCGCAGCGCCTGGGGTAGTTCAACCGCCTGATAAGTGTTGGTGACCCTGTCGGGTGACACGCCGAGCAGTTCGATGATATCGCGACGGGAATGTTCGGAAACCGTGACAATATGATCGGCGTCACGCGCAATCGCACGGGCGATGTTCAAATAGCGCCGCTTATTGTCGAGCGTTGTGGCCGGCAGGCGCATCGGCACCAGATCATGCAACGTATAAATATTCTTGGCGCCTACGACATGGACCGGGAATGGATAGGTCCAGTGCATGATGTCGGGGGGCGGGCCGGGCAGGCGGACTTGCAGCATCCGCCCGACGATTTCAAAGCGCACCTGGGCGAGGCCGAACATGTCGCCGACGTTCCAAACCTCATCGGCATAGGGCATACCGCTGGTGATCACCGCCCCGCTGATCGGCACTTCCCAGGCTTTGAAGCCGAACGGTTTGGGGATCAGCGCGATCGCGCGCAGCACATCGGCGAGCCATTGCGGCAGCTTGGACGGGCCGGCATCGAAAAACCCAACCTCCCGCGCCAGCGGATCGCGCGCGGGGCCAGCGCGCTTGCCATACAGCACCCCAACCTGGGCGCCGAGGCCGTGAATGGCCTGGCTGAGATTGCGGGCATAGGTCGCGACCCCAGTGCCCTGGGCAAGTGCGAGGTTGAAGCCGTCGAGGAAAACCCGGCGTTGTGCGTCGCTCATTGCCCGAGCAGCTTCATCTTTCGCACCCGCACCAAGGCGTCGGCCATGGTCTCAACAGTCTGGCGGATTTGCGCTTCGGTATGGGTCGAACTCAGAAAAAACCGCAGCCGGGCGGCGCGTTCGGGGACCGCCGGATACAAGATCGGCTGCACATTCACCCCGGCATCGAACATCGCCTGGGCAAGGCGGGCGGCAACGATGGAGCTGCCCAGGATCACCGGCACAATCGCCATGCCGGCGCTGTCGGCGGTATCGAAGCCGGCGGCGCGCGCCAGGCGCAGGAACAAAGATGCGTTCGATTGCAGCCTGGCCACCCGTTCCGGTTCGGCCAGCATCACGTTGATGGATGCCAGGGACGCTGCCGCCAACACCGGGGGCATGCCCACGGAATAAACGAAGCCTGGCGCTGAATATTTCAAATAGCTGATCAGCCGTTCCTGCCCGGCGATGTAGCCACCGCAGGCCGACAAGGTTTTGCTCAGCGTGCCCATCCAGATATCCACGCCCGCCGGATCGACGCCCTGATGTTCGGCGATGCCGCGTCCGGTCGCGCCCAGCACGCCGAGCGAATGGGCTTCATCGACCATCAGCCAGGCCTTGTGGCGGCGGGCGAGTGACACGAAGCCCGCAAGGTCGGGCACATCGCCATCCATGCTGTAATGGCCTTCGATTACGATCAAAGCGCGCCCGGCGCGGCTACGATGAGCGACCAGTTCGCGCTCGGCAGCACGCAGATCGTTATGGGCAAAGGCGATGCGGCGCGCGCCCGACAATTTGGCGCCTTCGACGGCGCTGTTGTGAATTGCCGCGTCATGCAGCACCAGATCATTCTTGCCAAGTAACGTGCCGATCACTGTCACGTTGGTGGCATGTCCGCTCACCATCGCGATCGCCGCTTCGGCATTATAAAGCCCGGCGATGGCGGCTTCGAGTTCGCCATGGATCGGCCGTTCGCCCGATACCACGCGGCTGGCGGATGCCGATACGCCATAGCGGTCAATCGCCGCCTTGGCGGCCGCGGCGACCCGGGCATCGCCGTTTAGGCCGATGTAATTATAGGACGCGAAATTGATGTAGCGCCGATTGCCAATGGTGGTTTCGGCGTCGGCCATGCCGTCATGGGTGCGAAAATACGGATTATCCAACCCCAAAGCCGTGCCGGCATCATGCACCAAGGCCAGTTCAACGCCATTCGGCAGGTCTTTCCAGCCGATCGCGCGATCTTTGTCGATATTGGACGCGGCGGCTTCGGGCGCCGCCGGCGCCTTGCGCGACAGCCTTGTGAGAAGCGCGAGCTTGGCGTTGGTGGTCAGGCTCATTGCCCGGCTTCCACATGCTGGCCGGTGGGCTCGGCGGCAAGCTTGCCTTCGTGCCGTTCGATCACGCCTTGCGCCGCGCTGTCATTGGTCTGGCCGATGGCAGCATCGCGAATGCGCAGCACCAGGACTTCGATGGTGAGCGTGTCCGAAACCGAGGCGAGCGGTACGTTGATGCCCAGCCGGGCTTCGAGCGCGCCGCGCAATTCCATCCCGCCGAGGCTATCGAGGCCAAGGCGGGGCAGCGGCACATCGAGCGCGAGGTCGCCGGCATTGGCCGCCCCAAGCTGAAGGATGCGCGCCACTTCTTCGCGCACCAAGCTGCGCAGCAGGGCGGCGGCTTCGGCGGCTGGCACCGCGCGCAGCCGTTCAAGCATGTCGCGGCCGCCGAGCGCACTGGTTGCGGCACCTTCGCGCAAGTTGGTGAAGGATTTTTCCGCCAGCACCGGCAACAGCCCGCCCAATTGTGCCCAGTCCAGCGCGGCATAATGGGCCACCGGAAAGCTGGCCGAACTGGCAAGCAGGCGGGGCAGGGCGGCCAACGCGCGATCGGCACCCATCGCGGTCGCGCCCATCCGGCGCTTGAGCGTCTCGGCGGTTTCGCTATCGCGGGCCAGAATGCCAACATCGGCAATCGGCCCCCAGCCAACTGCCAGCGCCGGCCGGCCGGCAGCCCGGCGACGGCGGGCAAGCCCTTCAAGCGCTGCATTGGCCGCCACATAATTGGCCTGGCCAGGATTGCCGAGCGCGGTGGTGGCCGACGAATACATCACGAAAAACGCCAGATGATCGTCAGCGGTCAGCCGGTCGAGATTTTCGGCAATCGCAAGCTTGGCGGCCAGAACCGGTGCGAAACGCTCCGCGGTCATGCTGGCCGCCGCCCCATCATCTAGCACCGCCGCGGCGTGGATCACGCCGGCGATTGGCGGCTGTTCGGCGCGAATGGTGGCAAGCGTTGCCGCCAGCGCATTGGCGTCGGCGGCGTCGCACCCATAGGCGCGGGCGGTCGCGCCCAAGGCTGCCAGTTCCCCCAACGCCGCCACTGCGCCGGCTGTCGCCGCGCCCTGGCGGGACAAAAGGGCCATATGGCTGGTGCCGTTGCGGGCAAGGAAGCGCGCGGTAGCCAGGCCAAAGCCTTGCAGGCCGCCAATGATGACCACAGTGCCGGGGACATCAATGCCGCCCACGCTGCCCGACACCGGCGCATCATGCGGCGGCGTAATGACGATCTTGCCCATATGGGTTGCGGCCTGCAGCATGCGGAACGCGACCTCGACATCGTCATGGCCAAACACTGTCGCCGGGAGCGGCTGCAGGGTGCCGTCCTGCATCCGCGCGCTGATATCGGCCAGCATGCGTGCGGCGATATCGGGCCGGGCGCGGGGCAGCTGATCCACATCGACGGCGAAATAGGTCACGTTCTGGCGCAGCGGGCGCAGGCTGGTGAAGCGGTTTTCAACGAAGTCGCGTTTGCCGATTTCAACAAAACGGCCGAACGGGCGGACCAGCGACAGGCTGCGATCCATGAAGCCGGCAGCGAGCGAATTCAGCACCACATCGACGCCATCCGGCCAGACTTCGCGCAACGCATCGGCAAAGCCGAGATCGCGGCTGTCGAGCACCAGATCGACCCCAAGCTGGCGCAGGAAGGCGCGCTTGGCCGGGGTGCCGGCGGTGGCGGCGATCTCGGCGCCGGCGGCCTTGGCAACTTGAATGGCGGCAAGCCCGACGCCGCCCGTGCCGGCATGGATCAGGACCCGTTCGCCGGCGCGCAGCCGGGCGCATTCTTCCAGCGCGTAAACCGCCGTCATGAAAGTAACCGGAATGGTCGCTGCCTGGACCGCGGTGATCGCGTCTGGCCGGTGGGTGACCGCGTCGGCCCGCACCACCGCGCGGCTGGCGAAACTGCCCGCAACGAAGCCGAAGATTTTGTCACCAACGGCGAAATTCGTCCCCGGACCAACCGCGATCACCGTGCCGGCGGCTTCCATGCCCAAGGTCGGGCCGGCAAACCCATCCATCAGCACGTCTTCCGGCAGCAGCGCCTGCGCCCACATCACATCGCGGAAGTTCAGCCCGGTCGCCTCAATCCGCACCCGCAACGCACCGTCGGAGAGCGCCGGCTCAATCGCGGGGAGCGCGTCCCACGCCAAGGTGCCGAGCTGGCCGGGATGGCCAATCACCAGCCGGCGCGGGCCGGATTGGGTCACAACCGGCAAGCCGCGCTGCATGCGTGGCACCATGCGGCCGCCCGCGGTCAGGGTAATCTCGGCTTCGCCATCATCGGTGTCACGCAGTTCGGCCACCAGCCGGGCCGCCGCCTGGGCTGGCGCCAGGCCCGGGCAGATATCAATGCGCCGCAGCCGCAGCGGCGCGCATTCATTGGCAAGCACCCGCGCCATGCCGAGGCAGGCGGCAGCGGCCGGGACATGCGGGCCCGACGCTGGCTGCAAACCACCTTCGGTCACCAGCACCATCGCCTCGGCCCGGTCGGCGCAGGCCAGCGCAATGTCGGTAATCGCGGCAAGCGCCCGCGGCAGGCCCAGCCCGGCGCCGAGATCGGCGGGCGGCAGCGCGATCACCACCCGGCCGCGCAGCAATTCGGGGTCGGGGCGGGCGTTGAAATCAAGCACCCGGCACGGCCAATCCTGTGCCGCGAAGGCGGCCTGCACCGCGTTGCGCATCGCGCCGGGGCGGGCGAGCAAAATCGCCTGGGCCAGTTCAGGGCGCGGCGCGGCTTCGGCAATCGCCGCCGCGACCGGAACGAAATGCGCCGCCACCAAAGCGGCTGGCAAGGCAAGGCCGGGCACCGCCGCCACCTGCACCCCGGCAAAGCCCTGGGCTTGCAGCATGCGGGTCCATTCGTCAGCATCGAGCAGGCCGGCGCCCTCGGCGCCCAGCCCATCCCACCAAGACGGGTCCTGGCCAGATACGAACCCCCAAGTAAGGGCGGCGGTTGGTTCCACCAGCAGCAGCCCGCCGCCTTCGGCCAGCGCGTGCTGGACCGCCGGCAACAGGCCGGGGCCGAAGCGCAGGCCGGCGCCGATGCCGACCACCAGGTCGGACGCCGGCAAGGCCGCGCCCTCGGTGGACGGGTCCCACACCAGCTTCACGGTTTCGGCGCTGCCGGCGGATTTGCCGCCACGCTCGGTCGCGTCACCCGCCACCTGCACCGCGACATGCAGCACCCGTCGGCCAGTGGCCGACATTGCCAGCGCGAGGTCCGGGCGGCCACCCAGATCGAGCACGCGCAACGGCATTTCTGCCGGCCAGGCTTCGGCAAAGCTGATCGCGGCACTTGTCAGCGCAGCGGCCATCCGGCGGTTGCTGGCGGCTTCGGCCGGCAGTGGGGCGACGTTGGACGCAATGGCGGTGCCGTCATCGCCCCAGCCGGTTGACCCGAGGACCGACGGCAGACGTTCGATCGCGGCGGCAACCCAGGCAAGTTCGGGCGCCAGGTCCGGATGATCGGCATAGACCGCGCGCCAGATGTCGCCTGCCGCTGGCAAGTCGGCGTCGGCCACCAGGCGCCAGCCGGAAAGGCTGGCGGGATCGGCCTCGGCCAGCCCGGTTTCGGCCAGGGCGGCCATCAGATCATTGGCATATTGGGTGCGCAGCGGGCGATCGCCCTGGGCCGCAAAGGCGCTGAATGCGGCAGCGAGCACGCAGCCGCGCAGCAATTCGGCGGCTTCGTCCATCGCGGCCTGATTGGCCGGCGCGGCGATTGGGACAGCCGTCACCGCAGCCATTGCTGCCATCGCACGGCCCGGGGCACCCATCGCCGCCGTCAGCGCCGGCAGCAGATCGAACCGGAACGCCGGATCGGCATCGGTGGCGCCATGCGCCAGCGGCACACGCTGCATCCAGCAATCCCACGCCCGCGCCACCACCACGCCAATTGCATCGCGCAGCACCAGATCGGCCACCACGGACCGCGTGCCACGGCGGCGGACATGGATTTCCGCGGTCACCGGCGCCGGCGCGTTCCGCCGCACCAGCAGCCGGCCAATATGGGACGGCACCATGCCGCCGCCCAGAAAACCGCTCGCGCCCGACGACAGCAGCGCGATCAGCCCTTGCAAGGCGCCGTCAAGCCGCACCGGATGCAACAAAAACCCGTCATCGCTCGGGGCGGTCGCCGGCAAGGCGAGGTGGACCAATGCCAGATCATGCCCCGGATCAAGCTCGGCGGAGACCACCGGTTGGAAAGCCGGGCCATATTCCAACCCAATCTGGGCGGCCATCGTGACAATTTCGCCGCCGCTCACGGTGCGTTTGGCGACAAATACGCTCGGTTCCGGCGTCGGGATTGCCGACAGCGCGCCGATCTGGCCCTCCGCGTGGTCGGTCCAGTTTTCATCGGACAGATGCGGGCGGCTCGACAAAATGATCCGCCCGTCATCGAGCCGGCGCAAGCGCATGTCCTGGCCGCGTCCGTCGGGGATTGGCAGCATGCGCAGCAGGCGCAGTTCGGAAACTTCCAGCACCGCCGCGTCAGGCCAGCGCAAGGCAGCTGCCGCTAGTGCCATTTCCGCCATCGCGGCGGCCGGCAGCACGGCAGCCCCGGCAAAGCGATGATCGGCGAGCCAAGGGTCGATGACCGTATCAACCCGGCGGATCCAGGTATTAGGGTGCTCTGGCAGACGGAATCCCAGCAGCTTATGGTCATGCAGCGGGCTAATGATGGTCGTGGCACCCGACGTCGGCGCCGCCGCCACCGACGCCCGATTGAACGGGGTCAGCGGCAGGCTGCGCGGATCGCCGGGGCCAGCAAAAATCGCCGCCTTGCGCGGATCGGCGCCGTGGGCAATGGCGCGGTCAATGATGGCGGGGAACGGATCGCCTGCCGCGTCGCGCTTGGACAGGGTGACCACCATCCGTGCCTCGGACCCGGCGGCTTGCAAGGTTTCACGGATGTAGGATTGCAAAATGGGCGTGCCGCCGATTTCGATGAACAGCCGCGCGCCGGCGGATGCGGTATGCACTGCGCCGCGGAACCGCACCCGGTCGCGCAAATTATGCCACCAGTAATCCGGCGTGCAGCCAGCTTCGTCCAAGACCGTGGTGGTCACCGTGGAAATCATCCGCGCCTGGCCCGGATGGATTTTCATGTCCGCTAGTTCGCGCACCAGCGCGCCTGCCACCGGGTCCATCGCCGCACTATGAAATGCGTAGTCGAGCTCGAGCGCCAGATAGCTCCAGCGGCGGGCCTCGGCGATTTCGCCCAGGCGTTTCAGCATCGGCTCCGGCCCGGCAACGGTTACCGCGCGCGGCCCGTTCTCGGCGGCGAGTTCGAGCGGCGGTCCGGCAAGCCCGGCGGAGGCTTCGGCCAAGGCCGGCAGCGCGTCCTCGATCCCGCATCCCAAAGCCGCCATCTTGCCCTGGCCGCGCAGCCGGTGCTGCTGGCTGCTGCGCACCACGATGAGCTTGGCAGCCGTCGGCAGATCGAGCAGCCCGGCACCCCAGGCCGCCGCCACTTCGCCGACCGAATGGCCAAGGCAGGTATCGGCGGTGATGCCGGAGGCGCGCAAGGTTTCAACGATCGCCACCTGGGCGGCAAACAGCAGCGGCTGGGCGATATCGGTGCCGACCAGGTCTTCGGCAGTGACGCCAGCCATGATGCGGCGCTTGGGCGACCAGCCGAGCAATGGCGCGAGGGCGGCGTCAACCTTGGTCAGGGCTGCGCGGAAACGCGCATTATGGCGCGCGGCCTGCTGCGCCATTTCCGGCATTTGGGCGCCGTTGCCAGAGAACACGAAGACCACGCCGGCGCTGGCGGCGTTGGTGCGCGTGGCAGTGCCTTCGGTCACCTGGCCGGGGGCGGCGGTGCCGGCGAGCCATGCCGCGATGCCCGCGCGCAAACTGTCGCGATCACGGCCGCGCACCACCAGACGATTGGGTTGCAGATCACGGTAATGCGCGGCGGCACGCACCAGGGCGGGCAGTTCGGCGTCGGGCGTATCGGCCAGACGCGCATCCCACAAAGCCGCCAGACTGCGCAAAGCCGGCTGGGCATGGGCCGACAGCAGCAATTGTGGCAGCGACGAACGGGCAGGCTGGGCGCGCTTGTGCGTCGGCGCGGCAGTCAGCATCACCGTGCCGTTGGTGCCGCCGAAGCCGAAGCTGTTGACCCCCACCGCGACATCGTCACGCGCGCTCAACGGGCGTGCAGCGGCCGCGACTTCCAGGCGCAGCGTATCGAACGGGATCGTGGCGTTCGGGGTGTCGCAATGCAGCGATGCCGGGATCTGGCGGTGCTGCAAGATCAGCATCGCCTTGAGCAGTCCGGCCATGCCGGATGCCGATTCGAGATGGCCGATATTGGTCTTCACCGACCCGATCGCCAGCGCCGCACCGCCGTCGCGTTCGCTGCGTTGGGCGATGGCGTCGGCAATCGCGGCGGCCTCGGCCGGATCGCCAACCAGGGTGCCGGTGCCATGGGCCTCGAAATAGCCGAACTGCGCCGGCGACAGCCCGCTGCGATCGAGCACATGGCGCATCAGGGCGGCCTGCGCCGAACTGTTGGGCAACGACAGTCCGACCGTGCGACCTGCCGAATTGGTCCCGGTGCCACGGATCACCGCGCGGATCGCGTCGCCGTCGGCCAGCGCGTCGGCCAGCCGCTTGACGATCACCACCCCCGCGCCCTCGGCCCGTACATAGCCATCGGCATCCGAGGAGAACGCGTGGCACCGTCCGGTCGGCGACAGCATCGAGGCACGCGAGAACCCGACGAATGAAAATGGCGCCAGCAGCATGTTGACGCCGCCGACCAAGGCCGCCGACAGCCGGCCACTGCGCAGTTCCTCACAGGCCAGATGCAAGGCCACCAGCGACGACGAACATGCCGTATCGATGGTTTGCGCCGCGCCGCGCAAATCGAACACGTGGGCGAGGCGATTGGCGATGATGCTCATCGCGCCGCCGGTCATGCCGTAGCGGTCGAGGGATGCGCTATCCTGGTAGCGATTGGCCCAGAAATCGGTCGACGACGCGCCGACGAATACCCCGGTCTGGCTGCCGGCAAGCCCGTCAGCCGACCAACCAGCATCCTCGATCGCGGCGCGAGCGACTTCGAGCAGCAGGCGCTGCTGCGGATCCATTTCCTGCGCTTCACGCGGGGATAGGCCGAAAGCTGCGGGATCAAACTGATCAATCCCGTCCACAATCCCGGCCGCGAAGGTGTAGCTGGTGCCGGCCTCGGTGCCGCCCGCTGCATTTTTCGGGTGCAGGAAGCGGGCCTGGGTGAAGCGGTCCGCCGGCACTTCGGTGACAGCATCGGCGCCCCGATCAAGCAACGACCAGAAATCATTGAGATTTTCGGCGCCGGGCAAGCGGCACGCAGCGCCGACAATCGCGATTGCCTCCATCGGGCGAGACTTGTCACCACGGCGGGCAAGGGCGCCACCATCGGCACGGGACAAACGGCGAGGGCGTGAGCGAGAGAACATCAGGTAGTCTCTTTCCCGCTCAGCGTCGGTTGGTCAAGCGTTTCTTCACAATTTAAGTATATTCCGACCGTGGCTGACAGAGCGGGCTGCGTCGTTGCTGATATCCTCACGGCATCCCCCTTTTCCCCGAAACCGCTTCCGTTTCCGGGACACCCTAACCGACCGGGCGCTGTTTTACATTGCAGTGCAGCATATTCAATTGAGCGAGCGCTGTATATCCCACATTGTCCCTATCTCAGGATCATGGCATCGGTATGACGTGCTATCGGCGATGCTTAAGCGCTTGATATCGGGACGGGTGGCTCGGTACTCATCATAAGCGCATGCCCGACGCGCGGAACATTGCGGGGAGAATTGTCATGACGGCAGGGTTTCACGTTTCACTGGTGGACCAGGAAGGCGCCTCGGTCCTCGCCGGTCGGCTCGAACGTGACGGGTATCTGTTCCTGCCCGGCCTTTTGCCCGCCGCGGGCGTGGCCAATGTGCAGCGCCAGGTCGGGGCGGTCATTCGCGACGCGGGCTGGCTGCGGCGTGATGCGCCGGTCACTGCGGCGCTCGCCGAGCCGGCCGGGTTTTGCGTCGATCCTGAGCCGAGTTATGTCGATATTTTGCGTAAAATTAACGCATTGCAAGATTATCATGCCTTGAAACATCACGATCGCCTGATCGATCTGTTCACCGCCTTGCTGGGCGGCCCGATTTTGCCACATCCCCGCGTCCTCGGCCGCAACATCTGGCCCAACCAACCCGCTTTCACCACCAAGGCGCACCAGGATTACCCCAACGTGCAAGGCACCGAGGAGGTTTATACTGCCTGGATTCCGCTGATCGATTGCCCGATGGAGGTCGGCCCGCTGCAAGTCGCGGTGGGCAGCCATCGTCGGGGCGTGTTCGATTTTGACATTGCCGCCGGCGCCGGGGGCATCGAAATCGCCGATCGGCTGGACGGGCAGTGGCGGACCGCCGGCTTCGTCCAGGGCGACGTGCTGATCTTCCATTCGCTGACGGTACATAAGGGTGTGCCCAATTTCAGCGATCGGCTGCGCATGTCGATGGATGTGCGCTACCAGCTGCTGCGTGAGCCGTTCAACATCGACAACGCCAATGCCGACGGCCAGCCGCTGGCATGGGACGGTATTTATGCCGGCTGGACCCGGCCAGAGCTGCAATATTACTGGCAGCGCCTGCCCCTGAACCTCAAGCCGTTCGATCGGGTGTGGTTCGACAAGCGTGATGCATTGGCGTTCGCCACCGCCGAGGCCGGCGACGCCCGTGCCCAGTCAGTCCTGCAACGCATCGTCGCCCGCGACCCGGACCCGGCCAAGCAGGCCCGTGCGCAAGGGTTGCTGGACCGGTTGGCAGCCCAGGGCTAGGCTCGCGGTCAGGTCAGGAGGCCGGCTCTATGAACGCGATTTCAGACATTGGTGCGGGCGTCGGACTGTTGGAACGCCTGCGGATCAGGGCAGGGCACCATACCGGCCCGACCGCGGGCCTCGCGCCCGGCAATGTGCAGGCCAATCTGGTTATCCTGCCGCGGGCGCTGGCGCATGATTTTCTCCGCTTTGCCCAGGCCAACCCCAAGCCTTGCCCAGTGCTGGCGGTGGGTGATCCGGGCGATCCGACCTTGCCGGGCTTGGCGCGTGACCTCGATATCCGCACCGATCTGCCGCGCTATCGGGTCTGGCGCGACGGCGTTCTGGTGGATGAACCGACCGATATCAAAGCCTTATGGCGCGATGATCTGGTGAGCTTCCCGATCGGCTGCTCATTTTCGTTCGAGCAGGCGCTGATCGAGGACGGCATCGAAATCCGCCATATTTCCTGCGATGCCAACGTGCCGATGTATCGCACCAATATCCCGACCGTGCCGGCCGGACCGTTTCACGGCCCGCTGGTGGTGTCGATGCGGCCGATGAAGCCGGCGGACGCCATCCGGGCGATCCAGATTACCTCGCGCTTTCCCGCCGTGCATGGCGCGCCGGTGCATATCGGGCTGCCGGAGGCGATCGGCATCGCCGACATCAATGCGCCCGACTATGGCGATCCGGTGCCGATCCGGCCGGGGGAATTGCCGGTGTTCTGGGCCTGCGGGGTGACCCCGCAAGCGGTCATCGCCGCTGTTCGCCCGGCATTCTGCATTACCCACGCGCCGGGGGCGATGTTGATCACCGATTTGCGCAACACCAGCCTCGCCGCCCTGTGATCGCGGCCATTGAGGCGCTGCTGCACGAGGATGTCGGCCGTAATATCAGCGCCTTGGCGGCAGCAGCGCGCGGCGGATTGCAGGCGGCAGCGCAATCGCTGGCCGATCGGGACACGCCGTTTGTTGGGGTGATCACCGGATTTTACGTCCCGAAAGGCACGCCGCCGGCGGCTGAAACCGATGGTCCGGTGGGCGCGGCGCTGCTGCTGCGCGGCCTGCGCGATGCAGGCATTCCTTGCCGACTTGCCACCGACGCGCTGTGCGCGCCTGCCTGTGCGGCGGCGTTGCGCGCCGCCGGGCTGGCCGACCTGCCGCTCGATCACGGCCCGGTCGCCGCCAGCATCGCCGCCTGGCAGGCCGCCGGCATCACCCACGCGCTGGCGATCGAGCGTTGCGGGCCAGGTGCGGACGGCATACCGCGCAATTTACGTGGCGAAGATGTGTCCGAATTCACCGCCCCGCTCGACCAGCTTTACCTTGCCGGCAGCTGGACCCGGCTGGCGATCGGCGATGGCGGCAACGAAATCGGCATGGGCAGCCTGCCGGCGGCGGTGATCGCGGGCGCGGTGCAAAACGGCGCGCGCATCGCTTGCCGGACGCCGGCGGACCATCTGATCGTCGCCGGCGTCTCTAACTGGGGGGCCTGGGGGCTGCTCGCCGCGCTGGCGCTGCTGCGACCCGACTGGCGGCCAGCCATGCTTGGCGCGCTCGACCCCGCGCTTGATGCGGCGGTGCTGGAGGCCATTGTCAGCAACGGGCCGGCGGTCGATGGGGTCACCCGAGTGCGCGACCTAACTGTCGATGGACTGGATGCGTCGGTTCATCGCGCCAAGCTGGTCGCTATCCGCGCCATGGCAGTCTAGTAATTGCCGCCGCTGCTGCGGCTGGTATTGCCCGAATTGGCGCCGCTTGACCCGGTGGCGGCGTTGAAGCGGCCGATATTGCCGAGTAGCTCCTGCAAGAAGGTGGTTTCGTTGCCCGGCGACGGCGTGGCGCCGGCGGCCATGCCGACATCGAAGCCATCTTTCAGGCCCTTTTGCTGGGTCTTGCGCAGCACCCCGGTGTTATCGAAGGTCAGCAGCACCACCGCCTGGTCGCGCACCGTGTTGGTGGCGCCGATCACCGGCTTGGTCATCGCGGAAATATAGAGCCAGGTATTATCGTCAAAGCTCGCCTTTGCCGTGGGCGAGCCGAGCACGGTCAGGGCATCGGCCCTTGTGGCGGTGCCAACCACCAGCTGGTCCAAACGTTCAGCATCCACCCGGTTGCCGCGCGCCTGCTGCGGATATGAAATCATATCCGGTAAGTCGCAGCCCGCGAGGCCAAGCAGGCCGATCACCGCCAAGATCGATCTTGTGGCGCGGCGGGCAGGCGCGGGGGGCTGCAAGGCGGAATTGGCAGGTCGCATATTGTCCTCAAGGTCTGGTCGTCTGGCCGCACCGGTTTGACACGGCGTGGCGACGCACTAGGTCTAGGCTATATTCGCCCCCGACAAAAGCCTGACCGCACACGCCCATATTATTGACCGGACGAAGATCGATGAACCAGCCCGCCCTGCGCCCGCCTGTCTCCAAGCCGTCCCGCCTGTTCGGCCTGTTCACAAGCCGGCCAGAACGCGCCGGCTACACGCTTTATGGCGCCGCGGTGGCTGCCGCCCGGATGCCGGCCTTCTATACTGATTGGGGCGTGCCGGACACGCTGGATGGTCGCTTCGATCTGGTGGGCTTGCATGTTTATCTGCTGATCGAACGGCTCAACACCCTGCCCACGAAGGCCGGCGCCGCCCTGGCGCAGGCGGTGTTTGACGCGATGTTCAGCGATATGGACATTAATCTGCGCGAAATGGGGGTGGGTGACCTCAGCGTCGGGGCCAAGGTCCGCCAGATGTGGGAAGCCTTTCATGGCCGCGCCAATGCCTATGGCGCGGCGTTGAAAGACCTGGCGCCGCAAGCTGCGCTGGCCGAGGCGCTGGCGCGCAACGTCTGGCGTGGCGCGGCGCCCGATGCGGCACCCGGCCTGCTGGCCGCTTATGTCATCGCCCAGGCCAGCCATCTGGCGGCGCAGGACATGGCGGGCCTGGCTGCCGGCAAAGTCACCTTCATCTCGCCCACCCGGGAGGATGGGTGATGTCGGCCCCCGAACTGCCGCCGGAGTTTCACCGCCCGCTGATCATCGGCCGGATTGGCGCCGGCCACGCCGAAACCCTGGTGGCCAGCGACGCCGAATGCGCCGCCCTGGCGCAGCGCATGGGGCTGCCGGCGATTGTCGCGCTCCGTTGCAGCTACGCGCTGCGTCCGAGCGGCGCATCCGGCTTCGTCGCCGATGGCCGGCTGGTGGCGCACATCGTGCAGACTTGCGTGGTCTCGCTCGAAGATTTCCCCGCCACCATCGATGAAGCGTTCCGGGTGCATTTCGTCCCCGCCGCGCGGCTCGACCCCGGCGACGACATAGGCGCGATCGACGATCCCGACTCGGACGATGAAATCCCCTATCACGGCACCCTGATCGATCTGGGGGAGGCAACCGCCGAGCAACTCGCTTTGATGCTCGAGCCGTATCCGCGTGCCCCTGGCGCGCTGCATCCTGAGCCTGATGCGGGCGATGACCGCCCACCCCACCCGTTCGCCGGGCTGGGCACGCGGCGGTCGGGCAGCTAAGCGCGGGCCGCAGTGTGGAATGGCTTGCAGGTGCGGGGGGTGTCTGCTAGACGGCGCGGCTCGCGTAAATGGCAGAATGTTGCATCCTGTCGAACGTGGTATTTAGCAATCTGTGGTCCGGCCACGAAGCTGCATGAGCAGTTTTGGGTCTGGACCATTTAGACCGGAGTGGCGGTGTCTCATGGCTGTCCCAAAAAAGAAGTCCTCTCCCTCGCGGATGGGCATGCGACGCAGCCACCATGCGCTGACCGCTGTGGCGCATACCGAATGCGGCAATTGCGGCGAGCTCAAGCGCCCGCATCATGTGTGCAGCCATTGCGGGCATTACGATGGCCGCGAAGTGGTGGCCGCCGGCAAGCCGTTGAAGGGCGCAGTGCGCGCCTGAGACCGCGCGCCCGTTCGGCTGATCGTTTTTGGCCAGGGCTGACCGCATGACCGATAAGTACAGCCTGGCAATCGATGCGATGGGTGGCGATACTGCCCCCGCGTCGGTCGTGGCGGGGCTTGATCTGGCGGCGGAGCGGCATCCGGGCAGCCGGGTGCTGTTGTTCGGGGACCAGGCGGCGTTGGCGCCGTTGCTCGCCCGCCACAAGCGGGCGGCGTCGTTCTGCACGGTCCGCCATTCCCCCGATGTGATCAGCAGCGACCTCAAGCCGACCCAGGCGTTGCGGCTGCGTGGGGCGTCCATGCGGATGGCAATCGATGCGGTGGCGTCGGGTGAGGCCGCCGGCGTGGTCTCGGCCGGCAATACCGGCGCCTTGCTGGCGCTCGCCAAAATCGTCATCAAGACTTTGCCCGGCATCGACCGCCCGGCGATGGCCGCGATCAGCCCGTCGGCGCGCGGCGACGTGGTGATGCTCGACCTTGGCGCCAACGTACAATGCGACACCCGCAATCTGATCGAGTTCGCGCTGATGGGCGATGTTTTCGCCCGCACCGTGCTGGGCTTGCCCGCGCCGACGATCGGGCTGCTCAATGTTGGCTCGGAAGAACTTAAGGGCAGCGACCAGCTGCGCCTTGCGGCCGAGGGGTTGCGCGCCAGCCATCTCGGCCCGCAATTCTATGGCTTCGTCGAAGGCCATGACATCGCCGCCGGCACCACCGATGTGATCGTGACCGACGGCTTCACCGGCAATGTCGCGCTGAAGACCGGTGAAGGCGCATTGAAACTGATGGGCGGGATGCTGCGCCAGGTGTTTTCCGCCTCAATCGCCACCCGCATCGCCTATTTGCTGGCCCGGCCAGGGCTTGAGCGCCTGCGCGAATGGCTCGACCCGCAGCGCTATAATGGCGCGGTGATGTTGGGGCTGGCAGGCGTGGTGGTAAAGTCGCATGGTGGCGCCGATGCGCGCGGATTCGCGTCGGCGGTAGATGTTGCCATGGATATGGTGGTGCATCGCTTTAACGAAGGCATCCGCGACGGGCTTGCCCGCATGCAAACCGCGCCGCCGGTCGCGGGACAGTTTTCTGCGCCTTGAGCGCCTGGGGTTTTGCGATGGCCGACCACACTCACTCCACCCCGCCCGCTGGACGCGTGATCCGCAGCCAGATTACCGGGATCGGCGCCTATTTGCCGCGCAGCTTGGTCAGCAATGATGAACTCGCCCAGCGGGTGGATACGTCGGACGCCTGGATCCGCGAGCGCACCGGCATTCGCCAGCGCTATTTCGCCGAACCTGACGAAAGCTGCGCCTTCATGGCAACCGAAGCTGCCCGTATCGCGCTCGCCGATGCCGGCATTGCCGGCGACGCCGTCGATGCGATCATCCTGGCAACGGCGACCCCGGATCAGGCCTTCCCGGCAACCGCAGTGCGGGTCCAGGCGGCGTTGGGCGCCAAGGGGTTTGCCTTCGACCTGTCGGCCGCGTGCAGCGGTTTCATTTACGCGCTGACCACTGCTGACGCGCTGATCCGGGCCGGGCAGGCGCGCAATGTGCTGGTGATCGGGTCCGAGGTTTATTCCCGCATCATGAACTGGGAAGATCGTGGCACCTGCGTGCTGTTTGGCGATGGCGCCGGCGCGGTGCTGCTGCAAGCCGGCGACGGCGACGGCAGCCACGCCGATCGCGGCATCTTGTCGGCCCATATGCATGCGCAAGGCGACCTTGGCGATATTCTCTACGTCGATGGCGCGGTGGGCCGCCCTGATCGCCCGGGCCATCTGGTGATGCACGGGCGGGAGGTATTCCGCCACGCGGTCGCCAAATTATCCGAGACCGTGCAGCAGACCTTGTCCCATTGCGGCCTGACGGTCGCCGATATCGACTGGCTGGTGCCGCACCAGGCTAATATGCGGATTATCGACGGGGTCGGCAAACGGCTTGGCATCCCGGCCGCCCGGGTGGTGGTAACCGTCGATCAGCATGCCAACACGTCCGCGGCATCGGTGCCGCTGGCATTGCATGCGGCCTATTCTGATGGGCGTATCAAACGCGGGCAGCTGGTGCTGATGGAAGCGTTGGGCGGTGGTCTGACCTGGGGATCGGCGCTGGTCCGGCTTTAACCCGCATTGCGATGGTTGGGTTCCAACGGCCTGAATTCAATCTATAGTTGACGTCGTGCCGATGTCTGCCTAGCGTTGCCGACATGAGCACCATTACACGCGCGCACCTGACCGAGACGATCTATACCCAGGTCGGCCTCTCCCGTAACGAATCGGCCGATTTGCTGGAAGCCGTGCTGGCCCGCATGGGCGTAGTGTTGGAGAGTGGAGAATCTGTTAAAATCAGTGGGTTCGGAACGTTTTCTGTGCGGCAGAAGGGCCGTCGTATCGGACGCAATCCGAAAACCGGGGCCGAGGTGCCGATCTTGCCGCGCCGGGTGCTGGTGTTCCGGCCGAGCCAGGTGCTGAAGGCGCATGTCAATCACACCACCGTCCCGCTTGGGGATGACGAATGAAAGATGGGCCGATGCCGGCCATAAACGGGGTTGATCATGCCGATAGCGATGCCGGCAATGGGCGCGCGCGGGTCAAGAAGGCGCCGAACGCGTTTCGCACCATCAGCGAAGTGGCTGACGATCTGCATATTCCCCAGCACGTGCTGCGGTTCTGGGAAACCAAATTCCCCCAGGTGAAGCCGCTGAAACGCGGCGGCGGCCGGCGCTATTACCGCCCGGACGACATCACCTTGCTGCGCCAGATCTCTGACCTGCTTTACACCCAGGGCTACACCATCAAGGGCGTGCAGCGCCTGTTGCGCGAAGGCGGTGGCAAGTTCGCCGACAACATTCCGCCGCCGTCTCCGGACGAAAAAGCCGATGCGGCGGCCGAGTTGGAATTGGAAGCCGAACCCCAGTTGCCAATGCCGGGCCTGACCCTGGTGAAGACACCAAAGGCGGAAAAGCCTGCGACCAAAATGGCGAAATCATCGCCAGCGGCAAGCGCCAGCACCGATCAGGCTGCCGAAAATGCCCGACTACGCGCCCTGCTGAAGAGTACCTTGCAGGAGTTGCAAGCGTTGCGGGCGCAATTGCCGGCCGCGTGAATGGACACGCTGCCGCCGCACATCGCCGCGCAAAAAGCCGAACTCGATGCGCTTCGGCAGCGGGCGCCCAAGGGCCTCGATAATTTCGAGCATTTCCAAAATCTCGACCTGACCTACACATCCAATGCGATCGAGGGCAATACCCTCACCGCATCGGAAACCATGCTGGTGATCGAAAACGGTATCACCATCGGCGGCAAGCCGCTCAAGGATCATCTCGAAGCGGTCGATCTTTACGAGGCGCTACTCTATGTCCGTGATCTTGCGCGGCGTGGGACGCGGCTGGGGGAGATGGATGTGCGGAGCCTGCATGGGCTGGTGGTCAAGCGCGCCGATCCTGCCATTGCTGGCCGCTATGCCGATCAAGGCCGCTTTGTGCTGACTGAGGCGGGACGGCACGCATTCCCGTCACCGGTCGAAATCCCTGCGCTGATGGGGGATTTTGCCCGCTGGCTCGCCGATGCACCCGACACGCCGGCAAGCGCGTTCACCGCGCATCGGCGGCTGGTGGATATTCATCCGTTCAATGACGGCAATGGTCGTACCGCGCGGCTTTTGATGAATTTGGTCTTGCTGCGCGGCGGCTTCGCGCCGGTTGCGATCCGCCCGGTTGATCGTCCGGCCTATATCGACGCCTTGCAGCGCGCCCAGGCCGGCGATGGCGGCGTGGTGTTCGATGCGATGCTCTATGCCCGGCTCGCGGCCACGCTTGCCGACTATCTGGGTGCCATCAGGCAAGCCTTGCCCGCAGCGACATTGCGCGACGCGGGTGGCAATGCTACCACCAGTTCAGTCGGAGCGTAGCGCAGCCTGGTAGCGCATCAGTCTGGGGGACTGAGGGTCGTGGGTTCGAATCCCGCCGCTCCGACCAATTAAATCAATAAGTTAACGCCGGGACCTCATTCTCCTTGTCCCGCTTTTGTCCCGCGTTTGTGGGCAATTCACTACGTCATTGACGTCAGGATATGGGCCGATTCCTGCTCGAACGTGGAGCGATGTGTGTTGCCTGCGTCGGAACGGGCACCAATTCGGCAGGATTTCAGACATCGGACGAAAAAAAGGGGAGCCGCGAAGCTCCCCCTTGGTAACACGCCCAACCGAGTTTGATTTAGAGCTTGATGATGGTCGCCAAGATGGCGATTGCCAGCGCGAGCATACCTCCCATGACGCTTGCAAGGCGCACGGTAAGTTGTAGCGACAGGTGGTCGAGGGCGAGGGTCAAGTCCGCTTTGGTCACAACCTCGGTCATGATAAATTCCCTGGCGGCCTCGGCATGAGCTTCGGCCTGCTCGATGGATATACCAGCTTCCCGTAGGTGTTTGGAATACCCAAGAGTGTCCATAGCGAACGCCATCACGCTGCTCCCGAGGTGAGAGCGTCGGACTTCGCTTTCTGCATGTCCGCGAGGATCGCATCCAGTTCGCCTTTTTCGATGCTCTCGATAACGGCGTCGTAAAACGGGATGAGGTCTTCGAGCGTCCCGACACGAACGCCGGTCGTTTCGCCGTCCAAGGGGATAGCAGACTGGCCGTAGCGAAGCCTGGTTGAGTAGGAACCGTTTGGCTCTTTGTAGAACCAGGTCTGCACGGTCTTCTTGCCTCCTTCCATCTTGGGAAGGCTGTCGCCTTTCAGCAGAAGCACGACGTAGCCCTTCTGCGCTTTGGCTCCCGCTATGACGCGGCCCTTGGCGGCGGTAAGCGGGTCGCCTTGCCGAGTTCCTGCGCCCTTGGGAGGGACGACGAGTACTCGGTCTTTGAGGAAGCTAAACGTGGGCTGCACGGTAGGTGTGGGTTCCATGACTTGTTCCTGCGGAGTGCGAGGTTGCTTTGACACGGGTGTTCTCCTTTGAATGTTCCCGCTACTAAAGATAACACAGGAATTCGATACACACCCAATACTCTTCTCCACTCAAAGCTCCTCATCTCTTTAGTGAACCGCACCCCACTTTGCCCCAGATATTATCTTGTATATGTGGCCCTTGCTTACACCATACTGTCTTGCTAAATTTTCTGCACGTTCCCCCTCTGCCGATTTTCCTCGAATTTCTTGTACATCCGATGCTCCCAGCATTGCTTGGGAATTGCGCTCTCCTGCTTGACTAGGTACTAGACCATTTCTCCAGGCATGGAGCATGTTCTCGGCCGATGTAGCCCACTCAAGGTTGGTCAATTTATTGTTCAACCGACTGCCGTCTAGGTGGTTCACTTGCGGTTTCTGCTGCGGATTTGGTAGGAACGCGGCGGCAATCATGCGATGAACTTTGATGTTTTTTCGCTTGCCGCCCGAATGAACGCAGACAGAGTAGTAGTTCCACTTCCTATGCCGATTTGGCTTTCGAACTCGACGGGAAAACGCATGTCGAATACGCCCTAGATCACTAGCTTCGTAGTTTGGAAATCCCGGTACTATTTTCCATTTTTCGTCCATATTCCGCTATCGGATTGCACAAAGCGCGGCCGGTATTTCTTCATCAGATCGCGGTTTAGTGCTCGTAGCTCGTCGGGGACGGCCCTTCCTTGTGGGCCTTCAAGTCGGGGGTTTTTGCGTAGCTGCTCGCGCTCTGCGTCCTTGTCGCGCACCGTCTGAACGATGTGCGACTTGTGAATGGTGTCGCCGGTCCACTCGCCGTGGGCGTCCAGTATTTTTATGAGCGTGTCCGGTGAATTGAGGACGGCCAGCGCCTTGTCCTCGGGGAGCGTCATCGTGTCGCCGCGCGTGAAGAAGAATTTGATGTACTTCATACGGCTCCGACTTTGAGCTTGCCTTTAAGGGACTCGCGCAACCCAACCGCGTACTTTTCGAGTGCCGACCACTTTTCCTCAAGCTGT
>JANXRN010000473.1 GCA_025352995.1 Acetobacteraceae bacterium
CCGGAGCGAATGGGGCGCCGAAGTCTATGCCGCCTTCCGATCGGTAGGCAGCACGGCAAAAATCGCCGGACAGTCAGTGCTGGAGGCGACGAGGCTGGCGTTAACCGAGGGTAGATTGGTGGGGGTGGGGTGAGCAGTTACAATCTAGGCAATGATTTTCGTCTTATCAACATAATTTGGGGAAATATATTCGGAATCATATCTTATCTGCCAATATTATTTATAGGTATCTCAAGTATTTATCTATCAATTGGCAGCACGTTCCGGATTTTCGCTTTTATCGGATTTATTATTTTTCCGCTGATCTTCTCTATCATAATTACCAACAAATTTATCCATCTATCGAGAAGTTATACACCAAAAATAAAATTTATTTTCTGGCTATTTTTTGTTCTCTCTCTGTTGGCTCTTGCACCGGCTGATATCGTCTTTAGGAATAATTGGTGGTTATCAATGCATTATTTGCGACTTCTCACCGGAAACTAGAAAACTTGCGCCGCCGGGCTAAACGATCTTCGCCCGCACTGTCCCCACACCAGCAACCATACCCTCCAGCACATCGCCGCGCTGCACCGCCGCCACCCCTTCGGGCGTTCCGGTATAAATCAAATCGCCCGGCGCCAAAGTCACCAGCTTGGACAAATACGCAATCGTCTCCGCCACGCTCCAGATCAACAACGAAAGGTCGGACGTCTGCCGCACCGCGCCGTTGACCTTCAACTCAATCAACCCCTTGGTCGGGTCGGCCAAATCCGCCGCCCGGATCATCGTGCCAATCGGCGCGGACTGGTCAAACCCCTTGCCCATATCCCACGGCTTGCCCTCTTTCTTCGCCGCGTTCTGCAAATCCCGCCGCGTCATGTCCAAACCCGCTGCATAGCCCCACACATGGCCCAGCGCATCCGCCTCGGCAATGTTCGCGCCGCCCTTGCCGATCGCCACCACCAATTCCATCTCGTGGTGCAAATCGCGGCTCATCGGCGGATACGGCATGTCCGCACCATCAATCACCAACGCATCAGCCGGCTTGCAGAAAAAGAACGGCAATTCCCGATCCGGGTCCGATCCCATCTCCCGCGCATGCGCCGCATAATTGCGCCCCACGCAGAAAACCCGGCGCACCGGGAAGCGGCCACCGCCGGCGACTGGGACGGAGCTTACGGGCGGGGGGGCAATGACAAAATCGGACATTTTCCAAGACTCCAAAAAAATAAGCAAGAATCTACTTTGTTTGAAAACAAAGTAGCAAAAAAACTTCATCCATTGGCGCCGAGTTCGCAGCGGCAGCGGTGCGCCATGGATAGAAGTTTTTTTGCTTCTTTTTGTTCACAAAAAGAAGAATCCTTCCTCAGTGCGACAGCGACTTCACAATTTCTTCCGTCATCTTCTTCGCATCACCAAACAGCATCATCGTATTCGGCCGGAAGAACAGCTCGTTATCCACGCCGGCATACCCCGACGCCATCGATCGTTTCACGAACAGCACCGTCCGCGCCTTGTCCACTTCCAGGATCGGCATGCCGTAAATCGCGCTCGACGGATCGGTCTTCGCCGCCGGGTTGGTCACGTCGTTGGCGCCAATCACATAGACCACGTCAGCGGTGGAAAATTCGGAGTTGATCTCGTCCAACTCGAACACTTCGTCATACGGCACGTTGGCTTCAGCCAGCAGCACATTCATATGCCCCGGCATGCGCCCGGCCACCGGATGGATGGCGTATTTCACCTCGACGCCTTCTTTCTTCAGCGTGTCGGCCATTTCCCGCAGCGCGTGCTGTGCCTGCGCCACCGCCATGCCATAGCCCGGCACGATGATGACCTTGGATGCGTTCTTCATGATGAACGCCGCGTCTTCCGCAGCCCCCGCTCGCACCGACCGATCGCCGCTTGCGGCAGGCCCCGCCGCCGCCCCGCTATCCGTGCCGAAGCCGCCCAGCAGAACGTTGATAATGCTGCGGTTCATGCCTTTGCACATGATGTACGACAAGATCGCGCCCGAAGCCCCAACCAACGCGCCGGTGATGATCAGCGCCAAATTCTGAATGGTGAAGCCAATCCCGCACGCCGCCCAGCCCGAATAGCTGTTGAGCATCGACACCACGACCGGCATATCCGCCCCACCGATCGGGATGATCAGCAGGAATCCCAACGCGATCGCCAGGATCGCGATCAGCCAGAATACCACCTGGCTGCCCGAAATCACGAACACCAGGATCAGTACCGCCAGCAAAATCCCAAGCCCGAGATTAATCTGATGCTGGAACGGGAACGTCACCGGATTGCCGCCCATCAGCGCCTGCAACTTGGCAAACGCAATGAGCGATCCCGAGAACGTAATCGCCCCGATCGCCAGCCCGACCGACATTTCCACCAGGCTCTGGGTATGGACATGCCCAGCCGTGCCGATCCCGAACGCTTCCGGCGCATTCAACGCCGCCGCCGCCACGAACACCGCGGCCAGCCCGACCAGCGAATGGAACGCCGCGACAAGCTGCGGCAGCGCCGTCATCTGGATGCGGCGTGCGACAACCGCGCCAATCCCGCCGCCGATTGCCATCGCCAGCACAATCAGCCCGATGCCGGATACGGACATGCCGTGATGCACCAGCGTCGCCACAATGGCGATCGCCATCCCGGCCATCCCCATCTGATTGCCGCGCCGCGATGTTTCCGGATGCGACAACCCGCGCAACGCCTGCACGAACAAAACCGCCGCGATGAGATAGACAAGAGACGTGAGGCTTGCCGACATCTAAACCGTCCTCACTTCTTCTTGAACATTTGCAACATGCGCTGGGTCACCATGAAGCCGCCGAAAATATTCACCGACGCCAGCAGCACCGCCACGAACCCGAACCCGATTGCCCACGGGCTGTCCCCCAACCCGGTTGCCAGCATCGCGCCGACCACGATCACCGACGAAATCGCGTTGGTCACCCCCATCAGCGGCGAATGCAGCGCCGGCGTGACGTTCCACACCACGTAATACCCGAC
>JANXRN010000475.1 GCA_025352995.1 Acetobacteraceae bacterium
GATCTTTTCACCGCGCACTTCGTAGATCGCCACCACATCCACTTCCCCCACGCCCTCAGGGAAATTGCGCGTGACGATTTCCTGATCGATCACCAGTTCGCCCATATCGATGCGCTTGATCAGCTTGCCGTGCAGGTCCGGTTCCTGAAAGCGCGCCACATGGCGTTCGCGGATCGCCGCCGCGCCGACCGCAAGCAACTGATCGGGGAAGGCGTAATACCGGCAATCATCAGCCCAGAAACGCATGAACGCCTCAATATCGCGGGCATTATACGCATCCAACTGGCCCTGCACGACAGCAACTTCGGTCATCAATCGGCTCCGACTGCAAGCAACTCCCGCGCTGTATCGACGATATAATCGGCCATGTCACCTTCGGCGTCGGCCCAGTCATGCAGGTCGTAGATCAGATCGATGAATATGGCGGCACCCGCATGGTCGCCGCCTTAGAATCCGGGGACCCCTGGGCCATTATTCGGCCCGGGTTTTCCTTGTGAGGAGGACAGGATAATGTAATACTCTTACCTGTAAGAGTAGGAGACCGAGATGCGCATCACGTCCAAAGGTCAGGTCACGATCCCGGCCGACATCCGCGCGCGCGCGGGATTGCTGCCCAATACCGAAGTAGCGTTTGAGTACGACGGAAATGTAGTGCGGATCGTGCGGGCAGACCCCAAGCCCGGCAGCAAGCCGACGCGCGGCCAACTGCTTGTCGCACATTTACGCGGTCGCGGCGAAGGTGGGATGACAACGGATGAAATCATGGCATTGACCCGCGGCGAATGAATTCCATTCTGGTCGACAGCAATGTGCTGATCGATGCGATGTCCCCCGCATCCGATTGGTACAGATGGTCGGTCAACGCGCTCGAAGAATACGCGGATCAACATCGGCTGGTGATCAATCCGATCATCTACGCTGAGGTTTCCATTCGCTTCGATACGCTTGAAGACGCTGATGCTGCGATATCGCAGTCGCTTCTGGTGCGAGAGGCGCTGCCCTACGAAGCAGCGTTTCTCGCCGGCAAAGCCTTCGTCGCCTATCGTCGACGCGGCGGGGTCAAAATATCGCCGCTGCCGGATTTTTACATCGGCGCCCACGCGCTGATCGCCAACTACCAGGTGATGACCCGCGACCCGACCCGCTACCGGACCTACTTCCCCAAATTGAGGCTCATCTCACCCTAAGCCGCCCTTAGGCGGCTGTTCCAACTTCAAGCCGCCCTTAGGCGGCTTTTCCAACTTCAAGCCGCCCAGTGCAGCAGCCCATCGGCACCTTTGGTCACCCGACCCGCGTGCCCAATCGGACCCGCCGCCTGATCCATCAACACCGACAGCGTACCAGTGTCCTCGGGCGAAACCCGCGCCAGGCTGCGCGCGCCGTCGGGCAGGTGCAGCACCACCGCGCCGTAGCCGGGCGTGCCGTCGGGCGCAAACACCACGGTGAAGGTCTCGACCTCGGCCATGCCGGTGAACTGTTCCGCGATCCTGGGCGCCGGCCCACGCCGCGCGTCGGCCTGCGCCTGGATATCGAACGGCGCCAGAATTGCGTCATCATCGGCCGGCCGCGCGGCAACCGTGATCGCGTGATGCGCCGTCACGTAGCCGCCCTGGCCGTACAGCAACCCACGTTCCCCAGGCCGCGCCCGCAAGGTCCGCACCATGCCGCAGGCCGCATGGGTCATGTAGTTGTTAAGCGGCGCACCATGAAACGTCAGCCCTCCGGCAGTGGAAAGTGCCGCATCCTCGGCCAGCCCCAGCCGGCGCCGCGCCATTTTCGGCACCACCGGGAAGCAGGAATACAACTCACACGCCGCAAGCCCCGCGATACTCCCCCCAAGCGACGCCAGCATCGCTTCCAGCACCACATCCTGCGCCGGGGCAGACATGAACTGGTCACGCTCCATCCAGTCCTTCGGCTCAGTGGCAGCGGCCCCGCCCCAGATATAAACCAACTGGCTTTCCGGGATGCCGGCCGCACGCGCGGTCGCTGCATTGGTGATCAACATCGCGCCGCCTTGGTTGACCGCCGGATTGGCCACCATCAGCTTCGGATAAGGGTAAGCGATCGGGCGATTGTCCGGCCCGGTGGCCGCAATTTGCGCCGGGGTCAGCGCGGTTTTCATCCAGGCATTCGGATTGGCGGCGGCAACCGCCGACATGCCGGACCAGATGCGGGCGGATTCCTGATGCGCCGCTGCGGGCGACAGCCCCCAGGCTTTGGCGGTGGCATTTTCATACAGCGGATAAACCGTAATCGGCGCCTGGATGTCATGCGCCTGGGCCAACTGGTGCAAATAGCTGCGTCGCCGTGCCGGCAGGTAGCCGCCGGGCGCCATCGCCACCGGCTCAACCTTGGTCCAGGGCAGGTCAACGCCCTGCCGACGCGCCCAGGTCGCGGTATGGGTCGCCTCGCCACCCACCACGGCGGCCACCACGCTCTCGCCGCGCGCAATGCGCTGGGCGGCTTCGTGGATGAACAAAATCGGCGTGTTGCCACCCACCTCGCCATACACCGCGCGCTTGGGCGCAATCCCAAGCCGCGCGGTCAGCAGCCCGACCGGATCGGGATAGGGCCAGGTGATCGAGTTCACCAGATCAAGCGAATCGACCCGCGCCAGCAATGTCCCGCCCGCATCGGCATCGGCGCGACGCAACGCCTCCGCCCACAGCGCCAGCGGCTCCTGACCCAATGCGCGATCAGCCGGCCGGTCAATAATTTCGCCGATGCCAACAATCACCGGCTGGCGGGACGGGTCGAGGCGCGCCATCTCAGGGTGCTCCAAGTTCGGCGAGCGTGTCGCTGAACGCTTGCAGGAAGAAATCAGCGGCATCGCGGTTGATCGGCAGCGGCGGTCGGATTTTCAGCGCGTTGCCGGCCGGGCTGGCCGAGCCGATCAGCACCCCCCTGCCGCGCAATCCGTTGACCACGCGCTTGGCCGCGTCCGCATCGGGTCCGCCGGACGGCGTAACCAGATCAACCCCGAGATAAAGCCCGGCGCCACGGATATTGCCAAAGCGCGGCGATGCCATGCCGCGAACCCCCGCCAGCAAATACGCCCCCATGCTGGCCGCATTGCCGATCAGCCCTTCATCTTCGATCACATCCAGCACCGCACCGGCCACCGCGGTCGAAACTGTGTTGCCGCCAAACGTGTTGAAGTAGCGTGCGCTTTTGGCGAAATTGGCCAACACATCCGGCCGCGCCGCCATCGCCGCAATCGGGTGGCCATTGCCCATCGGCTTGCCCATGGTGATCAGATCGGGGACCAACCCGTGCCGCATGAAGCCCCACATCACCCCGGTGCGGCCAAAACCAGGCTGCACTTCATCGGCGATGAACACGCCCCCGGCCGCCCGGAACGCGGCCACCGCCGGCGCCAGGAAGCCGCTCGGATCGCAGACCATGCCGTCCGATGAAAACAGCGTATCGACCAGCAACGCCGCCGGCTTCACCCCATCTTCCGCCATCCGCGCCAGCGCGCCGCGCACGCCCTCGGCAAAATCCTCCCCGACCGCATTGCCGCCACCAATTTTCGGCGCCGGCACCACGTAAACCCCCGGCCCGATCGGCACGCCCGCGCCCAGCGCCGGCGACATGCCGGAAATCAGTTCGGTCACGCCATGATAGGCATTGGCCGTCACGATCACCCCGGTGCCGCCAGTCGCCGCCTTGGCCACCCGGATCGCCAGATCATTGGCTTCCGACCCGGTGCAGGTGAACATCACATGGCCGAGTTCCTTCGGCATCGTCGCCAGCAGCCGTTCCGCAAGGTTCAGCACCCCATCATGCAAATAGCGCGTATGGGTGTTGAGCGTGCTGGCAGCCTTGGTCAGCGCACCGACCACGCGCGGATGGCAATGCCCAACGCACGGCACGTTGTTATACATGTCGAGGTAGCGCTTGCCGTCGGCGTCCCACAGCCACACACCCTCACCGCGCACCAGATGCACCGGCTCGTCATAAAACAGCCGATAGCTCGGGCCGAGCAAATTGGCACGTCGTTCCAGCATCGCGATGGTCATCGGATTAGCTCCCAGCATGTCGAATGGCGGCAAATGTTTCCGGCCCGCGCACGGCGTCGATCATCGCCAGGCGTCGGTGCAGTTCAGCGACCGTGATCGGTCGGTAATGCGGATTATCCGGATGGCTCCGGCGATGCCAGGCTTGCAGCACCAGGCTCATCGCCAGACGGCAGGCAATCAGCAAGGGCAGGACGGCGATTTCGTCGGCCAGCAATGGGCGGGTGGCGTGAAAGCCGCGCACGAAATCGCCGATATCGGCCGGGATCGTTGCGACGCCATCAATCTGGCTGGTCGCCCCGACCGCGACATCGATGGCGAGCGCAGTGGTCACCAGATCGCCAAAATCGATGATTCCAGCAACAATTTCGTGATTGTCGGGGTCGATCAGCACGTTGCCGGTGTTCATGTCGTTATAAAGCACCTGGCGGCGCAAGCTCGGCAGCACCGGGGCGATGTCGGTTTCAAAATCATTCAGGATCGCCGCGATCCGAGTCTGCGCATCGGCATCCGGCACCGCATCGAGCACCTCGCGCAAACGGAGCGTATGCGCCAGGTCCCAGATCAACGGCGTCGCGCTGGCCGGGTGGGTGAAGCCGTCCAGCGCGATGCCCAGCCGTGCCAGCGCCACACCGCAGGCGGTGCGCTGGGCGGCGCTGCGGGTGGTTTCCCGCAACGGAATGCCGGGCACATAGCTCAGCAGCCGCACCCGAATGGCGCCGTGCAGCGCCTCCATCGCGCCATTGGGCAAGGGCACCATGCGCGGCACCTGCAAGGCGGGTTCGCGCGTGGCAACCTGGGCGAGGGCGGCGATCTGCATGTCTGCTACCGCCTGGTCTTCGGCGGCATTGGCAAATTTCAGCACAAACTCCCGGCCGTCGCTGGCGCGCAGGCGGAAATTGCGGTCGCGTTCGCCAGTCAGCAATTTGGCCGTGCCGTCGATGCCCCAATGCGCGCGCGCGAAGGCCGCCGCCTCGGCTTCGGAAATTTCGGGCGCGGGTACCATCATTACGCTGAATATCAGGTCATCCAAGGTCACAACCGCCTTACACACGAAAGGAAGAATGTTCTTTTTGTGAACAAAAAGAACCAAAAAAACTTTTCTACTTTGGTTCCGAGGTCGTACCAGCTGCGGTGCGCCAACGGATAGAAAGTTTTTTGCTTCTTTTTTTCAAAAAAGAAGCGCTTGCCTTCACATCCGAAAAATCTTCCCCGGGTTCATCAAATTCTTCGGATCGAGCGCCCGCTTCACCGCCTGCATCGTGGCAATTTCCACCGGCGATGCGTAGTGCGCGAGTTCATCGAGCTTCTCCTGCCCAATGCCATGCTCGGCGGAAATCGAGCCGCCGAAATCGCGGATCAGGTCGTTGATCGCGCGCGTAATAGCGGGGGTGTACTGGTCCCAGGCCTCCCGCGTCATGCCGTCCGGCGCACGAAAGCCGTAGTGCAAATTCCCGTCGCCGATGTGGCCCAAGGGTTGCGGCCGAATATCGGGCAAGATCGCCTTGGCGGCGGCGATGCCCTGATCGACGAAGGCGGGGATTTTGGTGGTGGCGACCGACATATCATAGCTGATCGCCGGGCCATCGGCACGCCCGGCCTCGGCATGGCCTTCGCGGATTTTCCACATCGCTTTCGCCTGGGCTTCGGACTGCGCCAGCACCGCATCGAGCGCGAGGCCGCGGTCCAGCATATCGGCGAGGAAGACTTCCATTTTCTCCGCCATGCCGCCCTCGCCATCGGCTTTCGGCCGGGTCGATGACCATTCCATCAGCAAATACCAGAAACTATCATGCGGCAGCGGGTCGGACGTGCCATGGACATGGCGGAACACGCCATCGATGCCGGTGCGGTTGATCAGTTCGCAAGACGTAACGGTATCATCGCTCGCTGAATGGGCTTCGGACAGCATGGTGACGGCGGCTTGCGGGTCCTTGATGGCGATCCAGGCGGTGGCGACGTCTTTCGGTTTGGGCCAGACTTTGAGCACCGCTTTGGTAATGATGCCCAGCGTGCCTTCGGCGCCGATGAACATCTGCTTCATATCGTAGCCGGTATTATCCTTTTTCAGTGCGCGCAGTTTGTTCCAGATTTCGCCTGACGGCAGCACCACTTCCAACCCCAGCACGAAGCTCCGTGTATTGCCATAATGCAGCACCTGGGCGCCGCCGGCGTTGGTGGAAATATTGCCGCCGATCATGCAAGACCCTTGCGCACCGAGGCTCAGCGGCAGCAACCGGTCATGCGATGCGGCGACTTCCTGCAAGGTTTGCAGCACGCACCCGGCTTCGACCGTCATGGTGAAGCCTTCGGCATCGACATCGATCACCCGGTTCATCCGCCCGAGCGACAGCAGCAATCCAGTATGGGCCGGCCACGGCGTCGCCCCGCCCATCAGCCCGGTATTGCCGCCTTGCGGCACGATCGCCACGTTTGCGTCGTTGCACAGCTTGACGATCGCCGAAACTTCCTCGGTGCTGCCCGGACGCACCACCACGCCGGCATTGCCCTGGCGCAGGCCAGACCAGTCCCGGGTGAACGGCGCCATCGCATCGGCGTCAGTCAGGATGCCGCGATCGCCGACAATGGCGTGGATTTGCGCCAGCAATTCCGGCGTGACCGGATTGGTCGGGATGGTTGGCGGGATGACATTGGCCATGCGGGGCATTCCTCGGGGCAGTTTCTTGTGGTAGCGATCCTGGCCAATCAGGCCGCCGCAAGCAACTGCCGTTCTGGCCTAATGCGTATGCATCGCTGGGCCAGCCGCACCAGGGGCGGCGATCTGGACGTCAACCGTCACGGGCGGGGAATTGGCGAAATAGAATGTGATCGGGAAATGCTCGCCCTGCTTCAGCGGCGCTTTCAGCCCCATCAGCATGACGTGATAGCCGCCAGGCTTCAGCGTGACTGACTTGCCGGGCTCCAGAACCAGGGCGGGCACCGGCTTCATTTTCATCACCCCGGCCTCATCCACCGTCAGATGCAGTTCCACCATGCTGGCCGCGGGGGATTCCGCCCGGGTCACCCGATCGGCGCCGATGCTGGTGATGGTCATGAAAGCGCCGCCCGCCATGGCCTTCGGCGCGGTGGCGCGCGCCCACGGCATGTCGATGGTGACCTGGGCGGCGGCAAAGCCGGGGGCGAGCAGGGCAAACAGGATGACGAGTGCACGCATGATAAAACGCCTTTCGGGTCAGTGGATATGCGGATGGTCGATCGGGCTGAGCGGGTCAGTGCGGATTTTGCGCCAGGCATCGTCCGCCGTGCCATTGCCGCGTTGGCGCAGCCAGCCATTGGCATCGACGGTGAACCAGGCGCCGTCGGGCAGCGCGTCGCGATCGGCCAGAATTGCGTACCCCACCCAGGCCGCCTTGTCTGATGCCACGCAACTGCCCGGCACTGGCGGCGCGGCGCTGAGATAGATGGTCGGGATGGCGCTTGCCGCCGGGGCCGCGCGCGCGATCACCAGCGCGCCACGCGCAGCAACAAAGCCGGCAAGGTCGCTGATGCCAGGCTCAGCGCAGGTCAGCGACAGCGCAGGGGCTGCGACCGGCTGGTCGAAATTGCCCTTGTCATCTGCTGCCAAGGCCGCGTTGCGGGCGCGGATATAGTCAATCAGCGCCCATATCTGATCACGATCCAGACGATCACCCAGCCCCTTCATGCCCACGCTGCCGACGGCGGTGCGGCTGCCGGCCTGGATCATCCAGAACAGCGCGCCATCCGGATGGTCCCATAAATGCGCGGCGGTCAGGTCGGCGGGCGGGATGGTCTGCTTCGCCGCTTCCGGCCCGTCGCCCTGCCCGCGCACGCCATGGCAACTGGCGCAATGGGTGGGATAGAGCGTTGAAGCCGCCGCGATCCCGGTTGCGGCAAACAACGTCGGCGATCTCTGGAAGCTGGTCGGCACCGCCGGCACCAGCAGCAAATCAAAATGCGGCACCGCGTAAAACACGATGCCGGCAGCGGCCGCCACCGCGAACCAACGCACCCGCCGCGCCAGCACCGCCAGCAGCAGCAGGGCGAATGCCCCCAGCAGCGCCTGCAAGGCGGCAAAGATTTCGTCATGCAATTCCGGCTCGCCCAGCACCTCGAAGCTCAGCGCCCACGGAAACGGCCAGACCGGGACGCTATGCGCGGCCGGTGGCGAAGATGCCATGATCGTCGCCGCGCCCACGATGACCAGCCCCAGGCCGATTTCGACCGCGATCCCAAGCCGCAACCAGCCGAGCCGGCCCGCCGTGCCATAGCGATTGAACAACGCCACGACGAGCATCACCAGCAGCAGCAGGAACTTCACCAGCGCCGCCTGCCCGTAAACCGTACCGAACAGGCCCGGCCAATCGCCGATCAGCGTGAGGCCTTGCGCGACGCCGCTCGTCACGATCACCAGCACCGCAGCGGCCGCAAGATTACCGAAGCGCCGCGCCGGGCCAGTGCCAGCCTGCCAGAGCGGCACCAGCCCACCGAGCCAAATGCCGGCGCCAAGCAGATGGAGCCACAGCCAGTTATCACCCCACGCATCGCCGCTCGCCGCCGCGTGGCTGATGAACGCCAAGCTCGCCAGCCCCAATGCCGCCATGAAGGCCGAAAATATCGCCGGTTTGGCGAACCGCGCCGCAACCCCGAAGGCCACGACCCGAACCAGCAGCATCGGTCCGAACTGCGTCCGGGTCAGCACCAGCCAGGGCGACGCGCCATAGCTTGTGCTGGCAAGCCACAGCCAAGCAACTGCCCCGACGAGCACCAACAGGAAACTCCCCGCGCGCAGCGGGCGCGACGGAGGGTGCCCGGTCAGCAACTGGAAACTCACCGCACCCAGCAGCGACAGCCCACCGAGCGTCTCGACAAAGCGGGCAACCGCCAACGGGATGTCGTCGATCATGCGTCTAGCCAGTCACGCTGAAAGTGAATTTACCCTCAGTGCGATGGGTATCGACCGACACCGCGACCCAGGTGACCGAATAGTCGCCCACGCCCGCAACTTGCAGCGTTAGTTCAAGCTGGCGGCGATCTGCCCCTAGCGCCAGTTTGCCGCCATCGGCGCGGGCGCCAGTTGGGCCGCGCACCTCCAACCGGCACAGGCTCACCTCCAAAGCTTCGGAAAATCGGCAGATCAGCTTGCCAGGCATGCCGGCGTTGACGCTGCCGGCGGCCGGGCTGGCAGACAGCAAATGGGCATGGGCGGCGGCAAGGCGCGCGGGCAGGCACAGGCTCGTGGCCCCTGCCAGGATGAAACGGCGTTTCATGGTCAAAACTCCTGGGAGTGGTCGGAACGCGGGGCGCGATCAGACCAACGCAGGCGGCGCACCCGCGGCATGGGCGCGGCGTCCAACCCCATCCCGACCGACGGCAAAGGCCCGACCAGCAGCCACGCGAGCAGCACGGCGCACCGACGGGACCAGATGCGGTTTGCGTTCACCAAGCTCACGCGCCAGACTTACGCCGCGCACACGCCAAAAGCCAGCGCCACAACCAATCGCCGGAGGCACATCATGTCCGCAGACCTTGCCCGCATCAGCGACGACCTCACCCGCCTGTTGCGACTGCGCAATGCGCCGTTCGGGATGAAAATGTTCGCCTCGGCCGCCGACATGGAAGCGATCCCGCGCATCCGCCGGCCCGGCAATGTCCACACGCTCGACCAGATCGTCGGCCAGGCGGCGCGCCTGGGTTGGACCGTTGGCATCACCGCCGACAATCTGGTCGGCGCGCAATGCCGCGCGGTGGTCGGCCTAGGCCACGCCAAGGATGAAGGCTGGAAGTCCGGCAAGAGCATGGTGGGCGTGTGGTTTTCGACGCCGGAAGACGCGGCCATCCATCAAGCCTCGATGACATGCGTCGAAGATGGCCAGTACGAGGCGCTGGCGGTATCGCCGCTGTCAGCCGGACGATTGGAGCCGCCCGATATCGCGCTGTTCTACGCCACGCCGGGCGCGATGATCTATTTCATCAACGGGCTGCAATGGGCCGGCTACAAGAATTTCGAGTGGGGCGTGGTTGGCGAAAGCTCCTGCGCCGATAGCTGGGGCCGGGCGCTGAAAACCCGCACCCCGTCGCTGTCCATCCCATGCTTTGCCGAACGCCGTTATGGCGGGGTGTTGGATGATGAAATGCTGATGGCCGCGCCGCATTCGTATCTTTCCCAAGCGATCGCGGGCATGGAAGCGCTGGCTAAGAACGGGCTGCGCTACCCGTTCCCGCAATACGGCATCCAGCAGGATGTCCGCGACGGGATGGCGAAATCGTATCCTGGCCGGGCGAAAGCCTCATAGAGTTTATACACACTCTTTACACACAACAACAATTCGCCTATAACCATGGACAGCCGGTCGATCATCCGCGCGCTGATCGCCGGCGGCTGGGAGTTGGTTGCCACCAAAGGCAGCCATCACCAGTTCAAGCATCCCACGCGCCCCGGCCGTGTGACGGTGCCGCATCCCAAGCGCGATATCCCGGCCGGGACGCTACGCAGCATCGAAAAGCAAGCCGGACTTCATTTGAGGAACCATCGATGACCGCCTAC
>JANXRN010000486.1 GCA_025352995.1 Acetobacteraceae bacterium
TCCGGCGGGGATGACGTTGCCGAGCTCGAACTGACTTATCGCAAGCGCGCCCACGCCGCGATCGCGTTGACCAGCGCCAAGGGCTGCTCGGGGAACAGCGCGTGGCTCGCATCTTGGATGACCGTGATGGTTACGCGGCCAGCGCCCAGATCATCGGTGAAGTCATGCTCCGTCCCCTTCGGCCGCCACGGATCGCGTGCCGCCTGAATATCCAGCACTGGCGCCCGCCCGGCGGTCCACCATTCCGAGCGTGGGGCCGCAGCCGTCGCCGCACGCTGGGCGGCGGTCATTTCCGTGTGCCAACCGGTCAACCAGGATGACGGATCGTGCCCTGGCGCAAAGAATGCCAACTGCAGCGCCGCCAGCCGCTCGGCCGCCGGCAGCGCGTTATTGGCTGCCTTGGTGAGCGCCACGCCAAGCTCCGGCGCTGAAGTCCGCGCCGATGCGGCGGCGAGCACCACGCCGCGCACCAGATTGGGAAAATCGGCGGCCACCGTACGCGCCACCCAATTGCCATAGGCATGGCCGCAAACGAACGCCGGGCCGGCATTGGCATGATGGATGACGGCAGAAATATCGCGGGCGAAATCATGCTGGGTGATCCCGGTCAGCGGCCCCGTACTCCCCAGCATCCCGCGCGGCTGCGGCCGCAGCACCATGAAATCCTGTGCGGCCAGGCGTTCGGCGACATCGTCAAAATCTTCCGAGTCGCGTGACGATGACGGCAGCAGCACCAACGGCGTGCCGCGCCCCTCGCGGATCGTGTCGATCCTGATATCGTCATATGAAACAACATACCGCTCGCGCATGGTCCTACATCCCCGCAAACAAAGGGGTCGATAAATAGCGCTCGGCGAAGGACGGCGCGATCGCCACGATCAGCTTGCCGGCGTGCGCAGGGTCAGCCGCAAGCGCCAAGGCCGCATGCAACGCCGCGCCCGACGATATCCCGATCGGCAAACCTTCCAGCCTGGCACAGCGCCGGGCGGCGGCAATCGCATCACGCTCACTGACCCGAATGACCTTGTCCATCAGCGACATATCGAGCACCGACGGCCGAAACCCCGGCCCGATGCCTTGCAAGCCATGCGGGCCAGGCTCGTCCCCCGAAAGCACCGCGCTTTCCGATGGCTCAATTAAACACATCAGCAAGCCGGGTCGGCGTGGCTTCAAGGCGCGGGCAATCCCGGTCAAGGTGCCGCCGGTGCCGGCGCCACCCACCACGATATCGACCGCACCGTCCGTGTCGGCCCAGATTTCCTCGGCGGTGGTGGCTTCATGGATCGCCGGATTGGCCGGATTGTCGAACTGACGCGGCATCCAGGCCCCCGGCGTCGCGGCGACCACCGCCTCCGCCTTGGCAATCGCGCCGGCCATGCCGAGCCGCGCCGGGGTCAACTGCACGTCTGCCCCCATCAGCCGCAGCATCTTGCGCCGCTCGATGGACGCGCCTTCCGGCATGCACACGATCAGCCGATAGCCGCGGGCGGCGGCCACGAACCCGAGCGCGATGCCGGTATTGCCTGATGTCGGCTCCACCAGCACCGACCGCCCCGGCGCGATCAGCCCCGCGGCTTCGGCGGTGCGGATCATCGCCAGGCCGATGCGATCCTTGACCGAGCCAAGCGGGTTGAAAAATTCAAGCTTCAGCGTCACCCGCGCCAGCAGCCGATCTTCTGCCTGAAAGCGCGGCAGCCCGACCAAAGGCGTGGCTCCCACGGTTTCCAGCACGCTGTCGAAAATCCGACCGCGGGCGGTGCCGATCAGATCAGGCGGGATGGCGACTCGGGACGATGGCTTGGACATACCATAGCTGTATCACAGCGCAGGATCGTGGTTTAGTCCGCCATTCACCCCTTGATCAGGTCCCTTCATGCTCATCCGCCGCGACCGCGCCATGACCGCCGTCACCATCATGCTCGACATCGCTTTCCACGCCGCAGGGCGGGACACCGTGAGCGCCGGGGACCTTGCGGAACGGCTGGGCCTGGCGCGGCGCGGCATGGAACCGTTGCTGCAAACCCTGTCGCGCGCCGGACTGCTCGACAGCGTGCGCGGCCCGCGCGGCGGTTATCGGCTTGGGCGCCCAAGGCGGGAAATTCGGTTAGCCGAGATCGTCACCGTCGCCAATGCCGACGATCTGCCGGCCGCTGACGGCCCCACTGGCCGCCTGCAAACCGCGGTGGTGGATCGGCTATGGGGGGAACTGGAAGATGCCGCGCGCACCGGGCTTGGCACGCTGACCCTGGATGATCTGATCCGACGCGCGCAGGCGGCGGGGCTGAAGCGGCCGTCGAGTGAGCCGATTAGTTTTGCGATTTAGGAAGGCAAGAATGTTCTTTTTGTGAACAAAAAGAACCAAAAAAACTTTTTTACACTTTGGTACGGTTGCCGAGGGACTGCGGAGAGACCCGAGCCAACGGCCAGGAAGTAACGTCGTAAAGTTTTTTTGCTTCTTTTTGTTCACAAAAAGAAGATTTTCCTTGCTTGGACGTTGGCCTAAACCGCCAAAAACAACGCCGCCAGCCAGGCCACACCCACCGCGACGCAGGCCCAGACCACTTCAACGCTGGTGACCATCGGCTGCTCGGTGGCGCACGGTTCCGCGGCCGTTCCTTCGCATTCCACTAGGCCGGGCAGCACGTCACCGAATGGGGCCGATGACAGGCCCGCATTGCCAAAGAACTGGAGTGTATTTTGCGCCAACATTGGGATAATCTCCTAATCCACGTTTGACATATGGTATTTTAGTGACCATGTGCAAGTGGAAAGTGAAATGCCGCTTCCAGGAGAATGTCTATGGCCCCGCAAGATGCAGTTTTAGCCGCCCCGCGTGCGTTGTCCGGTGTCGAAAAGCTCAAGGAATCGTCCCGCCGGTTGCGCGGCGATCTGGCCGCGGAACTGGCGGGCGTGGGCAGCCAGGTGACCGAAGATGGCTATAACCTGCTGAAATTCCATGGTAGTTATGAACAATATGATCGCGACACTGCGACCGCCCGAAAGCAAGTTGGGGAAGAAAAGGACTATAGCTTCATGCTGCGGGTGCGGATGCCGGGCGGTATTCTGACTGCGGCGCAATATCTCGCGCTTGATGGCCTCGCCGATCAGTACGGCAACGGCACTTTGCGGATTACCACGCGTCAAGGCGTGCAATTCCACGGAATCATTAAGGGGAATTTGAAACCCACGGTGGCGGCGATCAACGCAACCCTGCTCACCACCCAGGCCGCCTGCGGCGACGTGGTCCGCAATGTGATGACCACGCCCGCCCCGCTGCGCGATCCTAATCACCTTCGGCTGGTCGCCGACGCCAGATTACTATCCGCCAGATTGCTGCCAGCAAGCCGCGCCTACCATCAGATTTTCCTCGATGAAGCAGACACGGGCGAAACCGAGGACGAACCGCTCTACGGCGCGACCTATCTGCCACGCAAATTCAAGATCGCCATCGCTGCCCCGCAGGACAACACGCCGGATATTTTCGCCAACGATCTCGGGTTCATGGCGATCTTCGACGGCGACACCCTGCTCGGCTACAATGTCGCGATCGGCGGCGGCTTCGGCATGACCCATAATCGGCGCGATACCTTCCCCGCCGTCGCATCCCTGGTCGGCTTCGTCGGCCCCGATCAACTGTTGCAAGCCGCCGAAGCCGTCATTGCCTTCCAGCGCGACCATGGCGACCGCAGCGACCGCAAGCGCGCCCGCTTGAAATACGTCGTCGCCGATCGCGGGCTGGACTGGGTGCGCGACCAGCTCATCACCACCTACGCCCTGCCGTTGCAGCCGGTGCACGCGATGCCGCCGATCGAAGTCCCCGAATTGCTCGGCTGGCACGATCAGGGTGACGGGCTGCTATGGCTCGGCGTGCCGCTGCCGTCGGGCCGCATCGAGGACACCGAAACCAGCCATCTGCGCAGCGCCCTGCGTGAAATCGTCGAACGCTTCAGCACCGATCCGGTGATGACGCCGCAGCAGGAC
>JANXRN010000503.1 GCA_025352995.1 Acetobacteraceae bacterium
GCGCACCGCCTCGATCACCGCGGCAATGAAGCCAACATCGTCAATCCGCTGATGCGCCGGCGCGCCCCGACCGGACAAATCGTTCCAGTATGCCGGATTGGTGCGGAACTGCGCCGGCTCCTCTAATCGCGGCGGCAGTGCTTGCGGGGCGACGGCGATGAACCCGTCGGTCAGCGCCCGATCGGCCCAACGATAGGTGTCAAGCGCGTAGCGCCCCGTCCCGCCCGCGCCATGCAGCACCAGCACCAGGGGCAATTTCTCGGTCACGCCTGCCGGGGCTACGACGCTATAATCGCGCACGATCCCGTCATGGGTAAGTTGTTCGGCACTGGCCGGCGCGCCGAGCAGCAACAAAAGCAGGAGCCAGCGTGTCATGGCAGGTTTCCGTTATCTGCGCCCATCCTAAGCCGCCGCCCCCTTGCCCGCAAAGGGCAGGTGCTCTAGAAGCCCCCGCTCGCTGGCACCCCTGGAGGCCGGCGTTATCACTTATTAGGAGCGAACCATGGCCAATCTCGTCACGATCGAGGCCGAGGCGCGCGAGCGTGCAGGTAAGGGGGCAGCACGCGCGACCCGGCGGCAGGGCAAAGTGCCCGCCGTAATCTACGGTGCCAAGCAGGCGCCAACGATGATTTCTGTCGACCCCAAGACCGTGCTGCGCGAAATCCATCGCGGCGGCTGGCGGTCGCGCCTGTTTGAAATCAAGCATGGCGGACAAACCACCCGCGCCCTGATCCGCGACGTGTCGGTCCACCCGGTGACCGACAATCCGGAACATGTCGATTTCCAGCGCCTCGCCCCCGGCGAGAAAATGAAAATCGCCGTCAGCGTGCATTTCAGCAATGAAGCCACCAGCCCCGGCATCAAGCGCGGCGGCATGCTGAACGTCGTGCGCCACACGGTCGAATGCTATGTCGACCCCGACAATGTGCCGGCGAACTTCGATGCCGACCTCGGTGGGCTTGAAATCAACGACAATCTGCGCTGGTCCAACCTGAAGGGTACCGACGGTATCCGTCCGGTGATCCAGGATCGCGATTTTGTCATCGCAACGGTTGCCGCCCCGACCAAGATGCCGGACGTTGTCGTCGATGGTGGCACCCCGGCCGGAGGGACCAAGGCGCCGGCCAAGCCTGCCGCCAAGAAAAAATAACACAATTCCATGAAGCTCTGGGTCGGCCTCGGCAACCCCGAGCCGGGCATGGCGCGCCAACGCCATAATATCGGCTTCATGGCGCTTGATACGATCGCGATCCGCCACGGGTTCAGCCCGTGGCGGCAGCGTTTCAAGGGGCTGGTCGCCGAAGGCACCATTGGCGGGGAACGTATTCTCGGCCTCAAGCCGCAAACCTACATGAATGTGTCAGGCGAAAGCGTGCAGGCGGCGGCGGCCTTCTTCAAGCTGCCGACCGATGCGATCACCGCCTGGCATGATGAACTGGACCTCGCCCCCGGCAAAGTCCGGGTCAAGCGCGCCGGCGGCGCTGCCGGCCATAACGGGCTGCGCAGCATGGATCGCTGCCTGGGCACGCCGGATTACTGGCGGGTGCGCCTCGGCATCGGCCATCCGGGGGACAAAGCGCTTGTCACCGGCCATGTGCTCGGCGATTTCGCCAAGGGTGATATGGGCTGGCTGCTGCCGTTGCTCGATGGGGTCGCCGATGCGGCGGGGCTGCTCGCCACGGGCAAGCCGGAAGATTTCATGACGAAAGTCGCACTGCTGACACAGGACACACATTAGATGGGCTTTAACTGCGGCATCGTCGGCCTGCCCAATGTCGGCAAAAGCACCTTGTTCAACGCGCTGACCGCAACCGTCGCGGCGCAGGCGGCGAACTATCCGTTCTGCACCATCGAACCCAACGTGGGCCGTGTCGCCGTCCCCGATCCGCGCCTGGCGGTGCTGGCGAAAATCGGCAAGTCGCAAAAAATCCTGCCAACCAGCCTCGAATTCGTCGATATCGCCGGCCTGGTGCGCGGCGCCAGCAAGGGCGAAGGTCTGGGCAACCAGTTCCTTGGCAATATCCGCGAGGTCGATGCCATCATCCACGTGCTGCGCTGCTTCGAAGATGGCGACGTCACCCATGTCGAAGGCAGCATCGATCCGCTGCGCGATGCCGAAACCGTCGAAACCGAATTGATGCTGGCCGACCTCGACAGCCTCGAAAAGCGCCTGCACGCAGCGCAGAAAAAGGCCCGCGGCGGCGACAAGGAAAGCATCGCCCAGGTCGCGCTGATGGAACCGATTGTCGCCGCCCTGACCGAAGGCCGCCCCGCCCGCACCGCGATCCCGAAAGGCGAGGAAGAAGCCGTCCGCCGCCTGCAACTGCTCACCAGCAAGCCGGTTTTGTACGTCTGCAACGTCGAAGAAGCTGCCGCTGCCACCGGCAACGCGTTCTCGGCGAAAGTCGCCGAGCGGGCCAAATCCGAAGGCGCGCGCCACGTGGTGGTCTCGGCCGCGATCGAAGCCGAAGTCGCGCAACTGCCCGACGAAGATCGCGGCGAATTCCTCGAAGGTCTGGGTCTGGCCGATAGCGGCCTCGATCGGGTAATCCGCGCCGGCTATGATCTGCTCGGCCTGATCACCTATTTCACCGTCGGCCCCAAGGAAACCCGCGCCTGGACCATCGTGCGCGGCACCAAGGGCCCGGGGGCTGCCGGCGTTATCCATGGCGATTTCGAGCGCGGCTTCATCGCGGCGGAAACCATCGCCTATGACGATTACGCCGCCTTGAATGGCGAGCAGGGCGCGAAAGAGGCCGGCAAAATGCGGGTCGAAGGCAAGGAATATGTCGTCCGCGACGGCGATGTGCTGCTGTTTCGCTTTAACGTTTAGGAATTTAGGCGCCGCCTAAGGTCTTCTTTTTGTGAACAAAAAGAAGCAAAAAAACTTCATCTATTGTTGCCGTTGGCTCGGGT
>JANXRN010000073.1 GCA_025352995.1 Acetobacteraceae bacterium
GTGGTGGTTTTACCCGCCCCGTTGGCGCCGAGCAGGGCGGTCACGCCACCGGCAGCGACTTCGAAATCAATCCCGTGCACCGCCCAGGTTTCGCCGTAGCCGGCCATCAGCCCTTTGACCTCCAGCAGCTTGGTTTCAGGCTGCATGGGCTGTGTCTCCGAGATAGGCGCGAATAACTTCGGGATGGCTGCGCACTTCGTCCGGCGTTCCGTCGGCGATCTTCTGGCCAAATTCCAGCGCCACCACCTTGTCCGACACCCGCATTACCAAGCTCATGTGATGTTCAACCAGCAGGATGCTGAGGTCGAAATTCTTGCGGATTTTCAGCAGCAGCACTGCAAGTTCATCAACCTCGCCATGGTTCAGCCCGCCCGCAGGCTCATCCAGCATCAGCAACTTCGGTTCCCCGATCAGCGCCCGGGCCAGTTCCACCCGCTTTTGCCAGCCAAACGGCAACCCGCCGACCACCGTATCGGCAACTGCGCGCAGTTCCAGCAGATCGAGCAGTTTTTCCAGCCTCGCCCCATCGGCCGCTTCTTCCGCCCGCGGCCGTGCCAGGCGCAGCGCGTTGGAAATGAAGCCCGATTGCCCAAGATGATGGGCGCCAACAAACATGTTTTCCCGCACGGTCATGGTGCGGAACAGCGCGACGTTCTGGAACGTGCGTCCCAGCCCCAGCCCCGCCATCCGATGCCGCGGCAGCCCGGTCAGCGATGTGCCATCAAACACGATATCGCCGCGCGAATGGCGATAAAATCCGCTGATGCAGTTGAACATCGTGGTCTTACCCGATCCGTTCGGCCCGATCAGGCCGCAAATCTGGTTGCGTTCCACGTCAAACGAAACGCCGGCCAACGCGACAATGCCGCCAAAGCGCATTTCAACGTCAGTGACCCGCATCAAATGGGGGGCTTGATCTGCCATCAACCGAGCTCGGCCGGCTGGCAGTAAAGACAATTCTTCCCGTGAGAAACGATCACGATCCCTCCCTGTTTTGTTCGCACTCCAGGGACGGTCTGGAGACGTATCGTTTTATTTTGCCACGCTTTCGCGCTGCCTCTGCCATGCAACCGTAACGCGGGCAGTGCCGCGCATCAAGGCCTTACCGCGTCCCTTTGATGGAAATAGTTCACATCGGCTTCACGGATCAGGCCTTGCAGGCAATGGTTACGCTAACCCTGATCATGGCCGCTTCCGGCAGCACGCCCACAACCCGCAGCCATGCGCCAAAATGCCGGGCGCGGGCGAACGTGACCTCCCCCGGTCGATAGGGCAGGGTGAAGCTGGCGCCGTCATCCACCCAGTGCTCACCGTCCGGGGATATCTGCACCCGCGCCGGCACCGCCACCTGGCCATTGGCATCAAGCGCGGTCACGAACACGATCAGCTCCGTCACATCCCCCACCGCAAGCGCTGGGGTCGCGAACGGGCCGGTCCAGGTTTCATCGGCCACAGCAATGATGGTTCGGGTCTCACACGACATCGATCAGTCTCCGTTGCAGGGCGCTGGTCCCACGTATGTGCGGCGATGTGCGGCCCCGGTCAAATCACCTTCAAATCCGCCCGCACCGATCCGGCATTCGCGATACGCACTTCGCAGGTGCAGCAAAGTCCGGCAGACTGGCCCGATGAAATTCCCCCTTTGGCTGCCAGGCTTTCTCGGCGTGCTGTCGGCGATCGGCCCGATGTCCACCGACATGTATTTGCCCGCCTTCCCGGCGATCGAGGCCGGGTTGAACGCCGGCCCCGGCTCGGTGCAAATCACCTTGGCCGCCTATTTCCTTGGCCTCGCGGTCGGGCAGATTACCCAGGGCACTTTGTCGGACCGCTATGGCCGGCGCTGGCCGCTCGCCATCGGCATGGTGATCTACACCCTGGCAACCATCGGCTGCGCGCTAACCCCGAGTCTCCTCGGTCTCTCGATCATGCGTGGCCTGTCGGCGTTCGGCGGCTCGGCCAGCGGCGTCATCACCCGCGCCATGGTGCGCGATCTCGCCGAGGGCCACGCTGCCGCCAGGATCATGAGCAAGATGATGCTGGTCATGGGCGTCGCCCCGATCATGGCGCCCACCGTCGGCAGCCTCGTTTTGGGGGTCTGGGGCTGGCAGGCGATTTTCTGGGTTTGCGCGGCCTATGGCGGCATCTGCCTGCTCGGCGTGCTGTTCCTGCTGCCGGAAACCCTGCCCGAGGCGCGCCGCATCAAGCTTGGCTTCACTGCCCAGATCAGCCGCTACGTCCAGGTGATGGGCGAACGCGGCTTCATCACCAACACGATGATGGGCGGCATGGCGATGTTCGGGATGTTCGCCTACCTCGCCGGATCGCCATCCGTCTTCATCCGCACCTTCGGCCTCGCCCCGTCCAGCTACGGCATCATGTTTGGCGCCTGCGCCAGCGGCTTCATCCTGGCGTCCCAAATCAACCCGCGTTTGCTCGGCCGCTTCGGTACCCAGGCGATTTCCCGCGTTTCGATGCGGGTGATGCTGGTCGCAACCCTGATCATGGCCAGCATCAGCTTTGCCGGCTACGCCACTTGGCCGCTGGTCGCGGTCTGCGTGCTGTTTGCGATGTCGAGCCAAGGCTTCACCATGCCCAACGCCACCGTGGGCGCCATGGCCCGCCACGCGGCCCATGCGGGCAGTGCGTCAGCCCTGATGGGAACGCTGCAATTCATCCTTGCCGGGGTTTCGGGGTTGTTGGTCGGGCTGCTGGAAGACGGCACCGCCCGGCCGATGGCGGGGTTGATGTTCTTGGGGGCGCTTGGGGCGAATATTGCGGAGCGGTATCGGCCTCGGGTTAGGGGATGAAACAAGACTCTTCTTTTGGTGAACAAAAAGAAGCAAAAAAACTTCATCCGTAAACTCCCTTCCTGTTGGGTCGGGCATTCTCGCAAATAATTGCTAAATCGTAACAAAATACGCAAATAAACGTCCCCCCCTTCAACCCGCAAACACAAGCCCCGGCGGAGGCTCCACCCGCCCATCCACATATTCCCGGAACCCAAGCGAACTTACCCGCACGACCACAGTGCCGGACAGCGATTTCCGCTTCGTCGGCACATAGCCCAGCACGCCAACATCCAGATCCAGCAGCTTGCACAACCCGCGCACCATCCGCGCGAACCGCGGCTCCGCCGTCAGCAGCATTTGCACCTCCGGCTCCGCCAGCAGCGTCTCCATCGAGCCGCGCGCCAGGTTCAATTCCATGATCGCGTGTTCGCGCACCCAATCCAGATCATGCGCCACCTCCGGCGTGCGCGGATCATCGCGTTCCTTCCGCCGCACCTTCTCCCCCTCGCGCCGCACCCGAACCGGCGGCAAAGTCCCCGCCTGCAGCCGCGTCAGAAACCGCATGATCCTCAGCTGCGCCCGCCCCACCCGGCCCCACAGCGCCATGAACACCACAGAACAGGGCTGCAAATGCGCAACCTTGTTCGCCACTCCCTGGCGAAAGCCCAAGAGCACGTAGGTCAGCCGGGCCGCGAGCCTTTCCAGCAATGAGGGGGAGGTGGCGATGTCATTCATGAAAAATTACCTAACACAACACCTAATGCGCTGCTAGTTAATTTAACGTGAGTACCCAACCCAACGGGCAGGAAGTCACGTCGGAGAAAGTTTTTTTGGTTCTTTTTGTTCACAAAAAGAACTACTTTCGCCTAAATATTTTTGGAGCCGAAAATGGACCTCAACCTCACCAACAAACGCGCCCTCATCACCGGCGGCTCGAAGGGCATCGGCCGCGCGACGGCGGAAATCCTCGCCGAGGAAGGCTGCGATGTCGTCCTCGTCGCCCGGGACCCCGCAATCCTCGCCGAAGCCGCCGCATCGGTGCGCGCCCGCCGCCAGGTTCAAGTCCGCACCATCGCTGCCGATTTGTCGCAGGAAGCCGAAGTGCTGCGGGTGGTCGCCGAAGCCGGCCCAATTGACATTCTGGTCAACAATGCCGGCGCCATTCCGCCGGGAGACGTGCTGGCGGTTGATAACAGCACCTGGCGCCGCGCCTGGGACCTTAAAGTGTTCGGCTACATCTCGCTGTGTCGGCAGGTCTATCCGCAGCTTGCCGCGCAGAAATCCGGCGTGATCATCAATGTGATCGGTGCCGCGGGCGAAAAATTTCCCCCCAACTATATCGCGGGTGCCACCGGCAATGCAGCGCTGATGGCCTTCACCCGCGCCATGGGCCACGCCAGCCAGAAAGACGGCATCCGCGTCGTCGGCATCAATCCGGGTGCCACTGCCACCGCGCGGCAGGAAATGCTCGCCCGCCATCGCGCCGCCGAAACCTTGGGCGATGCCGAGCGCTGGCGCGAATTGTCCGCCGGCATGCCGTTCGGCCGCATGGGCACGTCTGAAGAAATCGGCTGGGCGGTGGCGTTCCTCGCCAGCCCGCGTTCGGGCTACACCACAGGTACCATCCTGACGATCGACGGCGGGGCCTGAGCCACCGGAAGGTGGCGCTGAAACTCAAGCCACCGGAAGGTGGCGCCCCAACCGAGCCTCCCCACCAGCGGGATGCCGGTTTGCTCAAATATGGCTTAACCGTGGCAAAATCCTGTGATAGCGATAAAGATGCCAGATTGCGGCACAGGCCCCAGCTGCGCCCGTGCGAGACAACAGTACTGCCGTAAACCGAAGAAAGACCTATCGCGATGGACCTGCCCGTGCATCAAGGCCCACCTGCTTCCCAGGGATTGTATGACCCGACCTACGAGCACGATGCGTGCGGCGTGGGCTTTGTGGCGAACATCAAGGGCCGAAAATCGCACGAGTTGATTGGACGTGGGTTGCAGATTCTGGTGAATCTCGACCATCGCGGTGCCGTCGGCGCCGATCCTTTGGTGGGCGACGGCGCTGGCTGCCTGATCCAGATCCCCGACAAATTGCTGCGCCATTGGGCGGATGGGTTGAACCTGACCCTACCGCCGCCCGGCCATTACGCCGTCGCCATGTGCTTCCTGCCGCGCGATCAGGCTGCCCGCGACTACGCGATGGAACTGGTTGAACGCATTGTGGAGCTGGAAGGCCAGACTTTCCTTGGCTGGCGCACCGTGCCGACCGACCTTACCGGCCTCGGCACCAAAGTCATCGAAACCATGCCCGACATCCGTCAGGCGATCATCGTGCGCAACCGCGATCTGGCCGATCAGGACGCGTTTGAGCGTAAGATTCTGGTTATCCGCAAGCAGGTGCTCAACAATGTTCGCGACCTGTCGGTGCAAAGCCGACTGCCGGGGCTGAGCGAACTTTATATGCCGTCGGTCTCAACGCGGACCTTGGTTTACAAGGGCCTGCTGCTCGCCCCGCAAGTCGGCAGCTTCTACCTCGATCTGCAAAATCCGCTGTGTGAGTCAGCGCTCGCGCTGGTGCATCAACGTTTCTCCACCAACACGTTCCCGTCCTGGCGGCTGGCCCACCCTTATCGCTTCATGGCCCATAACGGGGAAATCAACACCGTGCGCGGCAACGTGAACTGGATGTTCGCCCGCCGTGGTTCGATGTCGTCCGATTTGCTCGGGCCGGACCTCGACAAAATGTGGCCGCTGATCCCGCATGGCCAGTCCGACACGGCATGTTTGGACAACGCGCTCGAAATCCTGCTCGCCGGTGGCTATAGTCTGGCGCACGCGATGATGATGCTGATCCCCGAAGCCTGGGCCGGCAATCCGCTGATGGACCCGGAACGCCGCGCGTTTTACGAATATCACGCGGCGCTGATGGAACCGTGGGATGGCCCGGCTTCCATCGCCTTCACCGACGGCCGCCAAATCGGCGCCACGCTCGATCGTAACGGTCTGCGCCCGGCGCGCTACGTCATTACCGATGATGATCATGTGATTCTGGCGTCCGAATCTGGCGTTTTGCCGGTGCCGGAAGAAAAAATCCTGCGCAAATGGCGTCTGCAACCCGGCAAGATGCTGCTGATTGACCTTGAACAGGGTCGGATCATTTCGGATGACGAAATCAAGGCCCAGCTTGCTGCCGAGCACCCGTACGAAGACTGGTTGAAAGCGACCCAGGTCAAGCTCGAAGAATTGCCCGACCTGCCCGCTGGATTGGCGATCAACCCGCCCAACGATCCGATGGCGCGGCTGAACTTGCAGCAGGCCTTTGGCTCACCCAGGAAGATATGAACTTCTTCCTAGAACCGATGGCCGAATTTGGCGACGATCCGCTGGGATCAATGGGCGTCGATACCCCGATTGCGGTGCTGAGCCGTAAGCCCAAGCTGCTGTATAATTACTTCAAACAGAACTTCGCCCAGGTCACCAACCCGCCGATCGATTCGACGCGGGAAGAACTGGTGATGTCGCTGGTCTCCATGATCGGGCCGCGCCCCAATCTGCTCGGCCACGCCAAGGGCACCCATAACCGGCTCGAAGTATCGCAACCGATCTTGACCAATGCCGAGCTCAGCAAAATCCGGGCGATTTCCAGCCAGATCGGCGGGCGTTTCCGTGCCCGTACGCTCGATGCCAGCTGGTCGGCAAAATCCGGCGCGGCGGGCATGGAAGCCGCGCTGGAAAAGCTTTGCCATCATGCAACGGATGCGGTGCTGCACGGCTTCAATATTCTGGTGCTGTCTGATCGCGGTGTGTCGCCCGATCGTGTGCCGATCCCGGCTTTGTTGGTCACGGCCGCCGTCCATCACCATCTGATCCGCCAGGGCCTGCGCACCAGCACTGGGCTGGTGGTGGAAACCGGTGAAGCGCGCGAAGTGCATCATTTCTGCGCCCTCGCCGGCTATGGCGCCGAAGCGATCAATCCGTACCTCGCGTTTGAAACGATCGAACAATTGCGTGTCGAAAACGGCATGAAACTGAAGGCCTACGACGTTTCCAAGAACTACGTCAAAGCTATCGGCAAGGGCATGCTGAAGGTAATGTCCAAGATGGGCATCTCGACCTACCAATCTTATTGCGGCGCGCAGATTTTCGACGCGGTTGGTCTTTCCAGCGAGTTCATCGAAGCTTGCTTCACCGGCACGGCTTCGCGCATCGAAGGCGCCGGCATGCTGGAAATCGCCCAGGAAGCCGTGGCCCGCCACGCGCAAGCCTATGGCGACAACCCGATCTACGCCGAAATGCTCGATGTCGGCGGCGATTACGGCTTCCGGCTGCGCGGCGAAGACCATGCCTGGACGCCGGAATCGGTCGCCAATTTGCAGCACGCGGTGCGCGGCAATGCGCTTGACCGATATCGCGACTTTGCCCGCAACATCAACGACCAGGATCAGCGGCTGCTGACCATTCGCGGCCTGATGCAGTTCCGCATGGCACCAACCCCGATCCCGCTGGACGAAGTTGAACCGGCGAAAGACATCGTCAAACGTTTCGCCACTGGCGCGATGAGCTTCGGGTCGATTTCCCGTGAAGCCCACACCACTTTGGCCATCGCGATGAACCGCATCGGCGGGCGATCCAACACCGGCGAAGGCGGCGAAGAAGCCGATCGTTACGTCCGCCTGCCCAATGGCGATTCCGAACGATCCGCCATCAAGCAGGTCGCATCCGGCCGCTTCGGGGTCACCACCGAATATCTGGTCAACGCCGATGATCTGCAAATCAAAATGGCCCAAGGCGCCAAGCCCGGCGAAGGCGGCCAGTTGCCGGGCTACAAGGTCGATAAGAACATCGCCCGGGTGCGCCATTCAACCCCCGGCGTCGGGCTGATTTCCCCGCCGCCGCATCACGACATTTATTCGATCGAAGATCTGGCCCAGCTGATCTATGATTTGAAGAACGTCAATCCGAAATCGCGTGTCTCGGTCAAGCTGGTTTCGGAAATCGGCGTCGGCACGGTTGCCGCCGGTGTGGCCAAATGCCGCGCCGATCACCTGACGATTTCGGGCTTCGAAGGCGGCACTGGCGCCAGCCCGCTGACCTCGCTGACCCATGCCGGCTCACCTTGGGAAATCGGCCTTGCCGAAACCCAGCAGACCTTGGTGTTGAACGGGCTGCGCGGTCGGATCGTGGTCCAGGTCGATGGCGGCCTGCGCACCGGCCGCGATGTCGTGGTCGGCGCGCTGCTCGGCGCTGATGAATTCGGTTTCGCCACCGGACCGTTGATCGCCGCCGGCTGCATCATGATGCGCAAATGCCACCTCAACACTTGCCCGGTCGGCGTCGCCACCCAAGACCCGATCTTGCGCAAGCGCTTCACCGGCACCCCGGAACATGTGATCAATTATTTGTTCTTCATCGCCGAAGAAGTGCGCGAAATCATGGCGCAACTTGGCTTTCGCAAGTTCGAGGACATGGTCGGCCAGGTCAACCGCCTCGACACCAAAACCGCCATCACCCAATGGAAAGCCAAGGGCATCGATCTCAGCAAGCTTTTGCACGAAGTCATCCCCGCACCAGGTGTTGCCATCCGCCACGGCGAATATCAGAATCATCACCTCGAAAAGGCGATGGATCAGGAATTGATCGTCGCCTGCAAAGCGGCCATCGAAAACGCCGAACCGGTGCGGCTGGAACGGTCGATCAGCAACCTCAACCGCACCGTCGGCGCCATGCTGTCGGGCGATGTCGCGCGCAAATACGGCCATAAAGGCCTGCCCGACGGCACCATCGCGATCAGCTTCAAAGGGACCGCCGGCGGTAGCTTCGGCGCCTTCCTCGCCCGCGGCGTCAGCCTCGACCTCACCGGGGATTGCAACGATTATGTCGGCAAAGGCCTGTCGGGTGGCCGGGTGGTGGTGCGTCCGCCGCCGGGCCTCAACCGCCGCCCGTCGGACAACATCATCGTTGGCAACACCGTTCTTTACGGCGCCATCGCCGGGGAAGCCTATTTCGAAGGTGTGGCCGGCGAACGTTTCGCGGTGCGCAACTCCGGCGCCGTCGCCGTCGTTGAAGGCACCGGCGATCATGGCTGCGAATACATGACCGGCGGCGTCGTCGTCGTGCTCGGCGACACCGGCCGCAACTTCGCCGCCGGCATGTCGGGCGGCATTGCCTATGTTTATGATCCGCACAGCAAGTTCGCCCAACTGGCCAACACCGCCATGGTCGATCTTGAGGCCATCCTGCCCGCGGACCCCGCCGACGATGCCGACCGCCCACGCCAGCGCGCGCCCAGCGTTGAAGATAACGGCATGGGCGATCCGTTGCGCTTTGATGCCGAACGCCTGCGCATTCTGGTCGAGCGCCATTTGCTCCACACCGGCAGCGCCCGGGCACGGGCCTTGCTGGATGATTGGGACACCGCTTTGGCGCAGTTCGTGAAGGTTATGCCGAAGGATTATCGGCGGGCTTTGCAGGATCTGAAACGGGAAGCGAGCACCGCTCAGGCAGCGGAATAAGCAAGCGCTTCTTTTTTGAAAAAAAGAAGCAAAAAACTTTTATCTATTTGGTTTGGAGTGGCCCACAATGGGTAAGCCGACAGGTTTTCTTGAAATTGATCGTCATGACCGCAGCTACGCGCCGGTTGGTGATCGCTTGAAATCATTTGCCGAGTTCATTCAGCCTTTGCCAGCGGCCGAAGTGGCCGAACAAGCTGCGCGCTGCATGGATTGCGGCATTCCGTTTTGCCATAATGGCTGCCCGGTCAATAATTTGATCCCGGACTGGAACAATCTCGTCTATCGCGAACATTGGCAGGCGGCGCTGACCACGCTGCAATCAACCAACAACTTCCCCGAATTCACCGGCCGGGTCTGCCCTGCCCCGTGCGAAGCCGCCTGCACCCTCAACATCGATGAAAACGCCGTCACCATCAAAACCATCGAATGCGAAATCGTCGATCGCGGCTGGCGCGAAGGCTGGATTGCGCCGATGCCAGCCACCACCCGCACCGGCAAGAAAGTCGCCGTCATCGGCTCCGGCCCCGCCGGCCTCGCCTGCGCGCAACAACTCGCCCGCGCCGGACATGATGTCGCCGTCTTCGAAAAATCCGACCGCATCGGTGGCTTGCTCCGCTACGGCATCCCCGACTTCAAAATGGAAAAACATTTGATCGATCGCCGGATTGACCAAATGGAAGCCGAGGGCGTGCGCTTCCACACCGGCATCACCATCGGCGCCGATATCAGCGTGCAAAGCCTGCTGACCGATTATGATGCAGTCGTCATGGCCGGCGGCGCCGAAGCCCCGCGCGATCTCGACGTCCCGAGCCGCAATCTCGATGGCATTCATTTCGCCATGGACTTCCTGACCCAGCAGAACAAGCGCAATGCCGGCGATGATGAAGCAACCGCTGCCGCCGGCAAAACCCTGTCGGCCGCCGGCAAGCATGTCGTGGTGATCGGCGGCGGCGACACCGGGTCGGACTGCATCGGCACCTCCGCACGCCAAGGGGCGGCGTCGATCATTCAGCTCGAAATCATGCCGCGCCCGCCCGAACATGAAAACAAAGCGCTGACATGGCCGAACTGGCCGTTGAAGCTGCGGTCGTCGCACGCCCATTCCGAAGGCACTGACCGCGACTGGGCGGTGCTGACGGCCGAGGCGATCGGCAGCAATGGCCGCGTCGAAGCGCTCGAATGCGTCCGTGTTGAATTCGTCCCCGGCGCTGGCGGGCGAATGGAAATGCAGAAAGTCCCCGGCAGCGAATTTCGTTTGCAGGCCGATCTGGTGCTGCTTGCCATGGGCTTCCTCGGCCCGCGCCAGCCGGGGCTGGTGGCGCAATCCGAAGCCGCACTTGACCCGCGCGGCAATATCAAAGCCGATACCGTCGCCTACCAGACCAGCATCCCCCGCCTGTTCGCCGCTGGCGACATGCGGCGTGGCCAGTCGCTGGTGGTTTGGGCAATCCGCGAGGGCCGCCAATGCGCAGCCTCCGTCGATGAAGCCCTGATGGGCGCAACCACACTACCCCGCTAGAGCATGATGCGTTCGCGTTCGCTCACTTATCAAGCTCTAGCTCTTTGTTTGAGCGGGCGATTCACGCTTTTGGCGAAGCCGCCAAAAGCGATCGCGCGCTAACCCCACCGCAACGTTCCAGCCGCGTGGCATGATGGGCACGTCGCCTGCCACGCCGCGGTTTGCGCGCCGCACGCGGTGCACCCCCACGCCGGCGCGGCGGGAGCACTAGCCGCATCGCGCAAAGCCGCCTTCTCCGCCTCGCCATCGCCACGCGCCCGCGCCAGATCGGCGCGCAACAGTCCAACCCGGCGATCATCCAGCCCGCACGCATCCAGATGATACGTCGCATCCCCCAGCGACCCGGCGGCGAAGGACAGCCGGGCGAGCGCCAACTGCGCTTCCGGATGCGGCGGCAGCCCTTGCACAAACAGGGTGAACAGCTTCAGCCGCGCCGCCGCATCTATGCCCGGCGCCACTGCAAACGTGGCCAGATCGGGGTGCGGTGCCGCCTTCCAGCTTTCCCGCACCGCATCCAAAGCCGCCCGTTCCCGCCCGGCGCCCCGCAACGCTTGCGCGTAGGCCAGCGCTGCCGGTGCCTGCGATTTATCCTCGGCCCACGCCTGCTTCGCCAGTTGCAGCGCCGCGTTCCCATTGCTGGCAGCCCCGGCGGCGGCAATCATCAGCGCGGTCTTAGCCTGGCCTGGCTCCGCAAGCGCCGCCGCGCCGGCCCAATTTTCCTGATGCACCGCCAAACGCAGCCGAGAGTCCCGCAGCCACAAGCGCCCCGGCTGCTTGCCTTCCGCCTGCGCCAGCAAAATCGCCGCCTCGTCCCAAGCCTGCCGCGCCATCGCCTGGCGGAACAGTCCGCGCAATCCAAGGAACCCGCCATCCTTGTGCTCGGCCAACTGGCGGAACAAGGCCGCCGCCGCATCCTCATTCCCCGCCAGCCGTTCCGCTTCCGCAGCCAGTTGCAAGCTGTGCGGTGTCGGTCCGAGCGCGCGCAACGCCCGCCGAGCCTCCCGCCGCGCCGCCACCCCATCGCCTGCGGCGAGCGCCACCAACGCCCGGGTTACCGCCAGATCGCCCACGGCGCGGTTGCGCCCCGCACGCCAGTTGCGCCAAGCGGTCGGCAGGCGGAACAACACCGCGACCAGCCGCGCCACCCCATACAGCACCAGCAGCAACAGGATTGTCGCCAGCAACGCGACCGGCGTTGCCGCTGAAATCGTGTAGCGCGCCACCCGCAAAACCACCGTCCCCGGCAGCCCGGCCAGATACCAGGTCGCCGCCGTCGCAATCGCGCCGGCCACCACCAACCAGATAGCCCGACGCATCAGCGTGCGCCCGGCAGGGCCGCCAACGCCGCCCGCGCGTCAAGCAACGCCTGCGCCCGCGCCACCCAATCGGCCATGATCGCCGCCGCCGCCGGATCGAGTGCCGCAAGCGACGCCACCGCATTTGCCAGATCGCCCGAACTCAGCCGGTCCTGCGCGTCCCCCAGCACGATCGATGCTGGTGCGCCAACCAGCACCCGGTCCCGATCCTTGACCGTGACGAGTGACTGCACATGCAGCCACATGCGCTGCGCCACTCCATCAGCTTCCGTCGCCGGCTTGCTCGCGTCGGTGGCGCGCGCGGCAAGCGCCGAAAATTCCTGCCGCAACCCCGCCTCGGTCGGCGGCTTGCTATCGGCATAGCGTGCCAGCGCCGGGGGAGCACCTGGGATCACCCCCAGCGGTTGGCCCGCCGCCAGCGCCCGGGCCGCGGCCTGTGCCATGTCAGCCTGGCGCCGCACCTGCTCGGCCGCCGCCAGCCTTTGTTCAACCGCCGCCAGTCGTTGTTGCAGACCGCTGATATCCACTGTCGGCGGCAGCACTACCGGTTCCGGTCGTGCTTCCGTCGGCACCGTCCGCACTTGCGGATTGGCCAGTTCCGCCTCCACCCGACGTAACCGCAGGTCAAAACCGGTGAGTTGCGCAGTCAGCCCGTCGCGCATCTTGCCAGTTTGCAGCCCCACCGATTTTTCCACCCCGTCGATCAGGCGATGCGTCGTCATATCCAACTGGCTGACGCTACCCGCCACCTCGTTGACCTGGGTCCACACAAATCCGATCGCAATCACCAGCAACACCAACCCAAGCGCGGTCAGCACCGGGCCCGCAGATCGCCGCGCGGGAGGGGCCGGCGGGTCAGCAATAATCGTCGCGTCGACGGGGTCGGTCATGTCAGCAATGCCATCATCGCATCCTGGTTGGGCAGGCTGGCAACACGGATGCGCTGCCACGGCAAAGGGGCAAGGGCTGCCGCCACCGCGGCCGAGATCGCCATTGCCTCGACCGACGCCACGCATGTGGGGGGCAGCGTCGCGCGCAGCAAGGTCCCGAACGCACGCGCGCTGGCCGGGGAGAAGAACAGCGCCGCCGTCACCCCACCTGCTGCAAGCGCCGCCTGCGCCAACGCCGGAAGGGCTGCCACCGGATCGGTGCGATAAACCACCCGCCGCATCACCCGAAAGCCCGCTTCGCGCAACGGTTTGGCGATATCCACCGCCAGCCGCGCCGCGCCAGGAAACAGCAGGCTGCCGCGATCCGGATCACACAACCGCCGCACCAGACCCGCTAGATCGGTGGCATTTCCAGCAGCACTCGTCACAAGCGGAAACCCCGCCGCCTTGGCCGCAGCCGCCGTGGCGTTGCCAACCGCGAACACCGGCAGATGATGAAATTTCGCTGAAAGTGCCGCAATGGCGTTCGCGCTGGTCAGCAGCAACGCCTGCACGCGATCCGGTTCGGGCAAGCGCGCCTGATACAGCGTGGTTTCCAGCACCGGCGCCACCAGCGGGCTAAACCCGAGCGCGGCCACGCGCCGCGCGGTTTCGGCCGCCGTCTGCAGCGGCCGAGTGATCAGAACAACGCCCTTGCCGGGGTCAGGCAAACACGTCTCGCGGGCAGTCGGCACGCAGACTGGCGCCAAGCTCCCGCCCGATCCGCGCTGCATCGGCGCGCGGGCCAGACAAAGTCCGCCGCAGCAGGAAGCTGCCATCGGTGCGCGCCACCAGGCCGGTCAACGTTAAGCCGCCTTTGCCATCCAACTCCGCATGGCCGCCGATCGGGGTGCGGCACGATCCGTCCAACTCCGCCAACAAAGCCCGTTCGGCGGTGGACACCGAATTGGCGTCCGCGTCTTCGATACCCACCAGCATTTCGCGCAGCGCGGTGTCGTCTTCCCGCACCGTAATCCCGACAATCCCCTGGCACGCCGCCGGCAACATGATGGCGGGCGACAGAACCGCCGTCGCCTCATGCCCCAGACCCAACCGGTTCATCCCGGCAATCGCCAGCAGAGTCGCATCACAATCGCCGCCGCGCAGCTTGTCGAGCCGGGTCTGCACGTTGCCCCGCATCGCGGTGATCCGCAGATCGGGTCTGCTATGCAACAATTGCGCCTGCCGTCGGACCGAACTGGTACCAACCGACGCGCCATGCGGCAGGGCGGCAATCGGATCGTCCCCGCCCGCCAGATGCGGCGCCAGCACCAGCGCATCACGCGCGTCTTCCCGGGTCAAGGTCCCGGCCAGCACAATCCCGGCCGGCAGTTCGGTTTCCAGATCCTTCAGGCTATGTACCGCGAAATCGATTCGCCCGTCAGCCAGGGCCTCATGAATTTCCTTGGCAAATAAGCCCTTGCCACCAATATCGGCCAGGCGCCGGTCTTGCACGACATCGCCAGTCGTGCGGATCGCATGTTCCTCGAACACATCCATGCTGCGCAAAACCGGGCAGAATGTGGTTAAACGCGCCAGAAAATACCGGGTTTGCCACAGCGCCAGCGGCGACCCGCGGGTGCCAACGCGCAACGGCAATGCGCGGGAATGGGCGGGAACAGCACGGGACGGGTGGGCAGATGACATGCGGCTGTCCTATTACCTTGGCGAGAATATTGAAAGACGGACGATGCAGGGAATCCATTCCCCGATCACCGGCCCGGTACTTGGCCTGGAAACCTCGTGCGACGAAACCGCCGCCGCGTTGCTGGCGCCGGATGGGCGGATTCTGGCCGAAACGGTGCTGAGCCAAACCGCCCATGCCGCCTTCGGCGGCGTGGTCCCGGAAATCGCCGCCCGCGCGCATTTGTCCCACCTGCCCGACCTGGTCGCCCAGGTGATGGGCCAGGCCGGCATTGGCTTTGATGCGCTCGCTGGCATCGGCGCCAGCGCCGGCCCCGGCCTGATCGGCGGCCTGATCGTCGGCAGCGGCTTCGCCAAGGGCGTTGCCCTGGCGCGCGGCATTCCGTTCGTCGCCGTCAACCACCTCGAAGCCCATGCGCTAACCCCGCGCTTGCCGGGATTGCTGCCGCAAGCCGTCGAATTTCCCTATTTGCTGCTGCTGATGTCCGGCGGGCATTGCCAGTGCGTGGCGGTAGAAGGCGTTGGCCAGCATCGCCGCCTGGGCGGCACGATCGATGATGCGGTGGGCGAAGCGTTTGACAAAGTCGGCAAGCTGCTCGGCCTCGGCTGGCCCGGCGGGCCAGCGGTGGAGCGACTGGCCGCCGAGGGCAATCCCAAAGCCCACGCCCTGCCCCGCCCTTTGCTCGGCCGCGCAGGCTGTGATTTCAGCTTCTCCGGCCTCAAAACCGCCGTCGCCCACTTAGTCGCCAGCTTCCCGCCCGGCGCGCTCCCACGCCAGACCGCCGCCGACATCGCCGCGAGCTTCCAGGCCGCCGTCGCTGACGTTGTCGCCAACCGCGCCCGCCACGCAATTGAAATGTTCCGCGCCTTACATCCAGCCGGCAAATTGCTGGTCGTCGCCGGTGGGGTCGCCGCCAACGCGACCCTGCGCGCCGCCTTGCAATCGGTTGCCGACGCAAACGGCTTGATTTTCGCCGCGCCGCCTTTGCGGCTTTGTACTGATAACGCGGTGATGGTGGCGTGGACCGTGCTTGAACGGCTGCGGCTTGGGTTGGTCGATGGGCTAGATCACGCGCCTCGGCCTCGGTGGCCTTTGGAGGAGGTTTAAGCGATTCTTCTTTTTGTGAACAAAAAGAAGCAAAAAAACTTCATCAATTCTGGCCGTTGGCTCGGGCTATCGGAAAGCGCACGGCAACCGCAGCAAAGTATTAAAAATTTTTTTTGGTTCTTTTTGTTCACAAAAAGAACTGCTTGCCTTAAAAAACGGACCCTCAATGAACTACCGCCACGCCTTCCACGCCGGCAATTTCGGGGACTGCATGAAGCACGCGCTGCTGGTCTGGCTGCTGCGCGCGATGCAGCGCAAGCCCGGCGCGATTTTCGCCCTCGACAGCCATGCCGGCATCGGCCGCTATGACCTCAGCACCGGCCCCGCGACCCGCACCGGCGAATGGCAAGCCGGCATTGGCCGCCTGCTCGACAACCCCCCATTGGAACTCGCCGACTATGTCGCGCTGGTGCAGCAGGAAGGGCTTTATCCCGGCTCCCCGGCGATCATCCAGGCCATGCTGCGGCCGCAGGACCGGCTGGCCTGCTGCGAACGCCACCCCGAAGACCTGATCACCTTGCGCCGCAATTTTGCCCGCGATCCGCAAGTTTCGATCCATGGCCGCGATGCGTGGGAGGCACTCGGCGCCTTGCTACCACCGAAAGAACGCCGCGCTTTGGTGCTGATTGATCCCCCCTACGAAGCGACCGACGAATTCTACAAGCTCACCGACGGCCTCAAGCGCGGCCACGCCCGCTTCCCCACCGGGGTTTTCGCCGCCTGGTACCCGATCAAGCATCGCGCCCCCACCCGCGCCTTCCACAACGCCATGCAGCAAAGCGGCATCAAGGACATCGTGGTCGCCGAGTTCTGGCTCCGCCCCGCCATCGATGCCGCGCGCTTGAACGGCTGCGGTCTGCTGGTGATCAACCCGCCTTATGGTTTTGAAGCCGCGGCGGGCGACATTATGGCCGCCCTGGTCGCGCGCCTGGCCGATGATTTCGATGCTGGCTGCGACGTTGCACGGCTTGTCGATGAATAGCATCGCCATCATCGGCGCCGGCGCCTGGGGCACCGCGCTCGCCATCCAGGCCCATCGGGCGGGACGAAATGTCACCTTGTGGGCACGCGACCCCGATCGCGCGCGCGACATCGCGGCCACCCGCCGCAACCCGAACCTGCCCGGCGCAATCCTGCCTGCCGAGATCATTGTCACCAACAAACTTCCATCTGCTGACCTGCTGCTGCTCGCTGTCCCGGTGCAGCATGTGCGCGCGGTGGCTGCCAGCCTGCCAAAGGGCGCGGTGGCGATCTGCGCCAAGGGGGTCGAACTCGGCACGCTGGCGCTCCCGCTCGAAATCATCTTGCGCCCGGCCGCGATTTTGACCGGCCCCAACTTCGCCCACGAAATCGCCGCCGGCTTGCCCGCCGCCGCCGTGGTCGCCGCCGACGATCCGGCTTTGTGTGAGGCAATTGCGGCCGCCCTCGGCACGCAAGCCTTCCGGCTTTATGCCAGTCCGGACCCGATCGGCGCGCAAATCGGAGGTGCTGCCAAGAACGTCATCGCCATCGCATCGGGCATCGTCATCGGCGCGGGCCTGGGTGAAAACGCCCGCGCCGCCCTGGTCAGCCGCGGCCTGGCCGAAATGTCCCGCCTCGCCGTCGCCTTGGGTGGCCGCGCCGAAACCGTCGCCGGCCTGTCGGGCCTTGGCGATCTGATGCTGACCTGCGCCGGGCCCGCGAGCCGCAACTACAGTCTCGGCCTGTCGCTCGGCAAAGGCGTGTCCCTCGCCGACATCCTCGCCGGTCGCCACGCGGTGACCGAGGGGGTAGCGACCGCGCCGGCGATCGTCGCCCGCGCCGCCGCCGCCGGGGTGGCGATGCCGATTTGTGCCGCCGTCGCCGGCATTGTCGGCGGCGATTTCAGCGTGGCGGCCGCGATCGACGCGCTGCTGTCGCGTCCCAGGCGGACGGAGTAGCGCGATGCTGCGTGGCATCCTCACCATCGGCAGTTGGACCATGGCAAGCCGTCTTCTCGGCCTGCTGCGCGAAACCCTGATTGCCGCCTTCATCGGCGCCGGCCCGCTGGCCGACGCTTTCGTGATGGCCAACCGCATCCCCAACATGTTCCGCCGTCTGTTCGGCGAAGGCGCTTTCAACGCCGCCTTCGTGCCGATGTTTGCCGAATTGCGCGCCAAAGAAGGCCAGGAAGTCGCCGAACGTTTTGCGGCCGAGGCCGCCGCCGTCATGGCATTCTGGCTGGTCGGGATCACCGTGCTGGCCGAGATTTTCATGCCCGAAATGCTCGCCGTGCTGATCCCAGGCTACGTCGCCGACCCGCAGGAATTTGCCCTGGTGGTCACCCTCGCGCGCATCACCTTCCCCTATATGCCGCTGATCTGCCTGACCGCGCTTTGGTCCGGCGTGCTTAACGGGCTGGACCGTTTTGCCGCCGCCGCCGCCGCCCCGGTGGTGTTCAACCTGGTGTCGATCGGCTGCATGCTGGGCTTGCGCGCCTATGTCCCGACGGTCGCCCACGCGCTCGCCTGGGGGGTCAGCGTGTCCGGCCTGTTCCAGCTCGCGCTGTTGATCTGGGCGGTGCGTCGCGCCGGGCTGCATTTGCACCTGCCCCGCCTGCGCCTGACCCAAGCCGTGCGCGGCCTGTTCCGCCGCATGGGCCCCGGCCTGCTCGGCGCCGGCATGACCCAGATCAGCCAGCAGGTGGACATCGTCATCATCAGCTTCCTGCCCGCCAGCACCGCATCAGTGCTTTATTTCGCCGAGCGGGTGAACCAGCTGCCGCTCGGCATCATCGGGGTTTCGGTCGGCACCGCGCTGCTGCCGACGCTCGCGCGACATATCCAAACCGGAGAACCCGATCAGGCCCGCGCAGCCCTGAACCGCGCCTTGGAATACGCGCTGGCGCTGACCTTGCCGGCGGCCTTCGGACTGATGGCGGCCGGTACCCCGATCATTGCCACCTTGTATCAGCATGGCGCGTTCGATGCAGCGGCGACTGCAATCACCTCCCAGGCGCTCGCCGCCTACGCAATCGGCTTGCCCGCCTTCGTGCTGATCAAATTATTAACCCCGCCTTTCTTCGCGGTCGGCGATACCACCACGCCGTTGCGCGTCGCCCTGGTCTCCATCGCGATCAATCTGGCGCTCAATCTTGCCTTCATGCGACCGTTGCAGCATCTTGGGCCGGCGCTTGCGTCATCAATTTCATCCTGGATCAATATCGCCGTGCTCGCCGTCCTGCTTCACCGCCGTGGCCTGATGCAATGGGATGCCCGCCTGAAGCGCGCCATCCCGTTGATGGGCGCGGCTGGGCTGGTGATGGTCGGCGCGGTCTGGCTGGCGCGCGAAGCGATCTATGCGCCCTTGGCCGGCGCGTCGCTGACCAGGCTGCTGGGGCTATGCGCGGTGATCTTAATTGGCCTGGCGGTCTATGGCCTGGTCGGGCAGATGATCGGCGCCTTCAACGTAAAGGCGTTGCGGCCAGGGCGATGGCGGTGATCCGCTTTTCCTGATCACACCCCCACGCACTTCCACGGAATCACATCGATGAAACGCATCTTCTCCGGCATTCAGCCGACCGGTATCCCGCATCTTGGCAACTATCTCGGCGCGGTGCGCAACTGGGCCGCGCTGCAAAAAGATCACGACTGCATCTATTGCGTTGTTGATCTGCACGCGATCACCCAACCGCATGACCCGAAAACCCTAGCCTCCTCAACCCGCGAACTCGCCGCCAGCCTGATCGCCTGCGGCATCGATCCGAAAACCAGCCTGCTGTTCCACCAATCGGCGGTCTACGCGCATGTCCGGCTCGCCTGGATTTTCAACTGCGTCGCCCGCATGGGCTGGTTGAACCGGATGACCCAGTTCAAGGACAAAGCCGGCAAGGACCGCGAAAACGTCTCAACCGGGCTGTTCACCTACCCGAACCTGATGGCCGCCGACATCCTCGCCTATCACGCCACCCGCGTGCCGGTCGGCGATGATCAGCGACAGCATCTGGAACTCGCCAACGACATCGCGCAGAAATTCAACTTCGATTACGGGGTCGAATTCTTTCCCGCGATCGAAGCGGTGATCATGGGACCGGCGGCGCGGGTGATGAGCTTACGGGACGGCGCCAAGAAAATGTCGAAGTCCGACGCCTCGGTGCAAAGCCGGATTGATCTGACGGACGATGCCGACACCATCGCCCAGAAAATCCGTCGCGCCAAAACTGACCCCGAGGCGCTGCCATCGGAATCAGCGGGCCTCGAAGGCCGGCCAGAAGCGCGCAACCTCGTCGGCATCTACGCCGCGCTAACCGATACCGACCATGACGGCGTCCTGCGTCAGTTCGGCGGCCAGGGCTTCGGCACTTTCAAAGGTGCGCTGGCCGATCTGCTGGTCGCCCATCTTGCCCCGATCGCGGCGGAAACCACGCGCCTGTTGCAGGACCGTGCCAGCCTTGACGCGATCTTGCGCGATGGTGCCGCCAAGGCCGCATCGATCGCCGAGCCGATTGTGGCGGAGGCTGAGCGGTTGGTGGGTTTTTTGAAGGTTTAAGGCAAGGATTCTTCTTTTTGTGAACAAAAAGAAGCAAAAAAACTTTCCACTTTGGTTCCGAGTGCGCACAAGCAGCGGTGCGCCAATGGATAAAAAGTTTTTTTGGTTCTTTTTGTTCACAAAAAGAACATCTTCCTTTCTGAAAAGCTAACATGACCGAAATCTACATAGACGCCGACGCCTGCCCCGTGCGGGAAGAAATATTCAAACTGGCCACACGGCTTAACCTCGTGGTCCACGTGGTCAGCAACGGCTCCCGCCCAATCCGTCCGCCGGGCTTGCCCAATGTGCGGATGGTGACCGTGTCCGAAGGTGCCGACATCGCCGATGACTGGATTGCCGAGCGCATCACCGATGCCGATGTGTGCGTGACCGCCGACATCCCGCTTGCCGGGCGTTGCCTGGCGCGCGGGGCGCAGGCGCTATCCTATAATGGCCGCCGCTGGACCGGCGACAATATCGGCAGCGCCCTGGCCGGCCGGGAAATCGGCCGGCATTTGCGCGAAATCGGGATGAACACTGGCGGCCCGGCACCGCTGACCAAGGCCGACCGGTCGAAGTTTCTCTCCGAACTCGATAATGTAGTTCGTCTGGCGTTACGGAAAATTCGGTGAGCCATACGGGTAGAAGTCGGCAAGCCGCACATGCTCGAACGGCAGCGCATCCAACCCGGTTGTCCCGAGGAACGGTTCCGGCGGTTCGACCAGCAAAATCGTCTGCGCAAAGCCGCTGTCATCGAAGCCGCGACGGAAATGGGCGCGGGACTTAATGGCGAAAATGCGAAAATCTTCAGGTTTCAACCCGTAATTCCGTAAAGTTGCGGGTTCGATGATCTGGGTCAGGAACTCAGTAATCACCAGCACGCTGTCGCGGCCATAATCCACCGTGGCCCAGCCCTTGCCGATGTCACGCAAGGTGCCCACCACCCGGACCGGATCGCCCGCCGAAACATCGACCCGTCCGCCAACCATCTGGTCAAACGGATCGCCCGGCTTTCCGTTGGCAATCCGCGCCAGCAAATCCGCATCCATCACTGACGCCACCAGCACATTGGGCAAACCCTGCGCCAGGATATCGCCCAGCAGGAACGTCGCGGCGCCGGACCGATCGCTGTAATCGGCCAGCACCACCCGGCCGTCGCCGGTTGCCGCCGCCCGCACCGCATCAGGCATCGGCAGAATTTTGGTGCTCGATACCAGCGCCTGTCGCGCCCGCCAGGCAGCACCCGCCATATCGTCGGCAACCCGCTTGGCGAGCGCCGGATTACCGT
>JANXRN010000024.1 GCA_025352995.1 Acetobacteraceae bacterium
CCCATGAAGAATGGGTCAACGGCGCTTGGTATAAGTCTTTGCTTGGCGCACCGCCGCCGGCCAACCCGGTGCGCAATACCAAGCGCCCGAATGGCTGGAAGAGTCAGCCATTCGGGCGCTTGGTATTAATCAACCGTCCAGTAGCTTCTGGTCTCACGATCACTCAGATTCGCCGGAATTCGCGCCAGCCGTCGCCATCGCGCGATTTTTCCCAGAGGTAGAACATCTCTTTGCATCATTCGGAGTGTCAAAAGTACTTCAGTCGACGCGAATATGACCGATTTAGCTCTTTGATTTGCCGGCGGAAGGCCTAAATTCTCATTTCGCACTTCATCGTAAGTGCATGCCCTACGGAGCGTGATGAGCAGATCATCGGTCTTGTAATCATCGAAACCGGGAACCTTGTTTCCAGCAAAATTTATGAGCTTAGTTAGTCGATGCAGTCGCCCCTCGACTTCGGCTGCGGTAATATCCTGTTCAGCGCCAACGGGTTGCGCGGCACTTGCGACCAATGCTCGCCGCTCCCATGCGGCTATCGAAATTTTTTCAATATTTTCAAGCTCTTTAACGGAGTCATTTATCCTATCAGCTAACTCGCGATCATGGGCCTCATTTACTTTTATTACCCACGTTACGGCTGCGCCAACCGCCACGCCCAAAAAACCGACAATTAACCGACCAAGAAAATCGGAATCCTGAGCGTCCATGCAATGTTATCGCCCGGGGTTTGAATGGGCGATCGCATCCTGTAGATAGCTCGTCGCCTCCTTAGCATAAGTTACATATAAGCGACTCTTCGCCACTATCTGCAGCCTGCGTTGGATTTCGTCGGCAGAGAACCTTCCGTCGCGGACCAAGCCACCAAAGGCCTCCTCGAGGAAAGATGATCCATATCCCTCCGTGCCGTCCAGGAGAACCACCACGACGTCATCCTCGGATTTGGCCAGTTCCTCCGAAAGACGCCGTCGAAACGCCTCGCCACTGTTCGGACCTAGCCGCTCGTAGCGCGGCCCGGGTGTAACTGAAAAATCGCGCGCTATTTCAATCGTGGTCATACCTTAGTCCCTTGGTCGAATATCGTCGTCGTGTGTCAGCGACAATGCGAGATCCCACTCTATAAGGGTACCGTTAATCGGATATCTAGATACCCCCGAATGTGACAAGCCGTTTGTACGGACATAGTAGCCGTTTCTGCTGAATATGCGAAGTCGGTTTTGTGGGCTTGCGTCGGAAAGGGCGATTATGTCACCCAACCCTTTTCCGCGCTGAGGGGTCTCAAGCCGGGAGCGTCCGTACTCCATCGCAGCCTCGATAAGCGCGCCGTCAGTTGGTTCTCCAGTAAATATTTGAATCAATTTTGAGATTTCGGGCCAGCGACGGGAGTTAGGCAATGACCCTGGTATGCTAATACCATGATCGAGAACAACGACGCGCAAGCGGTTTTGGTCTGTGTCAACCGAGCCCATCAGCCACCAACGCTTTCCCACACGGTCGGGAAATGTCGTCGGGTTGGGGTAGGCATGTTCAACTGCGTTCGCTATTGCCTCGCAGAGGGAACGATAAAGGGTCAACGAGAGTTGTGACGTTTCCGACAACGGAGCACCAACCTCCCGGCGAAAAGTCACTGAATGTTGAGTGTCAGCAACTACGTCCGTAACAAATCGTATAAAGCGGTTCGCCCCGGGGCCGCCGCTACGCAATGCCTCAGGCACGGGCGTTTTGAGCAATTCGAAAAATCCCATATCGGATAGTCGGCGAACAACCGGTTGATGCCAGGTCCGTAGAGTAACGGGACGCAATCGTCCGACCCCCCACAGTCTCTGCCAACGATCAAACTCAGCCAGAAGGCACAAGGCAGCAGCAGGATTGATCGACTTAATCGGAGCAGGATCAACCATCAGTCTCCGACGCTCGCTAATTGCCACATCTATTTCAGTCCGCATATTTTGAAAAAATTTCTGCGTTACATCCCTATTGTATGTAAAACTCAAATTTTCCGGAGTAGGAATACGTAGAAAAAATGGTCGCTTGCGTTGCGCAACACTACCCTTCCGAGCCTGATAGTAGCCACGCCTGACTAACCATTTTTTAAAACGTCGGGTGAGTCGGCGCATAATTTATTCTTTATATCAAATTCGAAAAAATTATACCGAAAAACAGGTCGACCGCCAGCCACTGCAACTCGTACCCGAATTGGCGTATCAGGCAAGGCAAACGGTGCCCGAACCTCACCCCATCGTCTGCACCTTGTCCGGCGTAATCTCAAAAGTCATCCGGGTTTCCGCCGCATTGCGATAGGGATAGGCGTCCAGCCCGAGATACTTCTTCGCCAGCGCGTCAATATGCGCGTCCGCCCCCATTTCCGTCACCTTGGTCACCGTGCCGCGAATTTGCACGTAACGGTACCCGTTCGCGAGATCGACAATCGACAGCGCCACCTTGGCACCTTCCGGCATGTTGTTGCTTTTGACCCGGCCCTTGGCCGAATTCACCCGCACCAGGCCATTGCTGTAATCGAACCAGATCGGCGTCACATGGGGGGAGCCATCCTTCATCGTGGTCGCCAGATGGGCCAGCGCGTTCGATGCCATGATGTCGAGGAAGGCTGCGGGAATTGCGGTCATGATTGCTGCTCCGGTTGATAGAGGCGATGTGGGGGCGCGGTGGCTGCATTAAAACCGGTAAAGTTGCGCCGGGTTATCCACCAGAATTGCCTGCCGCGTTGCCGCATCGGGCAAAGCGCGTTCCAGCACGCTCAACAAATCCAGATTATCAAGCGGCATATAGACCACTGGCTGCGGCGCACCGGCAACATGTGGCCCGATATGCGGCCAGTCCGTGCCCCACACGCACTGCGCCGGATTGGCGGAAGCCAGCGCCTGGATCACCGGAATGGCGTCATCAAACCCGGCGGGCAGCCGCGACACCCGGTTGGCGCCCGATAATTTCACCCAGACATGGCCATCGGCCAGCAGCTTCAACAGCGCATCGAACCCAGGGCGCGAGGCAGCAAGCTTGCCATCGGTCGCCCCCATATGATCGACCACCACCGGCACCCCGAGGCTCGGGATCACCGCCGCCAGATCGGTAAATAATTCCGGCCGTGCGTAAATCTGCACATGCCACCCCAGGCGCCCAACCCGCGCCGCCGTCGCCCGCAGCAGCGCAATCGCTGCCGCCGGATCGGGAATGCCGTTGCTCACCAGATTGAGCCGCACCCCGATTGTCCCGGCCTCGACGAGTTCAACAAGCGTTGCCTCGGAGGTCGCGTCATCGATCACCGCCACCCCACGGCTGGTCGGCCCACGCGCGAGTAAAGCCGCCAACATGCAGCTATTATCAATGCCGTACGCGCTGGGCTGGACGAACACCACCCGGGCAAACCCGATCCGGGCGGCCTCCGCATCATAGCGGTCCAACCCCATTGGCACCGGGTCATAAGCCCGCCACGCGGCTGGCGGATACAGCGCCGGATCGCCGAATATATGCATGTGGCAGTCGCAGGCATTGGCGGGTACGGGCATGGTAGGTCTCCCCTGATTCAGTGCATTCGACGGCGGGGCAGGGAGGCTGTCAAACCCAACCCGCTTCGGCCTATGCTGCCCGATCAGTCGGAGGACCCGCCCCATGAACGACGCCAGCATTACCCTCAGCATCCCATCCCTGCGCGAGCGGGTCTCGGAATCCGAATGGCAGGCCCGGGTGACCCTCGCCGCCGCCTATCGCCTGTGTGACCATTTCGGCATGACCGACATGATCGCCACCCATCTGTCGATGCGCGTGCCTGGCACCACCGACCAGTTCCTGCTGATTGCCCATGGCCTGCTGTTCGGCGAGGTCACCGCATCATCCCTGCTGAAAGTTGATGTCGAGGGCAAGGTCTTGCTGCAACCGGAATTCGGCCCAGGCCTGCCTGACTACAACCTGCAACCCGCCGCCTTCGTGATCCACAGCGCGCTCTACCGTGCCCGCCCGGACATCGAGGCCGCGATCCACACCCACACCACCGCCGGCATCGCGGTCTCGGCCCTGCAATGCGGCTTGCTGCCGCTGACCCAGACTGCGCATCGCTTCATTGGCCGCATCGCCTATCATGATTTTAACGGCCCCGAGCGCCACCCTGAGGAACGCGAGGCCATCGCCGCCCATCTGGGCCACATGAGCCTGATGATCTTGCGCAATCACGGCCTGTTGACCGTGGGCCGGTCGATGCCAGAGGCCTTCAACTACATGTTCGCATTAGAACGCGCCTGCCAGGCCCAGGTCGCCGCGATGGCGTGCAATACACCGTTGAACCATCTGCCCCAGGCGATCATCGACAAATCGGTGGGGATGTACGCGCCGAGTGCCACAAGGCCCTATGGCGAGAAAGAATGGCCGGGGCTGCTGCGTCTGCTGGATCGGCGGGATGCGTCGTATCGGGAGTAAGCAAGCGTCCGCTTTGTTTGAAAACAAACAAGGAAACTGCCCAGATACATCGCCGCGGGCACCAGGGTTGGCTCGGAGCCCAACCGCAGTCCCAAGGCAACGGCAACAAAGTATTAAAATGTTTTGTTGGTTCTTTTTGTTCACAAAAAGAACATCCTAGCGTCGCCTTGCCGCCGACCCGTCCCGCATGGCAAGTTGCCCGAATGCTCAACCGCCGAACCCTCGTCGCCGCTCTCCTGGTCGCGCCTGTCGCTTACCCTAGCCAGGCGGGGGCCGCCAATGGCGGCGATTGGGACAAATTCATCGCCGGCGTGAAAGCCGACGCGCGCAAGCTCGGCATTCGCCAAACAACCCTTGACCGCGCCTTCGCCGGGGTGAAAATGAACCAGCGGGTGATCGATCTCGATCGCCGCCAGCCGGAATTCACCCTGACCTGGGCGCAATATCGTGACCGCATCGTCTCGGCGGAGCGGATTTCCCGTGGGCGGGAGGCATATCGCAAGCATCGCCCCCTGATGGATGCGGTCTGCGCCAAATATCGCGTGCCGGCGGCCCCGATCCTCGGTATCTGGGGCCTCGAATCCGATTACGGTCGCGCCACTGGCGGCTTTAACGTCATCGAGGCACTGGCGACGCTCACCTGGGAAGGCCGCCGCGCCACCTTCTTCCGCAGCGAATTGATGGACGCACTCAAGATCCTGGATGCGGGCGATATCGCGCCGGAAAGGATGATCGGGTCCTATGCCGGGGCGATGGGGCAGGGCCAGTTCATGCCCGACAGCTTCCTGAAATTCGCGGTCAGTTGGGACGGACACGGCAAGCGCGATTTATGGAGCAATTACGGCGATATTTTCGCCTCAATCGCCAATTACCTCGCCAAATCGGGCTATACCGACGCTTTGCCGTTGTCCCTGGCTCTCCAACTCCCTGCGGAGTTTGACGCAACGATCGCCGGGCACGCCAACCGCCGTCCGCTTGCCGAATGGGCGCGCCTTGGCGTCCCCGTTCCGAGCCACTTGCCCGCCACCACCCTGGCAGCGGTGATCCTGCCGGGCGGTGAGGCATTCCTCGCCATCCACCCCAATTATCTCGCCATCAGGCGCTATAACCCGTCCGATTTCTATGCCTTATCGGTCAATCTGATCGGCAATGCGGTGACCGGGTGAAACGCCTGATCCCAGTGTCGTTGCTCGCCCTGCAGCTGACCGGCTGCGGGGTGCAGGGATTTTTCGAGCGCTTTTTCAACCGCGCCGGCCCAGGCACGCCGATCTTTCTGGTCGGCGAACCATATCAGATCGGTGGCGTGTGGAATTACCCGCGGGAGGATTACGAGTATTCCGAAACCGGCCTCGCCAAACTCGCTGGCCCCCATGCGTCGCGCACCGCCAATGGCGAAATGTTCGACCAGATGGCCTTCGCCGCCGGCCATCGCAGCCTGCAATTGCCAGCGGTGGTGCGGGTAACCAATCTCGAAAACGGCCGCCAAATGCTGGTGCGGCTGAATGATCGCGGACCGGATGCGCCGGGGCGGTTGATCGAATTGACCGCGCGCGCCGGGCAGGTCCTCGCCATCACCAATCAGGAC
>JANXRN010000025.1 GCA_025352995.1 Acetobacteraceae bacterium
CATGGCAATGCCGACGCCCAGCATTTGTTTGCCGGTCGGATCGTAAAACAAAATACCGATATAGTCGGGGTTGAGGAAATACATCCCGCCACCTGAAACGAACGGCATCGCGCCCAGCACCATGGCGCTGGTTTTGGCCTGGGCTGCCATCGCTTCGCCCTTGGCCTTCAGCGCCAGGCGCTTGCGCACCACGTCGGCCAGGCCGTCAAGGGTTTCGCTCAGCGCGCCACCGGTCTGGGCTTGAAGGCTCAAGGTCGTTGCGAAAAACTTATATTCCGGCACCCCGGTGCGAACCGCCATGGCGCGTAGCGATTCGTCGAGCGGCATGCCGATCGCAACCTCTGCTTCAACCCGCGCGAACTCCGCCGCGGTCGGCGCCGGGGCTTCCCGGGCGACAATCCGCACCGCTTCGCTGACCGGCACGCCCACCCGGACCGACCGGACGATCATCGCCAGCGCGTCCGGCAACTGCCCCAGGATCAGGGCTTTGCGTTTGCCCTCGATGATCGCCACCGTCATGTTGCTGAGCGCGGCCCACACGACCGGGATCAGCAGCAAGGAATAATCGCCCAGCGCCAGGGACAATGCCCAGGTCAGTGCACGCGCACCGATCAAGCTGCCGATCAGAATAATCCAGGGATTAACCGAGTAATATTTCGCCCGCACCAGATCGAAGCCGAACAGACTCGCCGCACGCTCGATGGGGGATTTCGCTTTCGGCGCCGCGCGGGAAATGCGCCGCATCAGCGCCGGCGCGCGCAACATCGCCGCCTGTGACCCGATCGCTGCCATCCGCACATCGACCCGCTTGCGGCTCGCCTCGGCATAGGTGATCAGAATGCCCGCCCCGGCCGAGCACACCAGCGCAATAAGGCCGAGCAGGATGATCAACGCGTGCATGCTAGTTGGCACGGTCAGCTTCCTCCATCGCCGCCGTCCAGCCAGCTTCTAGACCATAATAGGCGAGCTGGGCATGGAATGACGGGCGGGCACGGCTGACCTTATATTGGCCGAAAATTCGCCCTGCGGCCGTTTCGCCCATGACCTGATACTGGAAGATGTCGTTCAGGACGATGACTTCTCCCTCAATCCCGCACACCTCGGTCACCTGGGTCAGGCGCCTGCCGCCATCGCGTTGGCGTTCGACCTGGACAATCAGATGCACAGCGCTGGCAATCTGGGTGCGCACTGCGGTGATCGGTAAACCCATATGGCCCATCTGGACCATGTTCTCGATTCTGGTGACAGCATCACGGGTATTATTGGCGTGAATGGTGGACATGCTGCCGTCATGGCCGGTGTTCATCGCCTGCAGCATGTCGAACGCTTCCCCGCCGCGCACCTCACCGATGATGATCCGGTCAGGCCGCATCCGCAGCGCGTTGCGCACCAGGTCGCGCTGCGAGACCTCGCCACGACCTTCAAGGCTGAGCGGGCGGGTTTCGAGCCGCACCACATGCGGTTGTTGCAATTGCAGTTCGGCGGCGTCTTCCACTGTGATCACCCGTTCCGCCACGCCAATCTGGCGCGACATCGCGTTAAGCAAGGTGGTCTTGCCCGATCCGGTGCCGCCCGAAATGATCACGTTGAGCCGGATCTTCGATGCCATCTGCAATACTTGTGCGATCGGCGGGGTCATTGCGCCAAATCCCACCAAGTCTTCCAGGCCGATGGCACGCTTGCGGAACTTGCGGATCGACATGCAGGCACCATCGATCGCCAGCGGCGGGAATACGATGTTGACCCGGCTGCCATCTTTCAGCCGTGCATCGACCATCGGGCTTGATTCGTCGATGCGCCGGCCGACGCCGGTGGCGATGCGCTGACAGATGCCCTGCAAATGCTGGTCGTCGCGAAACCGCACAGTCGATAATTCCACCCGGCCATTCCGCTCAATGAACACCCGGTTCGGGCCGTTCACCATGATATCAGCTATGCCGTCATCTTCGAGCAGGATTTCCAGCGGCCCCAGCCCCATCATGTCGGCAACCAGTTCACGTGCCAGCGCGCGTTGTTCGCGGGCGTTCAGCTGCACCCGGCGCTCGGTGGCAATTTCTGAGATCAGCGCTTCAACTTCGCCGGCCAACCGGTCCGGGGGCACTGCGGCCACGGCCGATGGCTCCAGCCGGGAAAGGCAGGCGTTGCGCAGCTCGTTCACCGCTTCCCGTGGGGCTTCGGCGAGCGCGCGCTGCGGGCCAAGCTGGATATCGTCCGACGGTGGTGGCGGCACCATGCCGCGCCGGCCAAATCCGCTGCCTTGGGTCGGGTTCACCTGAACCATGACGACACTTTCCAACTTTTATTGGCCCGGTCCGGGGCTTCGTCGGCCCCGTTGCCGTCAATCAAGCCGGACCCGGCGACCTGGCGGGCGAGTTCCATGATTCCGGTGCGGAAGCCGGATTTCATTGCCACCGACGGATCGCCCATCGTGCCGGCGGCGGCAACCTGCTTGGGCAGATCGGGGATTAGCACGTCGACTTTCATGCCGAGTGCGTCTTCAACCTGGCGCCGTGACAGTCCGCCCGGCATACCAACCCGATTGAGCACGACCACCCCACGCTGGGTCTGGCGTAGTCCCGGGGTCAGCGCCAGCAGGCGCAGCGTGTCGCGAATACTGACCAGGTTGGGCAACATTACCACGATACGCTGGTGGCACAGGCGCAGCAGGTCGCGGTAAAGCGGGATTGGCGCCAGCGGCACGTCACCGACAATGAAATTATACCGCCGGCGCAGCGCGTCCAGCAGCACTGCTGCGGCTTCCGGCGCGAAATGCGGCTGCAGATCGAGGTCTTCCTGGCATGACAGCACATGCAGTCGCTCGGCGGCCGGCTGGGCCGCCCGCTCCGCCAGCAAGGCATCCACCCGTTCGGGCGATTCAAGCGCCAGCCGCAGCCCGGTACCTGGCGCGGTGTTGAGCAACAGCGCACCCACACCCCGATGCAGATCGGCATCAAGCAGCACGGTATGGCGGCGACGCACGACGCCAAGATGCCAGGCCAGGCTTGCCGCGATCACCGAAGCGCCGGTGCCGCCCTGCGTCCCCACAACCGAAACGATCCGCCCGCCCTGCGCTTCGGCCGCCGCCGGCGTCTGGCCCAGCACCAGAGGTCCGAAATGGCGGATCACCATTGCGCGCGTGATCGGCTTGGCCAGATATTCCTGCGCGCCCATCCCACGTGTGACCTCGCGGTAGAAATCGACGTCGCCGCTGCGGCCGATCACCAGCACCCGGACATCGGGTTCGACGACTTCAGACAATTTGGCAAGGGCTGCGAGCGGTTCGCTCTCCGACGACACATCGACGATCAGCACCAACGGCGTTGCCGATTTCTGCATCGCCGCAATCGCGGCCTTGATACCGCCGCGGCGACTGTCGATGGCTTCCGGCAGCACATCGGCCAGCCCGTCGCGCAACGCGGTTTCGGTGATTGCGTCGTCAATAAACCCGAT
>JANXRN010000031.1 GCA_025352995.1 Acetobacteraceae bacterium
ATTGGACTTGGAATATTTCAGCTTATCCAGCAGGAAGTCCATCGCATCCATCGTCCCCATCGGGTTCAAGATACGCCGCAGCACCCACATCTTGGACAGGGTGCCCTTATCGACCAGCAATTCTTCCTTGCGGGTGCCGGACTTGGTGATGTCGATCGCGGGGAAGGTGCGTTTGTCGGACAATTTGCGGTCAAGGATGATTTCGGAGTTACCGGTGCCTTTGAATTCCTCAAAGATCACTTCGTCCATCCGGCTGCCGGTATCGATCAGTGCGGTGGCGATAATGGTCAGGCTGCCGCCTTCTTCGATGTTACGGGCGGCGCCGAAGAAGCGTTTCGGGCGTTGCAGGGCGTTGGCGTCCACGCCGCCGGTGAGCACTTTGCCCGACGACGGCACGACGGTGTTATAGGCGCGGGCGAGGCGGGTGATGCTGTCGAGCAGGATGACCACGTCGCGCTTATGTTCCACCAGGCGCTTGGCTTTTTCGAGCACCATTTCGGTGACCTGCACGTGGCGGGTCGCGGGTTCATCGAAGGTGGAGGCGACGACTTCGCCGCGCACGGTGCGCGCCATGTCGGTCACTTCTTCCGGCCGTTCATCGATGAGCAGCACGATCAGAAACGCATCGGGGTGGTTGGCGGCGATGGATGTGGCGATCGATTGCAGCATCATGGTTTTGCCGGTGCGCGGCGGGGCGACGATCAGCGCGCGTTGGCCTTTGCCGATCGGGGCCACCAGATCGATCACGCGGGGGATCATGTCCCGCGTCGCGCCCTTGGCGATCTCCTTATATTCCATTTCCATATGGAGACGCTGGTCGGGGTAAAGCGGGGTGAGGTTATCGAAGTTGATGCGGTGCTTGACGGCTTCGGGCGGCTCAAAATTGATCGTGTTGAGCTTGAGCAGGGCGAAGTAGCGTTCGCCATCTTTGGGGGCGCGGATCTGGCCTTCGACGGTATCACCGGTGCGCAGGGCGTAGCGGCGGACCTGGCTAGGGGAGATGTAGATGTCATCCGGGCCGGGGAGGTAGTTGGATTGCGGGCTGCGCAAATAGCCGAAGCCATCCGACAGGATTTCCAGCGTGCCTTCGCCGTAAATCGCCTGGTCATTGTCGGCGAGGTTCTTCAAGATCGCGAACATCATATCCTGCTTGCGCAAGCTCGACGCGTTCTCGATCTGGAGGGATTCGGCGAAACTCAGCAAGTCTGCCGGGGTTTTTGCCTTGAGTTCGGCAAGATGCATGTGGGGGCCTCGGGAGGGGGAAGGATGAACGCCGCGAGGCTGGGGCCAGCCATCATGCGGATATGGGATTTGCCGGGATGAAACCGGCTCGGAACGGCATTGCACCGCTCCAATAGTCCTTAGTGCTTAGGCTTTCGGGTATCGGGCGTCAAGGTAGGTTGCGCTGAATCCTACCGCAGAAAGACTAAAGCGAAGCAAGAACTCCTTTTTTTGCAAAAAAAGGAGCAAAAAAACTCTCCCACTTTGGTTCGGAGCGCTGCGCGATTGAGGGGGGACCCACGCCAACGGCAAGGGATGGATAAAAAGTTTTTTTGATTCTTTTTGTTCATAAAAGAACAGCTTGCTTTTCTGCGCGCGCTAGAAGGCGACCATCGCTGCCCTGATCGCCAAGGCCAACAGGACCATGGAACTCACCGTAAAAAGCGCAAACCGGATCATGATAATGTTAACCGTCGCCTGGACCAGACTGTGCGCCACCCGCAGCCCGACATAGGCCCAGGCCAAGCCGGCATTTACACCGCCGCCCGCGCCAAGCACCGCGAGGCTTATAGCGACCGCGTAAAACAAGGTCGGCTGTTCCATCAGATGGTTGTAATTGTCGGCCTTCCAGCGCACTTCGGGCGGCAACGCGGCGGCAAGATCGCCGGGTGTACGGCGCGGATCGAGCTTCAGGCGGGCTTTACGGATCGCAGGGATTCGGGTGGCATAAAGCCACACCCACATCACCATGCTCCACAACACCAGGGCGATAACGGGCGCAAGAATGGGGCTGTGCATGGCGTTTCCCTCTCAGAATGGCCGAACGATGACCATGATCACGATGATGATCATCAGCACGGTCGGCACTTCGTTGGCAAGCCGATAGAATCGCGCGGATTTGCGGTTACGATCGTTGAGGAACTCGCGCCGCCATTTCGACAATGCGCCATGAAAGCCGGTCATCAAAATCACCGCGCCGGCTTTGACCCAGGCCCAGCCGGATCCCCAATCCACCACGCCGGGGATGGATGCCAGCGCACCGCCGAAAATCCACGCCGCGATCATCGCCGGATTGATGATCAGGCGCAGCAGCTTGGTTTCCATCACTTTGAAACGCTCACTTTCCGCCGATCCTGGCGTCGTTTCGCAGTGATACACATAAAGCCGCGGTAAATAGAACATGCCGGCCATCCAGGCGATCACGGCGATAACGTGCAACGCCTTGAGCCATGGGTAGAGCGCGAAAATCATGAAGCCTCCCGAGGTGCTGCCGCGATCAGGGCGGGCAGATCAAACATCGATGCAAAGGGAAAGGCGCCCACCGCGCGCAAGCCGTCTGCCTGGGTGCCGCTGCTGAAGCCGAGGCACATCATTCCGGCGGCGGCAGCGGCTCGGGCGCCAGTGCTGCTATCCTCGATCACCACGCACGCGTCGGCCGACACGCCTTCGGCTGCGGCGGTCGCTAGAAACAAATCTGGCGCTGGCTTGCCGCGCGCCACATCTTCAAAACTATGCAGCCGGCCGGCCACCAGATCGGTGACGCCGATGCAGCTGAATTTCAACGCCATTTCGCCATGCGATGAATTGGAGGCGATCCGCCATGGCAGGCCGAGCGCGGTCACTGCGTGCAAAGCTTCCAGCGCGCCCGGAATGGCGCCGGATTCGGTCGCCAGGGCCTGCATCACCGCAGACACCAGCCGAAGTTCCCAACCTTCCGCCAGCGTTCGCCCCAGTTCGGCCTCCACCAACGGCACCATATCGGGGAAGCTCATCCCCAGAAACCGGCGATCAGCGTCATGCGGGGTCATCGCCCAGCCTTCGGCGGTGAGCATTTCCACAACCACGCGGTTGGCGACCGGTTCGCTGTTCACCAGCACGCCGTCGCAGTCGAATATCACCAGGCGAAGCGGTGTGGCGCGCCCGGCCATGGCGGCAAGCGCGTTCATACCGCGCGCCGATGCGGGCAGTCGCCATTGGCAGCCGGGCACAAGCTACCTCGGGCGCACAGCCCTGGGCCATGCGCCCGTGCTGCTCGCACCAACCCGGCTAGGGCTTCGATAAATCCTGGATCGGAGTTCGCCGCCGGGGTGCGGAAATAGGCTGGTACGCCGGATTTATGGGCCAATTCGCGATATTCCATATCTAGCTCGACCAAGGTTTCCGAATGGTCTGACACAAACGCTACCGGCACCACCAGCAATGCCTTTTTGTCGTGCCCGGCGCGTTCAACCTCGGCATCGGTCGATGGCCCAATCCAGACCTGCGGTGTAGCGCGGGACTGATAGCAGATCGCGTAATCAAGCTGAGCTATTCCCAGGCGGGCAACGATCGCGGCCACCGTGCTTTCGATCTGCGCCTGATACGGATCGCCGCGTTTGATGATCACTTCTGGCAAACCATGGGCGGAAAACAGGATGCGCAAGCTGATTTCAGGCGATATTTCCGCCCGCGCAGCCTCGTAGCTGCGCCGCACCAGTCCGGTCATCGCTGCGACAAATCCGGCATCGTTATGGTAGCAGCACAGGCTGACCACCGGCTTGGCCAACCCGGCCATTGCCGCCGCTTCCCGCCAATCGCTCAACGAACTGCCGGTCGTGGTGGTGGAAAACTGTGGATAGAGCGGTAGAAGCACGATCTCATCCGGGTTCCAGTCGCGGACCTGCCGGACGGTTTCGGACGCAAACGGGTGCCAGTAGCGCATCGCCACAAAGCACTTCACCTCAAGCTCCGGCAGTTCCGCTTCCAGCGCGCGGGCCTGGGCGTTGGTCAGGTCGAGCAGCGGCGATTTGCCGCCCATCAGCGCATAAATCTCGGTCGCCGGCTTCACCCGGGCGCGGGCAATGTACCGCGCCAGGAATGGCCGCACGAACGGCGGGACCCGCAAGATCGCCGGGTCGCGGAACAAATTGAGCAGGAACGGCTTGATCGCCTCCGGCCCATCGGGACCGCCGAGATTGAACAGCACCACGGCAATCTTGTTCATGCAGCGCGCACCTGGGCGACCAGCGCCGCGACATGGTCAGGTGGGGTTTCTTTGATAATGCCGTGCCCGAGATTGAAAATATGCGGCAACCCACGCCGCGCTGCCAGAATTCCCGCTGTTTCGGTCGCCAATGCCGCACCGCCGGTTAGCAACGCCACCGGATCGAGGTTCCCTTGCGCCGCCACGCCATCGGGCAGCCGCACCAAAGTCGGGTCCATCGCGGTATCGAGATGCACCGCTTGTACCGCGGTTTCCAGCGCATATTCGCCTACCATCATGCCGGCCAGGCGGGGAAAGCCGATCACCGGGGTTGCCGGATGTTTCAGCTTCAACGCCGCGACAATCCGTGCTGTGGGGGCAATGACATAGTCGCGAAACAAGCGCGGCGACAGCATCCCGGCCCAGCTGTCAAACAGCATCACCGCTTCGGCGCCGGCAGAAATCTGGGCGGATAAATACGTAATCGTTGCAGCCTCAATCGTCCCGATCAGCCGGCTGAACAAAGCCGGATCGCCATGCGCCATCGCCCGGACGGCGGCGAAGTCCTTCGAACCATGGCCTTCCACCATGTAGCAGGCCACCGTGAACGGACTGCCGGCAAAGCCGATCAAGGTCGCTGCCCCAACATCGGCTGCCACCTTGCGCACGGTTTCCAAGATCGGCTCGATCGCTGCATTTACCTTGGACAGATCGAGCGCATCTACCCCTGCCGCATCGCGGATCGGCGGTAGTTGTGGGCCCTCGCCTTCGGCAAACACCAAGCCCTGCCCCAACGCCCACGGCACCATCAGAATGTCGCTGAACAAGATCGCCGCATCCATCCCGAACCGGCGGACCGGCTGCAACGTCACCTCGGCAGCTTTCCACGGGCTGGTCGCCAGATCGATGAAATCGCGGCACTGTGCCCGGATGGCACGATATTCTGGCAAATAGCGCCCTGCCTGGCGCAACATCCAGATCGGCGGCGGCCACACAGCCTCCCCCGCGAGCACACGCAAAACCGTTTTTGTCATCGGATCGCCAACGCCTTCTTCAAGAAAGATAGAATCCTTAAAAGGATGTAGTGATAGATGGGCCTGTGGATAGCGAGGTACCCCGGCTTTGGCCAGTTGTCCGCGGCTTGTCCACATGCGCCAGGTGCCCTAGCTGATTGATACCCAACTTAAATACGGAACTATGTTCGTCTCCGCCCTTAGCCATCGAAAAACCATCCTTGTTTGCGTAAGATGGTGACTTATCCACGCTTGCCCAGCCTCTAACGGAACCCTGTGCATGAATCCCATCCTTATCCCCGCTATCCCACGCCGATGACCGAAGCGGACACCCTACATCTACACTTGGTTTCAGACGCCACCGGCGAAACCTTGAACTCCATCTTGCGTGCCACCGAGTCGCAATTCGAAGAGGGCAAGGAAGAAGGCCGCATCGTCCATCATCGCTGGAGCCTGATCCGCACCCGCTTTCAGCTCCATCGCGTCATCGACGGCATCGAAGCCGAACCTGGCCCCATCTTGTCCACCCTGGTCGAAGCCGGCATGCGCGGCGAACTCGACGAAGCCGCCATGCGCTTGAACTTGCCCGTTGTTCACGTGCTCGATCCCGTGCTTGGCATGCTGCAACAGCATTTCGGCCACCAGGCGACCGCCCGCCCTGGCCGGCAATACGTGCTCGATGCTGCCTATTTCAAGCGGATCGACGCGATGCACTACATCCTCGCCCATGATGACGGGCAGGCCCAGGCTGGCCTTCGCGAAGCTGACGTTGTGCTGGTCGGCGTTTCCCGATCATCCAAAACTCCGACATCGTTCTACCTCGCCAACCGCGGCATCAAAGCGGCCAATATTCCGCTTGTTCCCGGCACTCCTGAACCCCCCGGCCTTGAAGCGCCACATTGCCCGGTGATCGGCTTGTCGATCGATGCTAATGCCCTGATCGAAATTCGCCGCAATCGCCTCCGCATGATCGCCACCGGCAGCCCGGAAACCACCCGCGGGGGAACGACCGATTATGTCGATCCTGAAGCTGTGCGCGCGGAGCTGCTGTGGGCCAAGCGGCTTTGCGCGGCGCGTGGGTGGCCGATGATTGATGTTACCAGGCGGTCGATCGAAGAAACTTCGGCGACGATTTTGCAGTTGATGGAGGCTTGGCACGCTAAGCAGCAGGCGAAGGAGTAAGGGTCTTCTTTTTGTGAACAAAAAGAAGCAAAAAAACTTGTCCATTGTTGCCGTTGGCTTGGGATAGGGGAGGGTTCTTTCTTTGAATCGGCTCATTCTTGCTAGTCAATCGTCCTATCGGGCGGGGTTGCTGCTTGGGGCGGGAATCAGCTTTCGCGCGCTGCCGGCTTACATTGATGAAGGCGCGGTCAAGCGCGCCGCAATTGTTTCTGGCCAATCCGTGCAGGCAACTGCAATGCAGCTTGCCCGGCTCAAAGCCAGA
>JANXRN010000041.1 GCA_025352995.1 Acetobacteraceae bacterium
GGGTCTGCGGTCATGGCGGTGAAGCTGGCGGTGAGTTCGTCGGGCCAGGGCACGCGGCAGAGATGGCGGTCGTAAAAGACCTGAACGGCGTCGTTATAGTCCACGCTGTCGGTGGTGCCGGCGGCTTCGTGGCGCAGCAGGGTGGCTTGGACGTCGGGCGGCAGCAGCGCGCGGAGTTTGTTGGCTTCTTGCACCCAGAGTTCCATTGACGCCGGGCTGTTGGCGATCACCAGGGACCGCAGGCCGGGCGGGCGGGTAACGGCGTGTTCAGCGCCGAGCATGCCGCCCCAGCTTTGCCCGATCAGATGGTAGCTGTCCTGGATGCCGAGATGGCGCAGCAAATTATCGAGTTCTTCGACCAGCAACGGCACTTGCCAGAAATCCGCGCCGCGGTCGGGCAAATGGGTAGAATTGCCGCAGCCGATCTGATCGTAATGGATGACTGCGCGGCCTGATGCGGCAAGTTCGGTCAGGCGCAGCAAATAATTATGCGGCACCCCCGGCCCACCATGTAGCGCCACCAAGGGCGGCTTGCCGGAGCCAAGGTCGCCGGTCACCCGGTACCAGGTCTGCCAGTCGTGGAATTGGGCGTGGCCTTCGCGGACTTGCGGGATCATGGACTGGGTTCCTTGGATGTGGGGCTGGCGACCGGGATGCCGCCCGGTCCAGGGCGCCGGGCCGCCAGAAGGCTTGTGGCATCGTCCTGGCGATCGGCGTGCAAATAGGCTTTCAGCAAGGTAAATTCGAGCAGATCGAGTTGCGCATGGCTGCCGCCGACTTGCGCGGCATACGGAACGATCGGGGCAAGGGCGTCAATTGCGCCGGCAAAATCCTCGCCCTCGAAGGCGGCAAAGCCACGCGCCAGTTCGGTGACCGCCCCCGCCGATTTGTAGCGCCCCAAATCATCGCCATTGGCAGCGAGGGTCAGCGCGATATGTAGGTCGGAAAACGCCACCGCGGGCGCCGGCACTGCCTGGTTGGCGAAATCACGCAGTTCCCGCCACGCAATATCGTCGCGCGCATGCCCGGCCAGTTCCCAGCGCCACAGGAACGATGCGCCGTCGGTGATCTTGGACCGTGCCGCGCCGCAATGGACCGGCAGTGCGAAAGTCTGGTGATAAAGCCGCATCGCCTGATCGGCCGCGCCAAGCTCGAGATGGGCCAGCGCGAGATGCCAGTTGAGATGGCTATAAAGCAGCCCGTCAGCCGGATATTCGCTGATCCAGTCTGCCAGAAACCCGATCGCTTCCAGCGGCGCCCCAGTTTCGTAAGATAAATGCCCGCGCGCATGGGCGCCCCAGCCATTGCGCGGATTTTGCGCCAGCGATCTTGTGATGCTCGCCTCGGCCGCCGCGTGCTGGCCGTTTTCGGACTGCGCCATCGCGTGATGGGCAGTGAACCACCAATCATCGCCATAGTGCGGCGCGAGCCGATCGAGCAGCGCCAGCAAGGTCTGTTTTTGCCGAGGCTCGCCCGAACTGCCGATCAAGCCGTTGGTAAACGCGGTCGGCGTCAACACCATCGCATCGCGCGGCCATTGGTCGATATGGGCCAACAAAGCGGCGAGCGACCGGTCACCATCGCCGTCGGCCAGCGTCAGAAAGAACCCGACATGGCTCGCTTCCCGCGCCGGCAGCCTTGCAGCAAGCGACCCAGCCTTTGCCCGTGCCGCGCGTGCCTCGGCGAAATCACTATACAGCAACAAGCTCTGCGCCCGCCCGATATGGGCGAAGGCAAAATCCGGGTCGGCTTCAATCGCCCGGTCAAACGCCTGCAGCGCGCCGGGATACATCGACAGTAACAAATCGCAGCCCGCAACATAGGCATCGCGCGCGACGCTCGATCGGGTGGAGAGCGGCAGATCATAGCGGTCAAGTAACATCGCCTCAGCCAACCGGCCCGAACACGACATGGGCTGCGGGCAAGCCATCGGTCTCAGCCGCCCCATCCAGCCGCCACGTGTCGCGCGTGCCAAGATCAACCAGAAACCCCAACGGCGCCGCCGGAAGCCGCGTCGGCGCGGTCAACATCGTCACCGAATGCCGCCACCGGCTGCGGTCGCACATCGCGTTGAGCACCAGGCACGGCCCCAGGATGCGGCACTGCGTCGGCCAGCCGCCATCGAACGGGCGCGGCATATGCGGGCGGGTCACCACCAGCGCCGGATGCGGCGGCGCGAATTCCAACGTAAACCCCGGCCCATCGAGCAAGGTGATAATCCGGTTCTGCCCGCTGAAATCGGAAAACGGCGCATCCGCATCGAGCCAAGCAAACCCGATCATCCAGCCCGGGCCGGTGGCGATATCCGCCTTGCGCCCAGCGCCATTGGCCCAGCGCGAGGGCGGGCGGGTGGCAAAGCTCAGCAATTCGTGCGCCATGTTCCCGATCTCCGTGCCGCTACCAGGATGCGCAGGACAAATTGACCACCAGCCCCACCATTTCCTGCTGAAAGCGCTTTTTGTAAATGTCGCGCAGTTCCTGCATGCGGCTCCAGGTTTCTGGCGACCCCGAGGTCACGATTTCGATGATGGTGGATTTTTCCCGCATCACCCGCCCAGTCTTGGGGTGCTTCCACTGGCCACTGGCGTCGATCACCGTCAGGCCATCGGGAAAGCGCGGGGTGACATCCTTGGCCACGTAATCGGCCCATTCGGCGGCGTTGATCTGGCTGCCATCCTTGTGGGCGCGGCCATAGAATAATTGCGCGGTGACCTGCTGTTCGCCGGGCATGCCCTCGCACGGGGTGGCCTGGACGGAGAACGGCAGCAACAGAACGGCAGCGAGCATCAGCGAGCGCATGGGTGGGTTCCCTCAGCCGGAAAGCGGCGTTAGCATGGCAGTCTACCGGTCTCGACCGGCTTCACAAACCAAGGATTTCACCATGTCCGAAGCAGCCCACGTTGCCGCCAAAGCGCCGATCAAAATCGCCGTCGAAGCCGGCAAGGACTATTACTGGTGCTCCTGTGGCAAGTCGTCCAAGCAGCCTTTCTGCGACGGCACCCATAAGGGCAGCAGCTTCAGCCCGATGAAATACACCGCCGCCGCCACGGGTGATGCCTGGTTCTGCGCTTGCAAAGCGACCGGCAAGGCCCCGCTGTGCGATGGCAGCCACAAGGCGCTGTAACGACCGATGCCCCGGCTCGATGAGCAGGCTGCCGGCGTTTACATTATTTCGGTGACGCCGTTCACCGATGCCGGGGCACTCGACCTGGCTGGCACGGGCCGGCTGGTGGATTTCTATCTCGACCGCGGGGCCACCGGCCTCACCATTCTGGGCATCATGGGCGAAGCGCCGAAGCTGTCGGCCGCCGAATCGCTGGCGTTCACGGCAGAGGTTCTGCGCTGCACTGCCGGCCGAGTGCCGGTGGTGGTCGGCGTGTCCAGCCCGGGCTTTGCCGCGATGGGCGAATTGTCCCGCGCGGTGATGGATATCGGCGCTGCCGGGGTGATGGTGGCGCCGCAAACCGCTGCCCGCACCGATGATGCGATTTACGGCTATTTCCGCATGGTGGTCGAAACCCTCGGCGATATTCCGTGGGTGTTGCAGGACTACCCGATGGCGTCAGGCGTGCAGATTTCGGTGCCGGTGATCCGCCGGGTGATCGAAACCATGCCGACTTGCGTGATGCTGAAGCATGAGGATTGGCCCGGTCTCGCCAAGCTGTCGGCATTGCGCGCGATGGGCGATTTGCGTCGGGTGTCGGTGCTGGTTGGCACTGGCGGGTTGTTCCTGCCGGAAGAATTGCGCCGCGGCGCTGATGGCGCAATGACCGGGTTTTCCTATCCCGAAATGATGGCCGGGATTTATGCCGCGCATGTTGCCGGCGACCCCCAGCGGGCCGCAGACATTTTCGACGCCTATTTGCCGTTGGTGCGCTACGAACAGCAGGCCGGGGCGGGATTGGCAGTGCGAAAGCATATTCTGCACCAGCGCGGCGCGATTGGCTCGGCGGCGCAACGGCGGCCCGTATCACCACTGTCGGGCGCGGATATTGCCGACATAGACTTCCTGATCGCCCGCCAGTCACGGCGGTTGCAAGCGCTCGGCCTAAGGTGAAAGGTTTTTTTGTGGCTGCCCAGCTTCTCCCCGAATCTTGTCGCCGGAAGACCAAAGCCAAGAAAGCACTCCTTTTTTTGAAAAAAAAGGAGCAAAAAAACTTTTCCACTTTGGTTCCGAGCGCTTCGCGGTTGCGGGGGGCGCACGCCAACGGCCAGAATGGATAAAAAGGTTTTTTGGTTCTTTTTGTTCACAAAAAGAACTGCTTGCCTTCTGACTTGTCTTGACGTGGAGTCTTTCTAAACAAAAAAACACGGGCAGTTACTCTTTTTATTAAAAAAAAGAAGCGCTTCCTTCCTCACTCAGGAGCCAACAATGACCGACACGGTGCTGGAAAACCCAAGGCTGAACTCCGGCATCGTCGCCGCCTACCGGGCCAAGACCCCGGGCTCGGCCGACCTCGCCGCCCAAGCCAGG
>JANXRN010000147.1 GCA_025352995.1 Acetobacteraceae bacterium
GTCGGCGTTTCTCGGCGGTTGAATTGTCCCCAGGCCACTGGCACGTCCTCTACCGTAACTTCCACAGCATGCGAAACCCATGCCGACCTTGTCAAAGGGGGCCATCGGGGCCAATGCCACGAAAATCTTGATTTGCGCATCGACCGCAACAGAAACACCCTCCCCGCGATACTAACCTTGCTGGCCTTTTTTACGCGGCCCACAGTCGCACCGATCACAGGACACAAACGGTGCCCCCACAACACGCGGCTTTATCGTCAGAGCTGAATTTGCCGTTCACTCACAATGGCATCGTTGGCGCGATCACCGCTGTATGCGCGCCTAACGACCATCCCGCGTTGCGCGGATGCGCTGAAGGAAGTCTGAATTTACCCTTCTTGACTGCCACCATCGCCAGCAAGCTCAGCGGTTACAGCGCCATGGTTGGTTGGGTTCAACTCGTTCGATCAAGCGACAATGCCTCAAACGGCGCCGCATTCGAGATGGACCCCTTCTCCCTCTTCGCAGAGGTTGAATCGCCGAGCGGTGCCTGCCTGCTGTTTACCAGCCGTTTTCCTCAACGTATTGTTTCAACGCGAACGATGCGCCGACCGAATTACCACACCAGGAGCCGCCATGCGCCGCCGCACCCTGCTTGCCGCCACCGTCGCCCTCGCAGCCCCTGCCGCGGTTCGTGCAGCGTCCGCCGCCACCCTGAAGATCGTGCCCGCAAGTGATCTCGCCGCGCTCGACCCGGTCTGGACCACGGCGCCCGTCGTGCGAAACCACGGTTATATGGTGTTCGACACCCTCTACGGGACCGACGCCGAGCTTCGCATTCAGCCCCAGATGGCGGCCGGGCACCTGGTGGAAAACGACGGCAAGCAGTGGACAATCACCTTGCGCGATGGCCTGCGCTTCCACGATGGCGAACCCGTGCTTGCCCGAGACGCCGTTGCCTCCATCCGCCGCTTCGCCGCCCGCGACAGCTTCGGCGAAACCCTGATGGCCGCAACCGATGAATTGTCCGCGCCGGACGACCACACCATCCGCTTTCGCCTGAAGCGCCCGTTCCCGCTCCTGCCAAACGCCCTGGGCAAGCCGGCCCCTATGCCATGCATCATGCCGGAGCGCCTGGCCCGTACCGACCCGTCCAAGCAGGTGACCGAGATGGTGGGGTCCGGTCCCTACCGCTTCCTGCCCGATGAACGGATCGCCGGGTCGAGCGTCGCCTATCGGCGGTTCGAGGGCTACCAGCCGCGCGCCGACGGCGTCGCCTCGTTCACCGCCGGGCCGAAGCGGGCGCATTTCGATCGCGTGGAGTGGCAGGTCATCCCCGATGCCTCCACCAAGGCGAATGCGCTGATCAACGGCGAGGTCGATTGGGTAGAGACCCCGTCCACCGACTTGCTCGGCCTCCTGCGCGCCAGCCGCAAGGTTGAGGTCACGCGCTCGGCCTTGGCCGGAGACCTGGCGGTGATGGTGCTCAACCACCTGCAGCCGCCCTTCGACAACCCCGCGATCCGCCGTGCCCTGCTAAGCGCCTTCAGCCAGACGGACTTCATGCGCGCAGCCATCGGCGACGATCGCGGCCTATGGTCCGACCAGGTCGCCGTGTTCAATCCCGGCACACCGATGGACAGCCGCTCCGGCATCGAGATCATGACCGGACCGCGCGACCTGGCCCGAGCCCGGCGAGAGATCCAGGCCGCGGGCTACAAGGGCGAACGCGCTGTTCTGCTCGGCGCCGTGGACCTGCCGCTGGAGAACGCCTACGCGACCCTTGCGGCGGATTTGCTGAGGCAGCTCGGCATGAACGTGGACCTGGTGTCCATTGATTGGGGCACGACAGTACAACGCCGTGCGAGCAAGCAGCCAACGGGCGCCGGCGGGTGGAGCGCGTTCTTCACCAACCTGACCTGGACCAACAACTTCGATCCCGCCAGCCACCTGGGCTTGCGCGGCGGGGGCGCGGCTTGGTTCGGCTGGCCCACGATGCCGCGCATGGAGGCGCTGCGTGCGCAGTGGTTCGAGGCCTCCGACACGGCGGCCCAGAAGGCCATCTGCGCCGAGATCGAGCGGCAGTTCTGGATCGACGTCCCCTACGTGCCGCTTGGGGCCGTGGCGCTGCCGACCGCCTACAGCACCAGTCTCACGACGCCACGAAGCGGCATTCTTCAGGGCTACGACGTGGCCCGGCGCACCTGAAGGCGAACCGCGGCAGGTCGTAGGCCCGCGCTCCCCCCCCGCCTGACCCGGCATAAACGTCAAGCCTCCTCTTGCCCTGCTCACCTGAAATGTGAGTCCATCGCGCCCGCTGAACACCGAGGCCAGCCCCACCGCGTGCGTGATCGACAGCCAGACGGACTCTTACTTCCCCAAAATCCCGTCCCCACCAAAGAACCGCCGAGGATTATCCTCCAGCATCACCGCAATATCCGCCTGGTTCACCCCCCGCGCATGCAGCAGCGGCAGGAAGTCGGTGAACATGTAGGTATAGGGCGGCGGATATTTCCCTTCCGCACGTAATTCGTCGATCCGCGCGGCCTCACGCGGCGAAAGCTGCCGCTGCATTTTCCCATGCCACCCGCAATGCCGGTCCTGGCTCAGCATGATCTGGCTGGCGAACCCGTCTTGCACCAGCCGAGCAACCCCATCGGCGCGCACTTCGTCGGGCTGGAACCGGGTGATGCCGATGCGGTCAAAGCCGATATAGCTGCCGCCATTCACCACGGTGCGGTGGTAGTTTTGGTCCGCGTTGCCGCAGCAATGCCCGATCAGGCAGCGATCGGCGCCGACGCCGCCATCGGCGAACAGGCGCTGCTGTTCCGGCCCGCCAACGCTATCTTGCGTGTGGGTGATGATCGGCACGCCGGTGGCAATTTGCGCGATGCAGGCCGCGGCGAGGAATTTCTTTTCCAGCTCGGTAATCACCGGCGCCCCAGTCGCGACCTTGATGGCGCCGGCGCGGATGCCGGTGCTGCCGATGCCATGGGTGATTTCGCTGATATAGAGCTCGGCGATTTCATCCGCGGTGCGGGCGCGCCAGTAGGGCGGCAGGCCCATTTCCTCGAAATAAAACCCGGTGGTGCAGATGATGTGCATTTCGGATTTCTCCGAGATTTCCCGCATCAGCCCGGCATCGCGCCCAAGCTCGATCGGGCACGGATCGACGAAGCTGCGCACCCCATGGACTTCGCGCAGTTCCCGCAGACGCCTGACCGCTTCGGCAACAAAGGCCGGCCGGTCAAAAATCGCCGTCGGGTCGTATTCGGCGCCGGCGAACGATATGAACAGATGTTCGTGCATCATCGTGCGGCCGAGCGCGCTAACCGGGATCGGGCCGGTGACGGTCTGGACGGTTTGGGCCATGGCGCGGTTTCCCCTGGTGTGTTTTGCCAAGTGTGCCGGGGTTTGCCGCCTTGGGGAAGCTTGTGCGCTGTACCCAAATCGAGTACTCCCCGCGCAGGAGCAGAACCGATGGGCAAAAGCACGTCTTTCACCTTGGGCGATCATTTCAGCCGCTTTGTGGCGGGCCAGATCGAACAGGGCCGCTATGGCAACGCGAGCGAAGTGGTGCGCGCGGGGCTACGCCTGCTTGAAGATGACGAAGCCCGCATGCAGACCCTGCGCGCGGCATTGATTGAAGGGGAGAATAGCGGCGTTGCAACCGCTATCGACTTCGAAGCCTATGTCGCGCTCAAGCGCGTTGGATGAGTAAGTTTTTATTAACGCCTGCCGCACAAACTGACCTTGACGATATCTGGACCAGTTCTCATGCCAACTGGGGAATTGTTCAGGCGGAAATTTACCTGCTTGAGATTGGCAGACGCATCGCCGCCCTCGCCGCCCAGCCGCTGCTAGGCCGATCCTGCCCGGAAGTCCGCGCTGGGTATTTTAAATACCCGTCCGGATCACACACGATCTTTTACCAAAAAACATCAGGCGGGATCACCGTGATTCGTATTCTCCATTCCCGCATGGATCCACAACGGGCGCTACCGTTGGATTGACCTAACCCTTCCGCGCCCCACGCCCCTGGGCCAGTTCCGTCACCATCCCATGCAGTGTCCGCAATTCCTGCGCCGTAACCTCGCCGCGTTCAAAGAAATGGCGGATATTGCGCACCATTCCCGGCCGCTTGGGCGCGTTGCGCAAAAAGCCGCTGTCATCAAGTTCCCGCACCAGATGACCCAGGAAATTATCCAGCGCCCCCTTGGTCGCAACCTCGGTTTCATTGGTCATCAGCCGGCGTGGCACAGTGGCGTCAGTGGCGGTCCACCATTCATACGCCATCACCATCACCGCTTGCGCCAGGTTCAGCGACATGAAATCCGGGTTCAGCGGATAGCGGATCAGCGCATCGCACGCCGCCATGTCGTCATTATCCAGCCCGGCGCGTTCCGGCCCGAACAGCAGCCCGCAGCGCAGATCGCGGGCGCAGATGGCCCGCAGTTCCGCCGCCGCCCCACGCGCGGTCAGCACCGGCTTGATGATGTGGCGCGGCCGCGGACAGGTGGCAAACACATGGTGCAAATCCGCCACCGCATCGGCAACGGTCTCATGCAACGTCAGATCATCGAGCAGCCGATCGGCGCCTGATGCATTGCGCCACGCCGCCGGCTGCGGCCAGCCATCGCGCGGGGCAACCAGCCGAAGATGATACAAGCCGCCATTGGCCATCGCGCGGGCCACCGCGCCGATATTATCGGCGAGCTGCGGCCGCACCAGGATCACCACCGGCATGTTGCCGAGCGGCACCAGATCGGCGCCGCCGTCGCGTCCCGTCATGCCCGGCGCCAGCTGGTGCCGCCGGCATTATCTTCCAGCAGCACCCCCTTGGCGGCGAGGTCGGCGCGAATGGCGTCCGCGCGGGCGAAATCGCGCGCCTTGCGGGCGGCAATCCGATCAGCAATGGCGCTATCGATCCACGCGCTGTCATCACCACCCTGGAACCACGCTGCCGGCGACGCGCCCAACAGCCCCAGCAAGTGCCCAGCCGCCTGCAACCCGGCGGATGCCGCCGCATCACCCGCCATCGCGGCGTCGGCGAGCGCATGCATCGCTGAGATCGCCAACGGCGTATTTAGGTCATCGCACAGCGCATCCATCACGCCGGCCGGAATTTCTGCCGCCGGGGCTGCCGGCGTGCGTTCGATGGCGCGATAAAACCGATCCAACTCCCGCCGGCAATCGCCAAGCCCGGTCTCCGAGAAATCGATCGGCGCCCGATAATGCCCGTGCAACAGCATCAGCCGGATCGCCTCGCCGGGGAATTTCGCCAGCACATCGCGCACGGTGAAGAAATTGCCGAGCGATTTCGACATTTTCTCGCCATTGATGTTCAGCATGCCGTTATGCAGCCAGAAGCGGGCGAAGCTGCTGCCGGGAAAGGCGCAGAGCGACTGCGCGATTTCGTTTTCATGGTGCGGGAAAATCAGATCATTGCCGCCGCCATGGATGTCGAAGCTTTCGCCCAACGTCGCGTGCGACATCGCGCTGCACTCGATGTGCCAGCCCGGCCGCCCGCGGCCCCACGGGCTCTCCCACCCCGGCAGTTCCGGTGGCGATGGCTTCCACAGCACGAAATCCGCCGGGTCGCGCTTATAGGGCGCCACATCGATGCGCGCGCCGGCAATCTGGTCATCGCGATTGCGCCCGGACAGCGCGCCATATTTGCCGTAGCTCGGCACTGCGAACAGTACATGCCCATCGGCGACATAGGCGTTGCCGGCATCGATCAGCCGCTGGGCGATGGCCTGCATGCCGGCGATGTGTCCGGTGGCACGCGGCTCAATATCCGGCGGCAGCGCGCCCAACGCCGCCATGTCGGCCTGATAATCGGCGGTGGTGCGGGCGGTGATGGCGCCGATCTGCTCGCCGGACGCGGTCGCCCGCGCGTTAATCTTGTCGTCCACGTCAGTGATGTTACGGACATAAGTCACGCGCGGATAAAGCCGCCGCAGCAGCCGCGCCAGCACATCATATACCACCACCGGTCGCGCATTGCCGACATGGGGCAAATCGTAAACCGTCGGTCCACAGACATACATCCGCACATGGCCAGGGTCGATCGGGGCGAAGACCTCGCGCCGACGGGTCAGGCTGTTATGCAGACGAAGCTCGTGCATGATGGGTCCATCCGGTTGGGCCGCAGTTTGTGGCGGCGGGAACCGGCGGAATCAATGCCTGTTCTTGACATGGCGGCGTTTCGTCCCCCCTAAAGCGCGCGAAATGCAGTTATTCGCGAACATTCCCTCATGCGCTTCGGCCTGATCGCCCTCGGCATCGGCACCCTGGTGGTGACCGGGCTGATCGGCTGGTTCGGCGCCAGCGCGATCGGGCGGGAAGTGCTGGTCGCTGCCTGGGTGGTGCCGCCGATCGTGGTGCTGCACGCCGGCCAGCTATGGCTCAGCGCCATCGCCTGGCGCGCGGTCATCGGCGAAGACCGCCCGAAAACCAGCCGCTATTTGCGCATTCGCTGGATCAGGGAGGCGGTGAACTCCATGCTGCCAGTTGCCCAGCTCGGCGGCAATTTGGTCGGCATCCGGCTGTTGATGCAGCGCGGCATTTCCGGGCCGCTGGCGTCGGCCGGCACGATCATCGATGTCACGGTTGAAGCAATTACCCAGTTCCTGTTCACCGCGGCCGGCATTGCGCTGCTCACCTTGATCGATGTCGATCGCGACTGGGCGCCTTGGGTGGAAGGCGGCATGATCGCCATGGGCATCGGCCTCGCCGGCTTCGTGGTCGCCCAGCGCGTTGGCGCGCTGCGGCTAGTGGAATGGCTGGCGGAACGGTTGAGCCGGCTATTTCCGACGATTTCGGTTGATGTCGTGCGCGGCCTGCATGGTGAATTGCTGCGCTTGCAACGCGATCGCGGCGCGCTGTTGCAGGCAACCGGGCTGCATCTGGTCGCCTGGATGCTCGGCGTGGGTGAAACCTGGCTTGCGCTTTACGCGATGGGGGTGCCGGTTAGCTGGGAAGATGCGCTGGTGATCGAAAGCATGGGCATGGCCGCCCGCAGCGCCGGCTTCGTGGTGCCGGGTGCGTTGGGCGTGCAGGAAGCCGGCTTCATCCTGGTCGGCGGCCTGTTCGGCATCCCGCCCGACGCCACCATCGCGCTGTCGATGATCAAGCGCGTGCGCGAACTGATCGTCGGCCTGTCGGGGATGCTGGCCTGGCAGGTGAGTGAGGGGAAGCGGCTGCTGCGGCGCTCGTAAGCTACCGCCGCTGGTTCCTCACAACGGTGACTGTTGGCACTCCACCGCCTGATTTCCTTCGGACAGCAAGGCCTAGTAGGCGCCGCATGGACATTGTGGCGCCGCGTCAGCCGCCCTGCTACGTTTCTGCTTGACGTCACACGATCCTCCAGGCTTAGAATCTCGCCTGGCGACCTCTCTGCTAAAGCTGCACTTCCCTTTCGCCACCCTGAGTGGCATATGGACGCGAATGGCAACACTTCAAATTCGATTGTCGGCTTCGCAGCGTGATGATCTTGCTGCGGTATGCGCGCTTGGAAGCGTCGAACTCGACAAGGTTGTATCGCGACTTGAGAGTGACAATTTTACAATCCGCAGAAGCCAGATTGGGGAGTCCATCAAGGCTGTCGTTGGATCTGACAATGGCGTAATCCTTAGCAGATTTCTTTTTGGATTGGCGGGAAATTTTCGCCATACCTTTTTCTCTCCAGATGTAGCGCTGGATAAGATCGCTCGATCATTGGGCGAGACCGTGCGAACGGACGAACGCTTCACAAATTGGGTGGAGTGCCGGGCATCGCTGCGCCGAATATTAGAAACTCGTTCAGTGAGTTTGTCCGCAAAAGCCCTTGATGTTTCTTACGATTTCGAAAGAGTGTATCTCGCCGGGCGACTCTTGACAAGTATTCGGCCGATTTTTAATGAAGAACGCGATGAAATAAAAGGCTCGACTATTGTGCAAACATTACGATTGGAATTTATTAGTCCCGACGGAATCCAGTCTAGCATAAGCATAGCTATGGATTCTGTAGATATCGAGAGATTGAAAGAAGAATGTGACAGAGCCGCTAGAAAAGCGACCATCGCCAAAGCTCGCATCGAAAAATCATGCGGATTTGAAGCAATAATACCAGGGGACGAAACCGATGAGTGAGACTGCGGAGTGGCTTCTCTCAAATAGAGGAAAGTTTGTATTTTCGGGTTTTGATGCGGATGATTTTGATCAATATTCCCTAATCTCAGGGGGACGAGAGTCATTTCAATCGAATGCCCATCATGGCTTTCGGGGAAAAGCTGTGCCAGAGTATATTGATGTAGTTGGCATAAAGTTGGACTTGCGACAGGCTTATGCCGAACGACGCGACCAGGGGGCTGAGGTTGTCGAGGATAAGAAAAAAATTAATTCCCAGTATGCTGTAGTTGGGCGGATGATATTTCTGATCATCGGCGTTGGCGTTCTAGTTTATCCGTTTTACCCTTCTTGGGTTACTCGTCTGGCATTGCCGGTGGGGCTGACGTTATGGGCAGTCCTGGCCTTTTGGCTTCGGCGAAGCCATAACATCAAACCACATGCTTGATGGTGATGTGATAGCGTTGATTAAAGCCGGCGGCTCGGTAGCGGGACCGTTGGCGCTTGCTCATTGGGGAGTTTATAGCCTGCCAATAGCAGGGGCCTTTTTGTCACCTTTCAATTGGACCGTGCCTTGGATATGTTTTGTGGCGATAGTTGTGGGTGTCTTGTCGTGTTGCATTGTTGTCGCCAGGGACACAATTGCTAAATTTATTCGACGCTAGATTTTTTGAAAGGTTTACCGCCCCCGGTTGCCCACAATCGCCGCCCGCAGCCGCTGCGAAACCTGATCAATAATCGCCACCGTCACCAGCACCATCAGGATCAGAAACGCCGCGCGCTGCCATTCCAGCACCCGGATTTCCTCCGACAAATAAAGCCCGATGCCGCCAGCGCCGACGATGCCGATGATGGTCGCCGACCGC
>JANXRN010000143.1 GCA_025352995.1 Acetobacteraceae bacterium
GGAGCGCTACCTACCGCTGATGCGGATTGAGACGTGGCGGCGAACCGACGTATTGGGATCGATCCGTGCGGAGCGCTACCTACCGCTGATGCGGATTGAGACGTTACGCCATTTGGCCCGAGGTACGCGGTGAGTGCGGAGCGCTACCTACGGCTGATGCGGATTGAGACCAGAGCAATGCTCGGCAAGACAAAGGCAAGCGTGCGGAGCGCTACCTACCGCTGATGCGGATTGAGACTTGAGGTTCCCGCTATATCTCGCTTGCGGCTCGTGCGGAGCGCTACCCACCGCTGATGCGGATTGAGACTCGCACCCCCTTGGCGGAGTGCTAACATTGGTGCGGAGCGCTACCCACCGCTGATGCGGATTGAGACTTGTCCACGGCATACCAAAACACGTCGGGATGGTGCGGAGCGCTACCCACAGCAGATGCGGCGTGAAACGCGTGCTTGTCGCGTCGCGTTTCACTTCTGGTGCCGATTGCCGCCCACCGACCATGCCAATCGAGGGTCAAACGCCAGTGCTTCGGGCGTCGAAATAGCTGCTTTTCCGAAGTCTGCCCTGAATAGTAAAAGCAAAAGCGCTCACCTGGCACGATTGGAAGCTAGACGAACGACAGTCTCACTCTGCATGGCAAGCGGGTTGAGGGGCACGGCGCGTGAAGCCCGGAAGGCCGCGATGCTCGGCCGCAGAAAGACCGCTAGCTGGCGCGTTTCCCGGGTAATTCGCCCAGAATTATGCGGATTTGCGACAACGTCCTGTCCTCCCCGCCTCCCTCCATCCCCCAGAACCCCCGACGGGGAAGATCACCGCCCCAATAGCTTCCAGGAAAGGCAGCGGCCAGGCGCTGGATCGCATCGCCGCACGTAAAAACGGCGATCTTGCCTAGCATCACCACCAAAAGACTATCATATCCAGGGCCACCTAACGCAGGCAGCATAAGATCCGCGATCGCCGAACTGGTGTTGCTGGTCGTGGTGACCTCCGTGAACCCGTCCGCACGACAACGTTCGGCGATCGCCCGCCGGGCTTCTGCCTCATCCGCCTCGGTTATCCCTTGGGCTGCCCGATCTTCCGCGCGGATGGCGATAATCTCCGTGATTGTGGCGCCGGCGGCCTGCAGTCCGGCGACATGCGCCCGGTCATTGGCAGCAACCAAGTCCATTCGCCGCGTCCATGCGGCTGCGGGAAGCTTGAGAAGCGCGAAGATTTGATGCAGCGAGGTCGGCGCTTCGCCCCCGGCCCGGTCACCATGGTGGTCCGCGATCACGATAAGGCGTCTGTCGAGGGTCGACGGGAGATCGTCAAGCAATTCCACCAGGACAGGAGTTTCCCCTGCGGCCAGCGAAGCCGCTATCTGTGCAGCGTAGCCGCTGGCCTTCGCCCCCCAAGCCAGCCCCATATCTTCGCAACGCCCCGGTGCGACCGACGACAGCAATGTTTTGATCTCACCCATTTCCAGGTCGTGGCCGCCAAGGAAAAAGCGAAAATTATTGAATCTGTTCATTTCGAGAGTACGCTCAATAGCAGAAAGATGCACAATATGCCGGTTAAAAACCAAACCCCTTTGTACAGCCGCCTGATTGGGGGGAGGGTATGGGTCGTTCCCTTGTTGGAGGGTCGAAGGGCCCAGATCGATCTCCACGACACCACAACTAGTCCTGAGCTGATCAAGATCATGAAGGCAGTGTAGGTTGCCAGTATTCCCGCGATCTCGGCCCGTACACTAATAGACGTCGACGTTTCAAATGGTGGATACTGATCAAGATACGGGATATGGTGCGCCAAGCTGCGTAGCTTGTTAGCCAGGCCGATGGCCAATCCGGGTTGCTTGTCATGAACCAAATCAACGGCCAATAGCGCCAATGGAAAGCCGAGCATAACTGTGAATGTGGCAATTGTTGCCAATTTATTCGCGGCATCGGCTTGCCTTTCGGCCGCGTATTGCTGCTTCTTCGTGGCCTCAGCCTCTTGCCGCTGCCACTCCGAGTGCTGGAATTCAGTACTGGTGCGCAGCTCGGCTTCGATATCATCAAACAAAGCTGGCAACCGAAGCCGATCCCGCCATTTGTCGTAGAGGGCGATGCCCTGCGCCTGGTGGGATACGCCGGTGAAGCGAAAGCGATGCACAAACAGAAGGAACTCCTGCTGAATACGTCGAATATCGTTTGAGAATTGCACGAAGCCGGCATTCGCATTTGACGCGGAACTGAGTCCGCTAGAATGGTTTTGAAATCGCAACGCCGCCTGTGAAATTGCCCGAGACTTTGCCAGCAAGCTCGCCATCTCAAACTGCAGCAGCAAACCCATCTGAAAATAATGGCGGCGGAAATGCTCGGCGACGAACGTATCAAAATCCGTCCCGGCACCGATTGCCACGAACGCATAGCCGGAAGTCATATAACGGGTTCCCCAAGAACGAAACCAATCATAAGTGTGGCGTTCTTCAAAATCCGCCACTGCTTCCGCGGTGCAAGGGTAATCGTCCGATCCAGAGCTGTCCGCCATACAGAGTCGGACAAAGTCACCACGACGCAAATTGTCGAAATAATATTTTATATTTTCCTCCAGAGCATCATAGTTGGTTAAGGAGACAAATAGCATCGTTGGCAATCTTTCATCAGAAATATGTTGCCATACGGTTCCATCTTTTCCCGATGGTTGCGTGGCTTTGAGCGGCAGGGCATCGTCAAGCAACGCGACCCAATGGCTCAGGATATTGGCTTCTCTACGGGGCACTTTCCCGGTTCCGTGCGGTGCATAGGCTTCGGCGGATCTGCTGTGGGCGTCCTTGGACATGTAGGAAATATGCAATGTGCGTTCGGATTTGCGGTCCTTGGTCTGGATCAATGCGACGCGGTCAACCACGCCGCCCGGTGCGCCGCCTGGCATTGTGTAGGACACGTGTGAACGCCGGAACAGGTCATGGAAATCCTGAACCTCGGCAAGGCTCCAGCAATCATAGGTGATGGTTCCAGGAGGAGGCGCGGGGACGAAAACCTCCAGCACCAGGATAGCTGCACCAGTGCGGAACACATACAGGTTCAATCGTGCCACCGTCAGCGTGCGTACCAGCGATTTCCAAGCGACGCAAATTTCCGAAATGTCAGTGCGCCGAAAAAGGCGGAAATCATTGGCTGGCGAACACTTAGCGGGAGGGCGAAATAGAAAGTCACTGACGAAATCATGAAAGTACAGTCCTTCCGCCAGGGCGTTCGCTTGCCAGGCTCTGAGCCCCTCAAGATCACTCTTCGACAAGCCGCCATCGGCCTGCCTCGCGACGACCGGTGGCGCAAGGTGTTCCGCCGGGTCGAACACCCGTGCCCATTTTGATCCAGGGCGGACAATGTGGTCCCAACTGTCGGCAACTGCTTGACTGGTCGATCCCGTCGCGTCGGCCTGGGACAATTCCAAGGACAACGGCCAGAACAAAATCTCACGGAAGGCATGGACAGGAACGGCGGAGGCAGGGAGATCAGTCGGCATGGGTCACCTGATCGAAACAATACGCCGCAGGCTTTCATATTATATCACAGCCCGCAATGTTTGCGGGATAGGCGCCAATTATGGGTAACCTGGTCACGGGCGTTCGATTTACCTAGGGCTGGTTGAGATTCACCTCAAATGATTGCGGTGGCAACATAGAACGTTTCGTTCAGCAGCTTGTCGCGCAGGCGGCCGTTGGCCCGCCCGTTCTAGCCGTTCTGCTGGCGGCATGTCCGGCGCAATTTAGCAGCCAACCCACGCCGGTCTCGTTGGTCCTGATGAGAATGGCGTTGCATGGGCAAACAACAGGAAACATTGGGCCGGTATGGACTCAAACCCCCCGCATTTCTCGTCGCCTTGCTCGGCATCGGCAAATTCTCCCGTCCGTTTCAGGGAAAAGAGTTCGCACATTGGCCGCAAGCCGCACTCGGGCCGTTTCCCGGCGCTGGCGTGCCTGCCGGCCTGCGGCATGAGCGCACGATGACCTGGCCGAATGGGTCACTGTTTCGGCATGACCCAATGCAGCCCCGTGTCGAGCGCGGCGCGTGGAGAGCACGCAAGCGAACAGCGCTGGATAGTGCGGATATCGTGTTT
>JANXRN010000155.1 GCA_025352995.1 Acetobacteraceae bacterium
TCCCTCGAATAACACCCTTGATGCAGACGGCGGCGTCGACAATGTTTCGGTGACGGCATCTGTCCCAGAGCCTGGGTCACTGGCGCTCCTGTGCTTCGGGGCGGCAGGCGTTGTTAATGCCCGGCGTCGGGGACGCAAGGCGGCTTGAACGCCCCGGCCTAGTAATGCCGGCACAAGATGCGTCGGCGTTGTTAGGTCAGCTCCATTGAGCCGATACCTCGTTTAATTTCTACCCCCGGCGGCTCGTCCTGCGTCCGCATAGCGATTGCCCCCTGGGTGGCGAGGGCAAGACTGCCTATATGTGCGTTATGGCCCCGATCCCCACCTTGGTTGCGTTGAACCGCTTCGGCCTCGGCGCCCGGCCGGGCGACCCGGCGGTGGTCGGCCGGGACCCGCGCGGCTTTGTGCGCCAGCAACTGGCACGGTCGGCGCTGCTGGCGTCCCCCGGGCTGGAAAGTGCGGCCGCCAATTTGCGCGCCAACCGCCGGATGGAAATGCAGCGCGAACGCCAGCGGGCAGCGGCCGCGTCAGGCGTCAAGCCGCAGCCCTTGCCGCCGGTTGAAGACCGGATTTACCGCGCTGAAATCTCCGCCCGCTTCACCCGGCTGACCGAGATTGAAGGCGGGCTGGTCGAACGCCTGGTGCTGTTTTGGTCCAACCATTTCGCCATTTCGACCGCCAAGGGCAATCATGTGAAAGTCATGGCCGGCGCGTTTGAGCGGGAGGCGATCCGCCCCTTCGTGCTCGGCCGCTTTGCCGACATGCTGCGCGCGGTCGAAACCCATCCGGCGATGCTGTTCTACCTCGACAACAACCAGTCGATCGGGCCGCTGTCACGCAATGGAATGAACAGCCGGCGCGGGCTGAACGAAAATCTCGGGCGTGAAATTCTGGAACTCCACACGATGGGGGTGGATGGCGGCTACTCCCAGGCGGATGTGACTTCGTTGGCGCGCGCGATCACTGGCTGGTCAGTGGTGTGGCCGGATGAAGACATGATCCATGGTGGGGCATTCGCCTTCGGGCCGGCGCGGCACGAACCGGGTGCGCAGACGGTGCTGGCGCGCAGCTATGCGGAAGATGACCAGGCGCAGGGCCTGGCGGTGCTGGATGATCTCGCCCGGCATCCGGCGACGGCGCGCCATATTGCCCGCAAGCTCGCCGCCCATTTCATCGCTGACGCGCCGCCGCAAGCGCTGGTGGATCAGTTGGCGACGGTGTTTCTGGCCAGCGGCGGCGACCTCGGCGCGGTGATGCGCGCGTTGGTTGATGCGCCGCTGGCGTGGGAGGCACCGTTGGCCAAGCTGCGCCCACCGCAGGAATTTCTCGTCGCCGCGATGCGGGTGATCGGCGCGGTGACCGAACCGGGGGCGGTGATTGAGATGCTGAATAATCTCGGCCAGCCGCTGTGGCAGCCGACGGGGCCGAATGGCTGGGGCGATACGGTGGCTGACTGGGCCGCACCCCAGGCGATGACCGCAAGGCTCGACCTCGCGGCGCAATGGGGGCGGCGCAACGATGCGGTCGATCCGCTCGGGCTGGCGGACGCGGTATTCGGGACTGCGTTGGCGCGTGACACGCGGGACGCCATTGCCCGTGCTGAAAGCCGCCGCCAGGGCCTGGCGATTTTGCTGATGGCCCCGGAGATGCATCGCCGATGATTGCCCGTCGCCCCCTGCTTGCGGCTGGCGCCAGCCTGTTCGCCTGGGCGCATCAGCCGCGTCTGCTAAGTGCGGCCGGCCTGCGCGATCCACGGCTGGTGACGATTGTGCTGCGCGGGGCGCTCGATGGGCTGTCGGCGGTGGCGCCGCTGGGGGACCCTGATTATGTGGCGCTGCGGGAGGGGATTGCGCTGACCCGCGACGGTGATCGGCCAGCATTGATGCTCAACGGGTTTTTCGGCCTGCATCCGGCGATGCCGAATTTTGCCCGATTTTATGCCGCCAAGGAAGCTTTGGTGGTTCACGCGGCCGCCACCGCCTACCGCGAGCGGTCACATTTCGATGGCCAGGACGTGCTGGAATCCGGCCAGGGTGGCCCGGGTGTCACCGCCAGCGGCTGGCTGAACCGCGCGCTTGCTGCCCTGCCGCCGGGGCCGCGGGTGCAGGCCGGGCTGGGTGTGGGCGCGATGACGCCGCTGATTTTGCGCGGGCCGGCGCCGGTGCTGGGCTGGGCATCGCCGGTCGCGGGGCCGGCGGAAGACGACCTCGCCGAACGGGTGCTGGCGCTTTATCGCCATGGCGATCCGGCGCTGGCCGAGGCTTTGCGCAACGGGGTTGCAACCGATCGCATGGCGCGCCGCAATGCCGCCCCTGGCGCCGATGGCCGCCGGGGTGGCAGCGACACGGCTGACGGAATGCGCCGGGCGGCGATCGGCGCGGCGCGATTGCTGGCCCAGCCCGATGGCCCAAGGCTGGCGGCGTTGGCGTTCGATGGCTGGGATACCCACGCCAATGAAGGCGGAGCAACCGGGCGTTTGGCGCAATTGCTCGGCGGGCTGGACGGTGCGCTTGCGGCGTTTCAGACCACGTTGGGGGCGGCATGGCGTGACACGGTGATTATGGTGGCGACCGAGTTCGGCCGCACTGCGCGGGTGAATGGCACCACGGGCACCGATCACGGAACGGCGACAATTGCCTTGCTGGCAGGCGGCGCGCTGCAAGGCGGGCGCGTGTTGGCGGATTGGCCGGGATTGCAGGCGGCGCAGTTGTTTGAGGGGCGGGATTTGCGGCCAACGACCGACGTACGGGCGGTGTTCAAGGGCGTGCTCGCCGATCTGCTCGGCCTGTCGCCCGCGGTACTGGCGCAGAAGATTTTTCCCGGGTCGGACGCGATTGCCCCGATGAAGGGTTTGATCATCTAGCCAAGGTCCTTGGGAACGATTGCATTGCCAGTATGTTGCTATGCGTTGGCCGCGTGTCTGGGCGGCAGTCCGTACCAGATCGGAAGATGTTGCCGTTGGCACGGGACCGCGGTGATTTGGCACGCCAACGGCAACAATAGATAAAGTTTTTTTACTTCTTTGTTTTCAAACAAAGAAGACCTTCCTTACTTCGGCGTATACTTCTTCAAAAACGCCACCACCCGATCCTCCTGCACCGCAAGATGCGTCGGCCCGCGCCAGTCTGTCAGCACTTCCACCCCCGGGAGCAGGGCCGCGAGTTCGGCACTGGTCGCAGCCGGGTGGGGAATATCGGTGCCGGGCAGCAGGAAGGTTGGCACCTGGCAGGTGCGGGCGAAATCGCGATCGACGCAGAACACGAAGTCCTGGTCCCACATATTGCGGCCGAAACTTACCAGGGCTGCTGCGTCAAGTTGGGGGCGCTCGGCGATCTGATCGCGGCTCCAGGCAACATGGCTGTCGGGGAAGTAGCTGGTTTCGGTCGGGTGCAGGCCGATCGGGTTTTGCAGCACCGCGGCGGTGACGCGATTGGGCGCGCATTTGATGGCGTTGAGGCAGAAGCTGCCACCGATGCAGCCGCCGAGGACGTGGAATTTGTCGAACCCCAAATGGTCAAGCAGCGCCAGGTGATCGGCGGAATAAGTGTCCCAGCCATGGTCGGCCTCGATCGCGGTGCGCGAGGCGCCGGCGTTGCGCTGGTCCATTTCGATGGCGGTGAAGCCGGCGGCGGCTAGCGCCTGCGTCCAATCCACCCAGGAGCGCGGCGGGCCGCCAGATGGTGCGGGCCACATTTCCATCCGCGACCGCAGGCCGCCGGGGGCGAATAGCAGGACCGGGTAGCCGGTGCCGTGGGTGCGGTAGGCGATTTCGCCGTCGGGTCGGGTAAGGGTCGGCATTCTTGGCTCCGATTATGTGTCCCCGTCATTCTATCAGTCCGTGCGGGCTTGTCATAGAATGGGGGGCCTTGAGGGGGCCGAGGGATGATCTGTTCGACGCGTCTTTTGTTGGCTGGCTGGCTCGCTGTATTTCTTGCCGCGCCTGGTGTCAGCGCCCAGCCGTACCTGACGTCAAAAACGCTGGACATCGCAACCCTGATGCCGCCGCCGCCGGTGGCAGGGTCGCCCGCCGATATCGCCGATCTGGCGGCGGTGCTTGCTGCCCAGGCCGGGGTGAGCGAGGCGCGCAAGGCGCAGGCGTTGGCCGATGCGGAGGAAACCATCTTCGTGATGTTCACCAGCGTGCTGGGCGACACGTTCGTGTCCAGCTTTCTGCCGAAAACCGGCGCGCTGTTTGCCCGGGTCGGCGAGAGCGAGGGTGCCGCCCTCGACCCCGTCAAGCGAATGTTTGCGCGGGTGCGACCATGGATTGCGCATCCCGAGGTGAAGGCCTTCACAAGGCCGAGCAAGACCGGGTCCTATCCGTCTGGCCATGCGACGCAGGTGGCGATCGGTGCCATCGTGCTATCGGCGATGGTGCCGGAAAAGCGGGCGGAGATCTGGGTGCGGGCGGTGGATTATGCCCAAAGCCGGGTCGTCGGCGGGATGCATTATCCGACCGATCTGGAAGGCGGTTGGCGCGCGGGGACGGCCATTGCGGCCGCCATGTTCCTGCTGCCGGATTTCCGCGCTGATTTTGAGGCTGCGCGGGCGGAGGTGCGGGCCGTGCTGGGGCTTGGTGCAATGCCGGTCAGATAATCCGCTCCGATCAAGGCGCGTGGCTAGGTCACGTTTGCCGGTCTATTTTCCGGTCGGCATCACAGTCGCCGCCAGAGTGAATTGATCCGGTCGCCCGGCGAACTTTAACCCCACCCGATAAGCCCAGGACGAACTCTCGAAATAGAGCGGGATTGACGGTAGCAGCCCGACCGCATGGGCCGTCGCCTGCCGCAGCACCCCTTGCCGCACGCCGTCATCCATTGTCGCCAGCGCGGTGCGGATCAGCCGATCCAGCGTCGGGTCGGAAAACCCAGCCCAGTTGCCGCCGCCCAGCCCGGCATCGGCATCCGGCGTTGCCGCCCACACGCT
>JANXRN010000187.1 GCA_025352995.1 Acetobacteraceae bacterium
CGCATCTCGCCGGCCAGCGATGGGTCAAATCCCACCGCCTCGACCCATAGTCGGGCCGGATCGACGATCTCGAACAGGATGTCCTTGCCATCGACAAATTGTCCGTTGACCGCACTGGCCGCCGAGACAATGCCGCTCACCGGGGATCGCAGGATTTCGCGGCCCGCCAAGGTTTGCGAGACGGCCGCACGCCGTGCGCGCGCGCCCGCCAGTTCAGCGCGAGCTTCGTCAATTTCCTTCCCCGCAACGCTGCCGATAAGGCCGGACAGCCGCTGCATTTTCTGCTCCGCAATGCGAACCTGCTGGTCGGCATCGGCAATCTGGGTGCCGACTGTGCCGCGCTCCACCGCCGCAATTGCCGGCACGATCACCGCCAGGACATCGCCCGCCTTCACCCGTTGACCGAGATGGGCGAGGCCCGCCTCCCCCGGCTCGATACGGCCGGGCTGGCTGGATTGTACCCGGCCGGCGGCGTTAGGGTCGGGCATAACCTGGCCAATAATCTGGACGGTGCGCGAGGCTTTTGTCTCCGCGACCTGCTGGGTACGAACAGCCAGAAGCCGTTGCGCATCCTTGGGCATCACCACGCTGCCGTCGGGTTGGCGGCGCGGCGCCTCCTGAGCGAACGCAACCCCCCCGATCACCACGCCGACCAGGACGGTCACCACCCCGACGATCGCCCGCCATCGACCGCGTGCCTGGACCGTCACCACCGTTAAAACGCCACACACAAACGCTAAAGCCAGAGTAACGGCGCCGGTGCGCTCGCCGAAAACCGCTCGGACACGTGCGCCGACTGATGCCGCGACTATGGGCGCGCGGGCAATTTCGGGAAGCTGGAGTGTCGCGGTCAACAGGTCGCTGAGGTCACCGTTGACCACTGTGAAGGTCAGATCATGCTTACCTGCTACATCGATCCACGGGGCAAGCAGGAGATAGGTACCGTCGTCCTGCTTTTCCGCCGTCACAGCGTCACCGCCATTCTCGGCGACCTCGACCGTCGCGGTCCCGATCGGTTGGTTGTTGGCAAATTGGTCAAGATAAATCGTCAGGCGGCGATCGGCGACCACGGCGACGACTTCAAAATCAGACGACGACGCCTCGGTGCGTGGTGCGCCAGGACCGGCCGCGACGGGTTGTTCGGCGTCATCGTGCCCGGCATGCGGGGTCGCCGGCCAAGGCGCCAGCAGTGCTAGACACAGAAGGGTCACGCGCAGGGAATAGCGAGCATGGGTCATGGCATCACTCCGAAAGCCTGGTTGAGTCTGCTGCGCGCCCTGGCCACCCCGATCTCTGTCCGTGCGCCGGCGGTTTCAGCCTCATAGGCCGCCGCACGGGCCTGGATCGTTTCGCGCAACGATGCCTGGCCGCCCTGAAAGCTCTTTGCGATCAAACTGGCCTGACGCGTCAGCACCTTGCTACGCTCGGCGGCGAGACCGCGAAGCGTCACGGCGTTCTCGTAGGCCAAGCGGGCTTTGCTCTGCTCGAGTGACACGTCGCGCTCGGCGGCAGCGAACCCCGCAGTTGCTTCGGTCAGTTCAGCCTGGGCCGCAGCCTGACGTGGCCGGTTGCGGGCCGCGGTGGCCAGCGGGATGCGGAGTTCGATGCCAATGCTGTTGTTGTAGAATGTCCCAAGCGTGTCGCGGCTGTGACGTGCGATCAGGCCAATATCGGGATTCTCTCTTGTCTGGATTTCGGCGAGCGCGATATTGGCCCGCGCCACATCGACGGCACCCCGGGCGTCCCCCAGTTTGGGGTGTGGGGTGGCAGTATCAGCGGGCACTGTCTCCCGTAGAGCCGCCAGTACGGGCGACATTCCAGTCAAGGTCTCGAAGTCAAGTTTGCTTTGTTTCAGCGCCAGCATACGTTCCTGCAACTCGCCGTCGGCCGCCAGGCGTTCCGCCCGCGCCAGCAGCACATCGGCGTCCGAAGCCTCCCGCGCCGCGGTCCTGCGCGCTACATCCGCCTCCAGGCTTTTGGCATCACGCAAGCGCCGTTCCGCCAAGCTCTGTTCGGCCTGCGCCAAAGCAAACTCGGCAAGGCTTTCCCGAACCATTCCCGCAATCTTCAGGCGTGCCGCCGCAGTTTGCGTGGTCGAGCGAGTGAGTTCGGCATCGGCTACGCGACGGCTCGCCGAACCCTCCCCCAGAAGCCAGATTGGGGTGCTTATGCCGATCTGCGCTTCGCGCTGGCGTCGGTCGCGCAGGATCTGATCGGTCAAAAAGCTCCCAGTGACGGTCGGAGCGCCGGGGGCGATCGCATCGGCGGCGAATTGGCGGGCGTTGATGGCGTCCCGACGGCCCGACAGGCCGAGAAGCTCAGGGTTACGAGATGCCGCAGCTTCGACGAAATCATGGAGGGTCTGCGATGAAGCCGGCGACGCAAAAACCGCAAGTGACAATACCGCCGACGCGATTGCGCTGGCTGACACGCGTAGTTGGAAAAACATGAGAAACCCGACTGAGGCTGATGTGAACGCCAGCACGACCGCGCGGGTGCGGGGCACGTGACACGGTTTGCGCCCCTCTATTCGGTCAGCCTCACGGCAGACGGAATGGTGGCGTCAATCGTCCAGTCTGGGCGGCGGGGTAGCGGGGCCAGACCGCAGGCTGCGGTTCATCGCTGCCACGACTTGGGTGTAAGCAACCTGCGTTCCGCGCGCCGCTGGTGGAGGGTAAACCCTGCCAGGCAGCACCGTCGCAATCTGGGAGCAATGGCTGAACAGGCAGCAGGAAGAGCGGCCGTCGCAAGCGGGATCGGTCTGGCCTGGCATGCCGGATTGTTCCGGCGCAACTTGCGCAATGGCTCCAATCGAATGACTGGCGGCCGCCGTTCCGTGAGCATGTGCCGATCCAGCAGGCAGGAAAAGGACAATCGCCAGGAGCGTAATCGCCCCAGCGAAAAGTCTTTTCAAAATTGCTAGGCATGGAAACGGCATACGCCTGGAAACCCCCGATTGCGACTTGATAAATATTTCATAAAAAATGATATGGCACTGCCCGCCCAGCGCAGGTCAAGTGAAAAGCGCGTTATAAAACTTTGGGGTGACACAGGGCGTTGTTGCGCCACCGTCCGATGGTTCCGAGAGCCGCACTCCCTATACTTCCAGTATGACATTGCGGATTTCGTTTCGGTTGAGCGCACCCGGTGGGAAATGAGCCGCAAGGATATCCCCGCATGTTGTGATTGCGGCGATGAAACCGTCGGCTGGAGCACCGTTCCGGATGGCGGCCACCAACGATCCGACGATGTCATCCCACACAGCGGAAGCCACCTGGTCGTTGATTCCGGCATCGGCAACCACTTCGACATAGCGCTCCGCTGCCGAGGCATAAATCAACACACCCGTGCGGTGCTCGGTCTTGTCGATGCCTTGCGCAAAGAAATGGCGCAGTGCTTCCGAATGGGCCCGATCATGCCTCGCGCGGGGCGGAACGATCCGGAATTTGATCGCTGGGTGCGACAGCGCGATAGATGCGGCGAGGAAAATAATGATTTGCAGCAGGTAGACGACCGGGGCCGACCAGGTGGTCAACCACAGCAGCGGCAAGGGTGCGAATAATGCAATCGCTGCCGCCCAGGCGATCGGCACAAGACGGTAGTCGCTGGATTGCCCGGCGATGACGCAGAAAATTTCCCCGGATGTCCGCGCTTCGGCCGCGCGGATTGCAGCCGTGACGCGGGCCTTGTCGGCTTCGTCCATCATTGTCCCATCCTCACCATCTGCCTGAACTTCCACCGCCACCGAACGATCCGCCGCCGCCCGAAAACGGTGGCGATCTATCGTTGGACGATCCGCGCCGGCCGGATAGCGCGGCCAGGATCAGAACCTGCATTACCAATCGACACAAAGCGCCGCCCGCGACCGCGCAATATACAAGCAAACCCACCCCACCCATGCCGAGGACAATAACCAGCCAGACCGGCGTAGCGGATGTGCCTTGGCCGGGGGGGCGATTTCGTACTGCCGACTGCGCCGGACTCCCGGCATCGGTGCCGAGCAGTTGGATGATCTGATGGGCGCCATTCTTGATGCCACCTGCAAAATCCCCGGTCCTGAACGCGGGCAGGATAGCGGTTTCGATGATGATTTTGGTCATCGCGTCGGTGAGGACGCCTTCCAGGCCATAGCCCACTTCGATCCTGACCACCCTTTCGGTGGGGGCCACAATCAGCAGCACGCCGGTATCACGATCCTTCTGGCCAATCTTCCAACGCCGCCCGAGCTGATAGCCGTAATCCTCGATCGTCGTGCCTTGCAGCGACTTCAAGGTGGCAATCACTAACTGGTTGGTTGTTTTTGCCTCCAGCTCCGCAAGCGACGCCGTAAGGGTTTCCCGATCGCCGGTGGAAAGTAGCCCAGCTTCATCCACCACACGCCCCGAAAGCACTGGAAACGTGAGCGAGGCCGCCGTTACACTCTGGGCCATCCCGGCGGCGGAAAGACCCCACCAGGCGATGGCGATCAGGATCGCACGCCGGATCATCTACCGACGATCTAGAATTTCACGGGCGGGACAGTCTTCGCACTCTCGGCGATCGTGAACACCTCCATCGGCTTATTGTTGGGATAGAAGAAACGCGCCCAGAACGAGCCTGGGAACGTTTTCAATTCGGTGTTGTAGATGCGGACAGCTTCGATGTAGTCGCGGCGCGCCACGGCGATGCGGTTCTCGGTGCCCTCAAGCTGTGACTGCAAGGCGAGGTAGTTCTGGTTGGATTTGAGAACGGGATAGTTCTCCGAGATTGCCAGCAGACGCGCGAGCGAGCCGGAAAGCTGCGCCTGGGCGTCTTGGAATTTCTTGAACGCCTCGGGGTCAGTAATCGTGCTGGCATCGACCTTCACTGCGGTCGCCGAGGCACGCGCGGCGGTCACTGCCTCCAGAACGCTGCTCTCCTGCTTGGCAAAGCCCTTCACGGTCTCGACCAGATTGGGGATGAGATCGGAGCGCCGCTGATATTGGTTCAGCACTTCCGACCACTTGGCTTTCGCCTGTTCCTCGAAGGTTGGAATGTTGTTGTAACCACAGCCGGTCAGCAGCAGGCCGAGAAGTGGCATGAGGAAAATGATACGAAATCGGTGAGATGTGCGTGCGACTGAACCCGACATGATATTTCTCCGACGTTGACAGTCCAGGCGTATTCGCCGTGTCTCACAAATGTGCTGCACGCAGGCGCAACGCGTTCGCGATAACCGACACCGAACTCAGTGACATCGCCAGCGCCGCGATAATCGGGCTGAGCAAGATGCCAAAGTTCGGGTAAAGCACGCCCGCGGCCACCGGGATGCCAATGGCGTTGTAGGCGAAGGCGAACACCAGATTCTGGCGGATGTTGCGCATGGTCATGCGGCTGAGGGCCCTAGCCCGCGCGATCCCGGCCAAGTCGCCTTTGACCAGCGTGACGCCGGCGCTCTGGATCGCGACCTCGGTGCCGGTGCCCATGGCGATGCCGACATCGGCCTCGGCCAAAGCCGGCGCGTCGTTCACCCCATCCCCGGCCATTGCGACGATCTTCCCCTCGGCGCGCAGCTTTTTCACAATCCGGTTTTTGTCTTCGGGCAGTACATCGGCTTCGACATCGTCAATGCCAAGTTGATTGGCAACCGCTTGAGCGGTCGTTTTGTTATCGCCGGTCAACATCACAATATGGATGCCATCAGCGCGCAGGCTGTCCAGCGCCGCCCGCGTGGTTGCCTTGATCGGATCGGCAATCGCGATGATGCCGCCTGCCTTGCCATCGGCGGCCACAAATAAAGCCGTCGCGCCAGTGCCGCGCAGGGCGTCGGCCTTCGCTACGAGGTCGCCGAGGTCAATGCCCTGGTCGCCCATCAGTTTGGCATTGCCCAGCACCACGAGGCGCCCAGCAACTTTTCCAGTGACACCCTTGCCGGTTACCGAGGTGAAATCGGCTGGCTCCTCAACGGTAACATTCCTGTCCTTGGCCGCAGCCGAAATCGCTGCGGCGAGCGGATGCTCGCTCGATCGTTCCAGACTGGCGGCGAGCCGCAAGACATCTTCCTCGGTCAGCCCCCCCGCCGGGACCACCGACGTCACGCGGGGCTTGCCCTCGGTCAATGTGCCGGTCTTATCCACGACCAGCGTATCGACTTTCTCCATACGCTCCAGGCTCTCAGCCGACTTGATCAGAACGCCGGCGCCGGCGCCCTTGCCGACCGCGACCATGATTGACATCGGCGTGGCAAGACCAAGTGCGCACGGACAGGCGATGATAACCACCGACACGGCGGCAATAAGGGCAAAGGCCATCGCCGGCGCTGGCCCCCAAATTGCCCAGGCGAGAAACGCCGCGATGGAGATCGCGAGGACGGCGGGGACAAAATATCCCGAAACTGTATCGGCAAGCTTCTGGATCGGCGCGCGGCTGCGCTGCGCTTCGGAGACCATCGCAACGATGCGCGACAGCATCCCACTTGCCCCAACGGCGTCCGCCCGCATGACCAGCGAACCGGTGCCGTTCACCGTGCCACCGATAAGCTTGTCGCCCTGGCCCTTTGCCGACGGCATCGACTCGCCGGTTACCATCGATTCATCAACAGCGCTTCGGCCTTCGATGACCGTGCCATCGACTGGCACGCCGTCGCCCGGCCGGACGCGCAGGCGATCGCCTATCTGCACCTGGTCGAGCGCAATTTCCGCGTCATCGCCGCCAACGCGCAGGCGCCGTGCGGTTTTAGGCGCGAGGTTGAGCAGCGCACGGATGGCCCCGCCGGTCTGATCGCGGGCGCGGAGTTCCAACACCTGTCCGAGCAGGACCAGCACTGTGATCACCGCGGCCGCCTCGTAATAAACCGAAACCATGCCGCCCATCATTCGAAAGCCCGCGGGGAACAGGCTGGGGGCAAAGGTCGCCACCAGGCTGTAAAGGTAAGCCGCCCCAGTGCCGAGCGCGATGAGGGTGAACATGTTCAGATGGCCGGAGCGCACCGAGGCTGCACCCCGCTCAAAGAACGGCCATCCGGCCCACAGCACGACAGGCGTCGAAAGGACGAACTGAACCCAGATCGAGGCCTGCGGTGAAACGAGGTTGGGCAGGCCAAGCCAGGGAATATGACCGCCCATTTCAAGGACAAGCACTGGGAGGGTCAAAACGAGGCCGATCCAGAAGCGCCGGGACATATCGGCCAACTCGTGGTTCGGGCCAGCGTCGGCAGTGATCTCCACAGGCTCGAGCGCCATGCCGCAGATCGGACAACCACCGGGCCCGACCTGGCGGATCTCGGGGTGCATCGGACAGGTGTAGATCGCGCCCGGCTTCGCCTGCGCAATCGATTTTGGCTTCATGTAGCTGTCTGGGTCTGCCGAGAACTTCGCCTGGCATTTCGCCGAGCAGAAGTGGAAAGTCGTGCCACCATAGTCAAAGCGGTGTTTCGATGTGGCGGGATCGACCTTCATGCCGCACACCGGGTCGATGGCAGACTTGGTGTCGCCGGCCTGCGCCAAATATTTGGCCGGTTCCGCCGCGAATTTTGTGCGGCAGCCGGCAGAACAGAAATGGTAGGTCCCCCCGTCATGGTCGTGCCGATGCTTCGACGTAGCGGGGTCAACCTGCATGCCACAGACCGGATCGGTCACCAATGTGTTGGGCGAACCGGGGGGCGTTGCGCCCCCACCGCATCCGCAGCATCCCTTGGCGTTGGTCCCGTGATGATGTTCGGTTTCAGGGTGGTTCATGACGCTCTCCGGTTTGATCGCGCCAAGTGGTCCGGCGTGGACGAAGATGTGGTGATTGCCATTGTGGGAAGGTCAAGGCCACTCAGGGAATGTTTTGCGCTGCGCCGGTCCATTTGTGGTAAGCGAATAAAGGCGAAAGCCAAAAGCGGGACCACAAGCCACTGTGTCAGGGGCGCCAAGCCGGTACCCAATCCCGCCAGCACTGGCATGAGCGGCGAGTAACTCCAGGCGCCGCGGGCCGTGTTGAGGTGCTCGCTGTAAATCGTGTAGACGAGGCCGGCGGCCAAAGTAGATATGGCGACAATCACGAACCTCGCGTTTGGCCAGATGGAAGTTCCGAACAGGAGTATGCTTCCGATCAGCGCCGCCATGCCGATCAGCACGTCACCGCCAGTACAGTGGATGGCGGCGAAGATTATTTCCTGTGTAGAGCCGGTATTCCACAAACTATAGAGCGGCATCTGGGCAAATTCCCAGATCAGATTTCCTATCGTGAGTACGGCGAGATATCGCCTGATTTTGGTGAGCCAGGTCACTGGGACTGACATTATACCAGTCCGCGATCAGTCCGTGGACGGCCCAGGCGGAGGAACCAACCCGAAGCCCGGACCGCGTAGCGGTCAAATTCGTCGTCTAACATCTCGCGGGCCTCCGCCTGCTCAGTATGCGCAAGCGGGACATACATGACGACCAGGAAGGAAACATGACGAGGGTGAGCATCGACGGCCATTGCAACATGAAGACCACGGATCATCCTCCAGCAGAGAGGCGCAGGCAACCCTTCATGCCCGATGTCAACCGTCGCGATATGGTTACGCGTTTCATAGCTTACATCATTCCCATCGGGCCTGCCATCATCTGGTCGAATGCTTTGCGCTGGTCGGCCGACAGTACCTCATAAAGCGCCTTCATGCTGACTTCCGAACGCTCCATCATCGCCATCCGGCTGGACATCATTTTGCGATGGGCTGCCATCCGGTCGGGCGCTGTGGTCGGCATCCCGCCCTTCATCATACCCTCATGCATTGTCTTCATCGCAGCTGCATCGACACGCAAAGTCTCCGCGAAGGCATTCCATGCAGCGGACTGCGGGTCGGTGATTTTCAATTCGGCTTTGAGGTAGGCAATGCGGCCTTCGACATGCTCAAACGGCATACCCATCCCGCGGCGCTCCGCCATCATCGGGCGCATCATCTCCATCATTCGACCCATGTCGCCAGCCATGGCACCAGGTTGGCCGTTTTGCATCATCGGCATGCCAACCGGCGGTGTCGGCATTGGCATTTGCGCGGACGGCGCGGTGCCAGCGGCGGGCGGACGCGGGGCAGGCGTCTGCGCATATGCCGTCACCATGGACGCGGCGAGAGCGATTGCGACAAGGGTAAGCTGGGTGTTTGTACGGTTCATGTGCTGGATCCTAGAATTTGAGTGAAGTAATTCATGCAACATCTTCGTAGACGAGTTCGGTCATCATACCGGTCGCCATGTGAAACAAATTATGGCAGTGGAAAAGCCATCGCCCCGGGTTATCGGCATTAAATGCAACCGTGACCGAGCTATTGGTGGGCACCAGCACCGTATCCCGCACCGCCCCAAGCAGGTGTGCTCCGTCGAGTGCCACAACCTGGAAATGGTGCCCGTGCAAATGCATCGGATGCGCCATCTGGCCACGGTTCGACATCTCGATCACCACGCGTTGCCCTTTTCGGACGCGCAACGGCACATGGTTTGCCCAAGTTTGATCGTCGATGGACCAGATGTAGGGCATCATTGAACCGGTCAGCGCGATCCTGTGTGTGATACCGGCGGGGGAAACAACAAGCGGGGCCATCGCCACCAGCCGCCTTTCCAGTGAATTGTCGATTGCAGGAACAATCGCGTCCGCAATGCCCGATATTTTACGAATTGCGGCACCTGCCGAGGCGAGTAGTACTCCGGTCCTACGGGCGTCACCCTCGCGTTGAGCCAGGATTGGGAACACGCCCCCGTCCTTCGGAATTGTCACCACGATGTCAAGGCGCTGGCCCTGGGCTAGCGGAAAGCGGCGGTCACTGACGGGTCGCACGTTGTTACCGTCAGCGGCGATAACGGTTCCGTCCAGTGCGCCGGTGTCGATCCAGAATGCCGTCGAAGTTGCGCCGTTGATCAGTCGGAGCCGTACACGAGTGCCCGCTGCGGCCCGAACTACCAGTGGATCGGTCAAAGTGCGATCGTTGGCGAGGTAGGCATCGTAGTCGAAATCATTGAGGTCGGGGCCTGCGTTGCCTGTCGTCATGACCATGCCAGGCATCGACGCGGCTCCTCCCGCAGCTTTGCGCGGGCCGGCGACGGCGGCCAGCACCTCGGTGGGGGGGCGGAAACTGAAATCGTGCAGCAGCACCGTGACCTCCTGCATATCCGCCCGCAAATCCTCTGCGGTGCGAACGATCAGTGGGGCGGCCATCAATGCCTGCTCCTGAAGGCCGTGATGGGAGTGCATCCAGTGAGTTCCGGGCCGGGCTACAAAATTGTAGGTCTGCTCAGCGCCTGTTTCGATGATGGTACCGCCGGTTTCGGCGACGCCGTCTTGGAGGACGGGCGGGGTCTGGCCATGCCAATGCACGATCGTCGCTTCTCCGCAGCGATTGGCCACGCTCACCGAGAAGGGTTGATCAGGACCGAGCACGACACCAGGGAAGCCATCGGGTTGGCGGATACCGAACACCGATGCAGCACGGCCATCAACCTCAACGGTCCGACGATCAACGATTAAGCGTGTGGGTTGCGCAGCAGACGTCGCGGCCGCAGGAAAATGCGGAATGCTGTGCGCCGCGGTCATAGCCGTCGCCGCGATCAGCAGGTTGCGGCGATTGAGGGTGCGGAGCTTTTGCATACTGTTCCTGTTATTAATCATACCGATCGGGCCAATGTCACCGTTTGACGCGGCAGCAGAGCCGATAACGTAGTATCCTTCGCGCAATCACGGTTCCTTGGGCGAGCAATCTTTCCCCAGGCGGCCGCATTGTCATTGATGTGGATCAAACTCTTTCCCGGTAACGGGGATAGAGTCGGAATATACTCAGTGTCCGTCCGGAAAGTCTGCCGGGCCGGCCCGATGGTGCTTTTTGCCGCTGGGAGCGTCGGAAATTTGCCAGGATGTCCCGCATCCTGGCGGCATTTCCTCCTTCCCAGGACCCCAAATCTCTCGCCGGCCCTCCGCCG
>JANXRN010000211.1 GCA_025352995.1 Acetobacteraceae bacterium
GGACAAGATATCCTCAACCGCCGCCTGCCAGCCGGCCTGATCGACCAGCTTGCCATCAATCGCCTTGCGCAGCAGCCCGAACAGGCCTTCCTTGTCGATGCCGCCAATATTCGGCGTCAGGCTGATGCGGCGCGGCAGCACGTCTTTCAGCGGCCCTTTCACCAGGTCACCAATATCCAGCCCCTCAGCGCTCATCGGCATGCTCGCCTGCAACGCCCCGTCGGTAACGCCGGTATGCAGCGCCATGGTGAATTTCTTGAGGCCGACATCCATACTGCCGGCCTGGACATGAATGCCAGCCGCGCTGCCCTCGGCGTCAACCCCGTCGAGCAAGCTTGCAGTCACTGTCAGCGCGCGGCGCGCCATCGCCAGCATGTCCTTGCTCGGCTTGCTGGCACCGGTGGCGAGCACCCCGATGGTTTCCGGTGCGCGAACCAAGGTCATCACGTCCTTCAGCAGCGCGCCAAATTCTGCCATGGCGAAATTCTTGATCTCGGCCTTGCTCGTGACCCGATCGATTAGCAGGTTGATCGGGGTGCCGCCTGGCGTCGGGATGCCGACCGCGTAGCCGGTTTCGATCATTTCTTCGCGCATATCGATCCGGCCGTTGCCGCGCGGCTGCCACACCGCGTGAACTTCCACCGTTTCCCGCCGTTGGGTCGACGCCCCTTGCGGGCTTTGGGCCACCACCGACAGCCCGCGCAGTTTTGCGTCAAAGGTCGAGCTGGTCGCCAAGGCCGGATCAAAGATCAGGCTGCCGGATTGTTCGGCGATCGTGATGGTCATGCCCAATGCCGCCGGATTGGCCGGATCGCCGCCCGCCACAATTTTGGCTGGAAAGCGCACATCGTCGATTGCCCAGCGCCCACCGCTCAACGGCTTGGCATTGGCGGTAATCGCGCCGGCCGTCAGCGAATAATCCGCAATTGGCCCGATCGCGTCCCAGGCGAAGCTGAGCCGAAGATGATCGCCTTCGGGCGTGATCACCGGGGTCAGCAGATCGGCAACCGTCGGCACCCCGGCAAATTGCAAGATGAAGCCGTTGATGCTGGCCCGCATCGCGGCGGCATCGGCGGCACTGGTTTCCGCGTGCGACATGGCAGGCGCAAGCAAAGTGCCTGCTGCAAGAATGGCGGCGCTCAGACGGCGAGTGCGGAACATCGGTTGGTCCTCGGGAAGATGCGTCCGTAGTTTAACCAGTCTGCTGCATTTTCCCAGCGTCAACTACAAATGATCATAATCGAGGGTGATTTCCGCCGAAACCGGATGCGCCTGGCACGACAGCACGTAGCCGGCATCGGTTTCCCACTTCTCCAGCGAGAAATTCTGCGTCATCTCCACTGCGCCCGTCACCACCCGCGCCCGGCAGGTCGAACACATCCCGCCCCGGCAGGACCAGGGCAAATCCATCCCGGCGCGCAATGCGGCGTCGAGCACCGCTTCCCCCGCCGCGACGGGCACAATCCGCGTCTGGCCGTCGTGGATGATGGTGGCCATGGCGAAGGCGGGCGCATCGGGGGGAACCACGGCCGTCGCGCGGCGTGGGCCGGAAGGGGTGAAGCGTTCGGTATGAATGCGCCCTTCCGGCAGCCCCCAGGCCAGCAAAGCCGCCGGCAGCGCATCGAGCATTTCTGCAGGCCCGCACAAGAACGCCGCATCAATGTCGTCCGGCGCCGCGAGCCCGGGCAACAATACCCCAAGCTTGTCCGCATCAATCCGTCCGTTCAGCACCCCGATATCTTGCGTTTCGCGCGACAAAACATGGATCACCGTGAAGCGATCCACATAGCGGTCCTTCAAATCCTCCAGCGTCGCCCGAAAGATGATGTCCGCAGTGCTGCGGCTGCCATAAAGCAAGATCACCTGGCTTTCCGGTTCACGCGCCAGCACCGACTTGGCGATCGACAAGATCGGGGTAATGCCAGACCCGGCGGCAATCGCCAGGATGGTGCGACGCGCGACCGGGTCCGGCGCCAGGCCGAAGCCACCTTCAGGCGGCATCACATCCATCACATCGCCGGCGCGCAACGCGCTGTTGGCCCAGTCCGAAAACCCACCCGGATCGGCGCGTTTGATCGCCACCCGAACTTCCCCGTCATCCAGCCCGGCGCAAATTGAATAGGCCCGGCGCAGTTCCTCGCCATCGCGATAGGTGCGCAAGGTCAGGTACTGGCCGGGCCGAAAGGCAAATTCCGTCCGCAACGCCGGCGGGATGTCGAAAGCAAGCGACACGCAATCAGCGGTTTCGCGAACCAGATCGGCAATGCGCAACGAATGAAACGGCATCAGTGGCACTTGAACACATCAAACGGCTCCCGACACGCAACGCAGCGCCACAGCGCCTTGCAAGATGTCGAGCCAAATTCCGCCAATTGCTCGGTATCGGTCGCTGCGCAGCGCGGACAGGCAACGATCGGGGTCGCGAATAATCCCCCGCGCCCGGCAGCCGGCGGCGGCGCAATGCCGTACGCAAGCAATTTTTCCCGCCCGGCGGCGGACAGCCAATCCGTCGTCCAGGCTGGCGCCAGCACGGTGATCACTCGGGCATTGCCAATGCCGGCCCGCGCCAACGCGGTTTCGACATCAAGCGCGATCATCGCCATCGCCGGACAGCCGGAATAGGTCGGGGTGATCGCCACTTCCACCTGATCGCCGTTCACCACGACATCGCGCAGCACGCCCAAATCCGCAATCGTCAGCACCGGAATTTCCGGATCGACCACCGTTGCCGCGGCGTCCCACGCGCGCTGTCGCAGACCTACCATTTCGCGCCCGGGTGGGTGCGCTGCAAATGTTGCATTTCCGCCAGCATCGGCCCGAGATGTTCGCTATGCCGACCCGCCCGACCGCCGGTTTGCATCCAGCCATCGCGCGGGCGCTGCAATTTTGCCTGGGCCAGAACCGCGTTCACCCCGCCATCCCAAGCCGCGCGCAGCGACGGCGGATCGGCGCAAACCCCCGCTGTTACCAGCGCCGCATCCTCCGCCTCAAACATTTCGCCCACGTAAGGCCAGATTTTGTCGAGTGCCGCCTGCGCCCGCCGCGCGCTTTCGTCAGTGCCATCGCCCAGCCGGATCAGCCATTCCGCGCTGTGGCGCAGATGATAGGCGGTTTCCTTCTCCGCCTTGGCCGCAATTGCCGCCACCCGCGGATCGGTGGACGCCATCGTTGCCCGCCACCAGCGATCGACGAAACTCGCATATAAAAACTGCCGCGCGATGGTGAAAGCGAAGTCGCCGCGCGGCAATTCCACCAACAGGATATTGGAATATTCTCGATCGGTGCGCAGATAGGCGAGGTCATCCTCATCCCGCCCATCGCCGGCGATTTCGCCCGCCAGCGCATATAATTCCCGCGCCTGGCCGATGAGATCGAGCGCCAGATTGGCCAGCGCCAATTCTTCTTCCAGCAATGGCGCGCGCCCGGTCCATTCCGACAGGCGGTGGCCCAGCACCAGCGCGTCATCGGCGCGGCGCAACGCGAAAGCGAGCAGCATCACATATGCCCCACTTCGTCGGGGATGTCGTAGAAAGTCGGGTGGCGGTAGATCTTGCTTTCCGCAGGTTCAAACAGCATCGCTTTGTCAGCGGGGTCCGACGCGATGATGGCGTTGGACGGCACCACCCAGATCGACAAACCCTCCCCCCGCCGCGTGTAAACATCGCGCGCCGCCTGCAACGCCATGGTGGCGTCCGCCGCATGCACCGATCCGGCATGGCGATGCGACAAACCGTTGCGGCTGCGAATGAAAACCTCCCATAGCGGGAATTTCGCCGTGCTCATGCTGCCTGCTTCCGACTGTTACGCTTGGCTGCAAACGCGAGCGCCGCATCGCGCACCCAGGCGCCATCCGCATGGGCGTCCTGGCGCGCCGCCAGCCGCTCGCGGTTGCACGGCCCGTCGCCGGCGACTACGCGTTTGAATTCCACCCAGTCGATTTCGCCATAGCGCCACTGGCCGGTTGCTTCGTCCAACGTCAGCGCCGGATCGGGGATGGTCAGCCCGAGGAACTGCGCCTGTGGAATTGTCGCATCGACAAATTTTTGCCGCAGCCCGTCATTGGAAAAGCGCTTGATTTTCCATTGCATAGACGTATCAGAATGCAGCGACGCGCCATCCGGCGGCCCGAACATCATCAGGCACGGCCACCACCAGCGATCCAGCGCGTCCTGCGCCATCGCCTTCTGCGCTGCGGTGCCGCGCGCCAAAGTCATCATGATTTCGTAACCCTGGCGCTGGTGGAAGCTTTCCTCCTTGCACACCCGGATCATTGCGCGCGCATACGGCCCATAGGAACACCGGCATAGCGGGATCTGGTTCATGATCGCCGCCCCATCGACCAGCCAGCCGATTGCGCCAATATCGGCCCAGGTCAGGGTCGGGTAGTTGAAGATCGAGGAATATTTTGCCCGCCCTTCCAGCAACTGATCAATCAATTCTTCCCGCGCCACCCCAAGTGTTTCGGCGGCGGCGTATAAATAAAGCCCGTGCCCACCTTCATCCTGCACCTTGGCGAGCAGCGCCGCCTTGCGTCGCAAACTCGGCGCCCGGGTGATCCAGTTGCCCTCCGGCAGCATGCCGACGATTTCCGAATGGGCATGCTGACTGATCTGGCGGACCAGGGTGCGGCGATAGGCATCGGGCATCCAGTCATTCGCTTCGATCTTTTCTTCGGCATCAACGCGCGCCTGGAAACGCAGCGCCTCGGCACTGTCATCGGCGGCGGCTTCGCGCTGGTTCAGGCCTTGCGTGTACATGCGGCACCTCGATTTCCGCTGGCAGTTTAGCAGGGACGGGAGGGGAAGGAAGGCGTTCTTTTTGTGAACAAAAAGAACCAAAAAAAC
>JANXRN010000224.1 GCA_025352995.1 Acetobacteraceae bacterium
GACCCTTCTGACACCCGACGCCGCCAGCATGCCCGCGTGTTGCGCAAGGGTGGTGCCGTTGGTGGTGAGCGTCAGTTCGCGCAATCCGCCAGCGCCAAGGCGGCTTCCAAGCGCGCGGAAAAGCTGCTGCACATCGCGCCGGACCAAGGGTTCGCCGCCGGTAATGCGGATCTTGTCAGTGCCGAGGCGAATGAAGGCACCGCACAGTCGGTCGAGTTCTTCGAGCGTCAGCAATTCCGCCTTGGGCAGGAACTTCATGTCGTCGGACATGCAGTACGTGCAGCGAAGGTCGCAGCGGTCGGTGACCGATACGCGCAAATAGGTGATGGCGCGGCCGAACGGGTCGATCATGATGGGTGGACCGGCAATGGTTGTGCTCCAACGAACACAACGAATGTCGGCGCTTCGTAACCGGGATGCAAGAGGACGCCTGCGAAACCCAGGCGCTACGTCCATCATTCGTTTACCCATGGCAAGTAAAACCCGGTCCGGTGGTAGACAGGATGCGGGCATGTCCGGTATGTCGGCATGACATGTCCGTGACAAACTGTTGTTGGATCAACCGCCTGGCAAGACATGCAAAGGCTCGGAAAGATGGCTGAGATGCACAACGGACTCCGCCTCGCCGAACTGCTTGCGACAAGATTATGTCATGATCTGAGCGGGCTGTTGAACGCAATGCTGGGGGCGGCGGACGTGGCGGCCGATGATCCGGCGAACGCGCAGGAAGCATTGGCGATCATTGCCGAAGCAAGCCAGTTAATGGCGCAGCGGCTGCGGCTGCTGCGGGCGGCCTGGGGTGCGCCGGCGGCATTGTCGTCGGAGGAATTTATTGCCTTTGCCGCCGGGCTTGCCACCAAACGGCTGGCGATTTCGACCGAGTATCTTGACCCGTGCGCATCATTCAGTGCTGACGGCGCGCGATTGGCGCTGAACGCGCTGCTGCTGGCGGAGGGCGCGGTGCAGGGTAGCGGCACGCTGACCATCGGCGGCAATCCGGATGGGGATGTGGTGTTCGGCATCGGCGGGCCGCGTGCGGCATGGCCAATCGGGTTCATCGGGCTGCTGGCCGATCCCGATCAGGCCTGGGGGATGCTAGATGACCCGAACAAATTGCAAGCGCCGCTGACGGTGTTGCTGGCGCAGGCGGCGGGGTTGGGATTATCGGTACTGCTGGGGCCGGTGACGGAAGCAACGCCGCCGCTGGTGTTGCGGTTAGGGGCCGCTTCGTAGCGTGTCAGTCCCGGTTGGGACGGCACCATTTTCGCGCGCCCGAGTTGGTGCAGTCCCCAGCTTTACTGACACCCTACGACCGTTTCTCCCAATGGAGAGCAGGGACTAGTTTAAGCGAAAGCCGTGCGCACGGAAAATCTTCGCCGCATCGGGGCCCGCGAGGTAGTTCAGGAGCGCCCGCGCTTCGGCGGTATCGCCCGCTTTGGTCACCGCGAACGGGTAAATGATCGGGTCGTGGCTCGCGTCTGGAAACACCCCCACAATCGCGACGCCCGGCGCAATCGGCGCATCGGTGGCGTAGACAATCCCGGCCGGCGCTTCGCCAAGTTCGACCAGTAGAAGCGCGCTGCGCACGCTGTCACTGCGGGCCAGACGCGGTTCGATCTTGGCCCACAGGCCAAGTTTGGTCAGCGCCTGCTGGGCGTAAATCCCGACCGGCACGTTGGCGGGATCACCGGTCGCGATACGCCCATCGGCGCCGAGCAAGGCCGCGACGTCCAGCGCTGAATCGATTACGATCTGGCGCGCTTTATCTTTTGGCATCACCAGCACCAGATCATTGCCGAGCAAATTGCGGCGCGTATCGGTGGCAATCAACCCCTTCCCCGCCGCGTAATCCATCCATTGCACATCAGCCGAGGCGAACATATTCGCCGGCGCCCCCTGCTCCATCTGCCGCGCCAGGGTGGAACTGGCGGCAAAGTTGAAACGGACCGCGCCATGGCCGGCGGCTTCCCATAATTTGCCGATATCTTTCATCGCGTCGGTCAGGCTGGCGGCGGCGAACACCGTCAGTTGCTGGGCGCGGGCCGGAGTGCTGAGCAACAGAAAGACGGCGAGCAGGAAACGAAACATGGGGCGGTCTCCGGTTGGGTTGGTTATATCCATATGCGCATAGCGCTGGCAAACGGCGATTGACACGGCCAAGCGCGCGGTTGGACACTTGACCAAACCGGAGGCACCCCAAAGCGATGAATGCTGGCACCGTGATCGACCATGCCGCACCACCTGCCGCGCGCGCCCGACTTGTGGCGCCGGTGCTTGCGGCCAATGCCGCGCGCATCGAGGCGGACCGGGCGCTGACGCCGGAAGTTCTGGACGCGCTGCATGGCGCAGGGCTGTTCCGCTGCCTGCTGCCGCGACGCTTTGGCGGGGAGGAAGTGCGGCCGGCGGATTTCGTCCGGATGGTGATCGAAATCGCGCGGGAAGATGCTTCCACCGCCTGGTGCATCGGGCAAGGTTCAGGGTGTTCGATGGCGGCGGCCTACCTCAAACCCGCAATTGCCGACGACATCTGGGGCGGCGATCGGCGGGCGGTGCTGGCCTGGGGGATGGGGCCAGGGTCGATCGCGCGGGTGGTTGATGGCGGGTATCGCGTGACCGGGCGCTGGCAGTTTGCCAGCGGCAACAAGCACGCGACCTGGCTCGGCGGGCACTGCTGGGTGGAAGAACGCGATGGATCGTTCCGAACCGGCCCCGACGGTGGGCGGATGGAACGCACCATGCTGTTTCCGCGCGCCACGCCGGCGTTCACCGATGCCTGGCAGGTCATGGGGCTGCGGGGGACCGGCAGCGACACGTACGAAGTGACCGATCTGTTCGTTGCCGATGACTACACGGTCTGCCGCGATATCGATGCCGAACGGCACAATTCCGGCATGCTCTATCAATTCACCACCACCCATCTTTATGCGTCCGCCTTCGCGAGCGTCGGCCTCGGCATTGCGCGCGGCATGCTGGATGCGTTCGTTGGCCTCGCGCGGGCTAAAACCCCGACCGCCACCAGCCGGGCGTTGCGCGACAGCCCGACGGTGCAGCGTGACCTTGCGCTCGCCGAAGGGAAGTGGCGGGCGGCGCGGGCGGGGTTGTTGAATTGCCTGGACGAAACCTGGGACAGCGTGGCCGCGTCCGGGCGAATGACGCTCGACCAGAAAATCGACATAAGGCTCGCCACCACTTTCGCCATTCATCAGGCCAAGGAAGTGGTGGATATTTGCTGGCGGGAGGCCGGGGCGACGGCGATCTTCGACAGCCAGCCGTTCGAGCGGCGGTTCCGCGACATGCATGCGGTGACCCAGCAGGTCCAGGGGCGGATGACGCATCTTGAGGCGGTGGGGCTGCATTTGCTGGGTGGGGAGCCGAATAGGAGGTTTCTTTAGGTTAGGAAGCGCGTTCTTTTTGTGAACAAAAAGAACCAAAAAAACTTTCTCACTTTAGTTCCGCGTTCGCACCGGCGGCAGTGCGCCATTGATAAAGTTTTTT
>JANXRN010000238.1 GCA_025352995.1 Acetobacteraceae bacterium
TCGGCGAGAATTCGCCGAACTTATGCCCCACCATGTTCTCGGACACCTGCACCGGCAGGAACTTCTTGCCATTATAGACGCCAAACACCAGGCCGATAAATTGCGGCAGGATGGTGGAGCGGCGCGACCAGATCTTGATGACCTCATTGCGACCAGACTGACGGGCCGCTTCGGCCTTGTTCAGCATATACCCGTCAACGAACGGGCCTTTCCAGGAGGAACGGGTCATGGCTTAGCCCTTGCCCTTGCTGCGGTTGCGAATAATCAATCGATCCGTCCGCTTGTTCATACGAGTTTTGTAGCCCTTGGTCGGCTTGCCCCACGGTGTGACTGGATGACGGCCGCCCGAAGTCCGGCCTTCACCACCGCCATGCGGATGGTCAACTGGGTTCATCACAACACCGCGATTATGCGGCTTGCGGCCCAACCAACGATTGCGACCAGCCTTGCCAAGGCTCTGGTTTGAATTGTCAGCGTTCGAAACCGCCCCCACCGTGCCCATGCATTCGCCCCGCACCATGCGGAGTTCGCCAGACATCAGCTTGATTTGAGCGTATCCCGAATCCTTACCAACAAGCTGGGCATATTGCCCGGCGGCGCGCGCAAGCTTGCCGCCGGCGCCGGGGCGCAATTCGATATTGTGGACAATCGTACCAACTGGAATCGCGCCAAGCGGCATGGCATTGCCCGGCTTGATATCCACGCGAGTGCCGGAAATAACGCTATCGCCGGCCTTAAGACGCTGCGGTGCCAGAATGTAAGCCAGTTCACCATCCTGATATTTCAGAAGCGCGATGAACGCCGTGCGGTTTGGGTCATATTCGATACGCTCAACTACCGCCGGCACATCGGCCCGACGACGCTTGAAATCGACAATACGATAGGTCTGCTTGTGACCGCCACCGCGGAAAAAACTGGTGATGCGACCATGATTATTGCGCCCACCCGTCTTTTGCTTGCCTTCGGTCAGCCCTTTGACGGGCTTACCCTTCCACAAATCACTACGGTCGATCAGCACCGTGCCGCGCAGGCTAGGCGTAACGGGATTGAAGTTTTTCATCGCCATTTCAGCTATTCCCGCCCTATGCCAGACCGGTGGTCAGATCGATCGACTGACCGTCGGCCAACCGCACATAAGCCTTTTTGACATCCGACCGCCGGCCAGGACGACCCTTGTGCATCTTGGTCTTGCCTTTAAGCACCAGGGTATTGACCCCCAGCACTTTCACGCCGAACAGCCCCTCGATCGCGGCCTTGATTTCGGGCTTGCTGGCATCGAGCGCGACCTTAAAGACCACCTGGCTGCGCTCGGCGAGTGCCGTTGCCTTCTCGGTGATCACCGGGCTGCGAATAATGGTGTACATCGCTTCGCGCGACAAAGTTGGGCCCTTTTTTGATGCCTTCACCGCTTTGGTCTCGCTCATGCCAAGCGCTCCTTCAGGCCTTCAAGTCCAGCCGTGGTAATGGCCAGCACGTCGTGGCGCAAGATATCATAAACATTGGCGCCAACTGTCGGCAGGAGATCGATGCCAATGATATTGCGGCTGGCAAGGGCGAAGCCAACATCAATGTCACGATCCACCACCAAAGCCGATGTCCAGCCCAGCGCATTTAACTTGGACTGCAAATCACGAGTCTTGGTGGGGCCATTGATGGTGTCGAGCACAACAAGCTTGCCGTCCGCCTGCTTCTGCGACAGCGCGCTGATCAAACCAAGACGACGCACCTTTTTCGGCAGGTCATATTCGTGGCTGCGAACCACCGGACCATGCACCACGCCACCACCGCGAAACTGCGGGGCGCGCAAGCTGCCCTGCCGAGCACTGCCAGTGCCCTTTTGCTTGTAGGGTTTTTTAGTCGTGCCGCGGACTTCGCCCATGCCCTTGATTTTATGGGTTCCAGCGCGGCGCTTGGACTGCTGCCACTGAACCACACGGGCCATAATATCCTTGCGCGGCGTAGCTCCGAACAAGGCTTCGGGAAGTTCAACTGTTCCGGCCGAACCATTTTCGAGGGTTTTAATTTCGATTTGCATCGTGCTGTCCTCAACCCTCTGCTTCAGTGGGCGCGGCGGGCGAAGCGACAGCCGTGATCAGTGCCGCCGGGTAAGGCAAATCGGCAGGACGCGGCTTCTTGATCGCGTCGCGAACCGTCACGTAGCCACCCTTGGAGCCTGGGACCGCGCCGTGCACCATGACCAAGCAACGCGCGACATCGATCGCCGCGATTTCCAGGTTCAGGGTCGTAATGCGGTCCTGGCCCATATGGCCGGCCATTTTCTTATTCTTGAAAGTCTTGCCAGGATCCTGACGATTACCGGTCGAACCATGCGACCGATGGCTGATCGAGACACCGTGACTCGCTTCAAGGCCGGCGAAGTTCCATCGCTTCATCGCACCCGCAAAGCCCTTGCCCTGCGAGATGCCGGTCACATCGACCTTCTGGCCCACAACGAAATGCTCTGCCGACAAAGTCGCGCCGGGCTCGAGCAGCGCGTCGGGCGCCACGCGAAATTCGACCAGCTTTAATTTCGGCTCAACCTTCGCCTTGGCAAAGTGACCCTTGTTCGGATCGGAGACGTTCTTCACCTTGGCGCGGCCCCAGCCGAGTTGGACGGCGTCATACCCATCTTTTTCGGTCGTGCGCGCGGCGACCACCTGGAGGTCATCCAGGTGCAGCACGGTGACGGGAACATGGGTCCCGTCTTCCTTGAAGATCCGGGTCATGCCCAGCTTCTTCGCGAGAAGTCCTGTTCGCATAAGTTTCTTTCCCCAGAGGGACCCAAGAGCGGGTCCGTAGGCCAAAATTACCGACCGGAAGGCTTCCGGTCTGGGCGTCAGATCTTGATTTCGACGTCCACGCCGGAGGCAAGATCCAACTTCATCAGCGCATCCACCGTTTGCGGGGTCGGGTCGACAATGTCGAGCAAGCGACGATGGGTGCGAATCTCGAACTGTTCACGACTTTTCTTGTCGACATGTGGCGACCGGTTGACCGTGAAGCGTTCAATGTGAGTCGGAAGCGGAATCGGCCCCCGTACCCGCGCACCCGTCCGCTTGGCGGTGTTCACGATTTCCTTGGTGCTGTTGTCCAGCACCCGATGGTCGTACGCCTTAAGGCGAATGCGTATGTTCTGATTATCCATCGCTCAGCATTTCCAAGCCAAACCGGCCTGGAACCTTTCGTGTGTTACTGGACAATCTTGGCGACAACGCCGGCGCCGACGGTACGACCACCTTCGCGAATGGCGAAACGCAGGCCTTCATCCATGGCAATCGGGTGGATCAGTTCCACGTCCATCGACACGTTGTCACCGGGCATAACCATTTCCACCCCTTCCGGCAGCTGGACGATGCCAGTCACGTCGGTTGTGCGGAAGTAGAATTGCGGACGGTAATTAGTGAAGAACGGCGTGTGACGGCCGCCCTCTTCCTTCGTCAGAATATAGCTTTCGGCTTTGAATTTGGTGTGCGGGGTGATCGAGCCGGGCTTGGCCAAAACCTGACCACGCTCAACATCTTCACGCTTCGTGCCGCGAAGTAATGCGCCGATATTGTCGCCAGCCTGACCTTGATCGAGCAGCTTGCGGAACATTTCAACGCCGGTGACGATTGTCTTCACGGTAGCTTTCAGGCCAACGATTTCGACTTCTTCGCCAACCTTGACAATGCCGCGCTCAACACGCCCGGTCACCACAGTGCCACGACCAGAGATCGAGAACACATCTTCCACCGGCATAAGGAAAGGCTTGTCAACTTCGCGCACCGGTTGCGGGATGTAGGCGTCAACCGCTTCCATCAGCTTGATAACAGCCTGTTCGCCGAGTTCCGGTTGGGTTTCGTTCAACGCGCACACTGCCGAACCCTGGACGATGGGGATGTCATCACCCGGGAAGCCGTAGCTGGTCAGCAATTCGCGCACTTCGAGCTCGACCAGTTCAAGCAGGTCGGGGTCCGCGATGTCGCACTTATTGAGGAACACCACCAGCGCCGGCACGCCAACCTGGCGGGCGAGCAGAATGTGCTCCCGGGTCTGCGGCATCGGGCCGTCAGCGGCGGACACAACCAGGATCGCGCCATCCATCTGCGCCGCACCCGTGATCATGTTCTTCACATAGTCAGCATGGCCGGGGCAATCGACATGGGCATAGTGGCGGTTAGCGGTCTCGTATTCCACATGCGCGGTGGAAATCGTGATGCCACGGGCGCGCTCTTCCGGCGCCTTGTCGATCTGGTCGTAGGCAGTGAACGTGGCACCACCCGACTTCGCCAATATCTTCGTGATCGCCGCGGTTAGCGACGTCTTGCCATGATCGACATGGCCGATCGTGCCAATGTTGCAGTGCGGCTTGTTGCGTTCGAATTTAGCTTTACCCATCGTCGTGTCTCCGTGCCCGGTCTGGTTTCGGGGTTGGGTGGATCAAATTACCAACGGTAATGGCTGAAGGCCTTATTGGCTTCGGCCATGCGGTGGGTATCTTCGCGCTTCTTGACAGCCGAACCGCGGTTATTCACCGCATCCGACAATTCGTTCGACAAACGCTCTTCCATCGTGTGCTCGCCGCGCTTGCGGGCAGAGTCGATGATCCAGCGAATTGCCAAAGCCTGTCGACGTTCGGTGCGCACTTCGACAGGCACCTGGTAGGTCGCTCCGCCAACGCGCCGCGACCGCACTTCAACCGCCGGCTTCACATTGTCCAACGCAGTGTGGAACATCGCAACCGGATCGGCCGCCGGGCCGCCGCGCTTCTTCATTGTATCCATCGCGCCGTAGACAATACCCTCGGCAGCGGATTTCTTACCATCATACATCAGCGCATTCATGAAACGCGTGATGACGACATCACCGAACTTCGCGTCCGGCAGGATTTCGCGCTTAACCGCGCGGCGACGACGTGACATGCCTCGCTCTCCCTATTTCGGCCGCTTGGCGCCATACAGCGACCGGCGCTGACGACGCTTGGCAATGCCCTGGGTATCCAAGACGCCACGCAGAATGTGGTAGCGCACGCCGGGCAAATCCTTCACGCGACCGCCACGGATCAGCACGACGCTATGTTCCTGGAGGTTGTGGCCTTCACCGGGAATGTAGCTCACGACTTCAAAGCCGTTGGTTAGGCGCACCTTGGCAACCTTACGAAGCGCCGAGTTCGGCTTCTTCGGAGTCGTGGTGTAGACCCGCGTGCAGACACCGCGCTTCTGCGGGCAGCCCTGCAGGGCAGGCACCTTGTTGCGCTTCGGGGCTGGATGGCGGCCCTGGGCAATCAGCTGGTTGATGGTCGGCATGGACCCTCTTTCGCTCCTGGTCGAAACCTCCATTATAGAGGCAGAAGACCAACTTCCATAAACAATCACCGCAGCCGAGGTTGCCCCCCATCTACGGTGTTCAACCTACACACGGCCTGTGTCCGAAGACGGCACCGCACGCGAAGGTCTAAACTTTCCCAGGTGGCCAAGGTGGAAACCACCAACCGTCCCGAGGGGCGGATAACTACGGGCACCAACCTTGCAAGTCAAGCACCCGATCGAGGCAAATCGACAAGAGGCCATGCCGAGGTTGCATGGCGGTTGGCGCGAAAGGCAGGCAAGCATTGGAGCGCCGTCCCAGCCCATTCCAGGGCAGAACCCTGGACGCCAAGCCCAAGTAAAAGCGACGGGAATGAAAAAAGGCTGAGGTACTGGTCGAACCTATACCTCAGCCCCTTCTTCAGTCCCGACCAGCCTTAACCATAGATGCCCTAGCCCGGCACCGCAGGGGGCGAATCCACACGCCCTGCCTTCCTTATTACTCCGCCGCTCGCGAGGGCAGCGCGACATTGGCCTGGGCGATATGCCCCTGATCACGCCCGGCGGCGATCGCGCGCAACCGATTCATGATTGCACCTGTACCGGCCGGAATTAGACGGCCGACAATGACGTTTTCCTTGAGGCCGATCAGGTTATCGACCTTGCCAGCGGTGGCGGCTTCGGTGAGCACACGAGTCGTCTCCTGGAAGGACGCCGCGCTCATGAAGCTCTGGGTTTGCAGGCTGGCCTTGGTGATGCCTTGCAGGACCGGTTCAGCAGTGGCTACCGCTTCGCCCGCCATGCTGCGCTTGTTGTTCTCGGCGTCGAACTCGACCTTGTCGATCTGTTCACCAACCAGGAAAGTCGTATCACCGTGGCCGGTAATTTCGACCTTCTGGAGCATCTGACGGACGATCACCTCAATGTGCTTGTCGTTGATCTTCACACCCTGGAGTCGATAGACGTCCTGGATTTCGTTCACCAGATAATCTGAAAGAGCTTCAACGCCGAGCACCTTGAGGATGTCGTGCGGCACGCGCGGCCCGTCCACCAAGGGATCGCCGAGGCGTACGAAGTCACCTTCCTGCACCGAGACGTGCTTGCCCTTCGGCACTAGGTACTCAGACTCCTCGCCGGTTTCATCATTCTTGACGATAATCCGCCGCTTGGCTTTGTAATCCTTGCCGAACTCCACCCGACCATCATTCTCGGCGATGATGGCGTGGTCTTTCGGACGCCGAGCCTCGAACAGTTCGGCAACTCGCGGCAGACCACCGGTGATGTCGCGGGTTTTGCTACCTTCGCGCGGGATGCGGGCCAGCACGTCGCCGGCCACCACCGTCGCACCGTTCTCGACCGAGAGGATAGAGTCAGGCTGCAGAAAGTAGCGCGCATCGGCGCCGTTGGTCATCTGGACCACTTTGCCTTTGGCGTCCTTCAGTTGCAGACGCGGACGGAGATCGGCGCCACGAGCGTTCTGCTTGTAATCGACCACGACCTTGGAGGTCAGGCCGGTCACTTCGTCGACCCGCTCGACCAGCGTCGCGCCTTCAAGCAGATCGAGATATTCGATCTTGCCGTCCTGTTCGGTGATGATTGGCAGGGTGTACGGGTCCCATTCCGCAAGCTTTTGCAAACGGGTGACGGCCGCCCCTTCCGTGGTCAGCAGCCGGGCGCCGTAGGGCACCCGGAAGCGCGCGCGTTCGCGGCCGCTGGGATCGGTGAGCACAATTTCGCAATTGCGGCTCATCACCACCGGCACACCGGCGCCGGACACCACCACGTTCGGGCTGTTCATCTTCACCGTGCCATCATGGCTGGCTTCGACGCTCGATTGTTCGGCGCCACGCTGAGCAGCGCCACCAATGTGGAAGGTGCGCATGGTGAGCTGGGTGCCAGGCTCGCCGATCGATTGCGCGGCAATGACGCCAACCGCTTCACCCTGATTGACCGGGGTGCCGCGGGCCAGATCGCGCCCATAGCAATGGCCGCAAATGCCAACTTTCGCTTCGCAGGTCAGCACCGAGCGGATGCGCATCACCTCAACACCGGCGGTTTCGATCCGCTCGGCGTCTTCTTCGCTGATCAGTTCGTTGGCGCCGATAATCACTTCGCCGGTCGCGGCATCGATCACCGCGTCAGCCGTGGTGCGGCCAAGCACGCGCTCGTACATCGACGACACCACTTCGCCGCCATCCATCACCGGCTTGACTGTCAAGCCGCGCACGGTGCCGCAATCATCTTCGGTGATGATGCAGTCTTGCGCGACATCAACCAGTCGGCGGGTAAGGTAGCCGGAATTCGCGGTTTTCAACGCTGTATCGGCGAGGCCCTTGCGGGCGCCATGGGTGGAGTTGAAGTATTCGAGAACCGACAGGCCTTCCTTGAAGTTGGCTATGATCGGCTGTTCGATGATTTCTCCCGACGGCTTGGCCATCAGGCCGCGCATCCCGGCCAGCTGGCGCATCTGCGCCGGCGACCCACGCGCACCGCTATCGGACATCATCCAGACCGCATTGGTCGGGCGGCCAATTTCCTGGCGTTTGATTTCCTTCATCATCGCGCCGGCAACTTCGTCGGTGCATTTCGACCAGGCATCGACGACCTTGTTATAGCGCTCGCCGGCGGTGATCAGGCCGTCTTGGTATTGCTGCTCGAATTCCTTCACCTCGCCTTGGGTCTTGAGGATCATGCCCTTCTTTTCGGCCGGGATGATCATGTCATCCTTGCCGAAGCTGATCCCCGCCTTGGCGGCTTGCGCGAAGCCGAGGCCCATCAGGCGATCGGCGAAGATCACGCATTCCTTCTGGCCGCAATGGCGGTAAACCGCGTCGATCACGTCCGACACGTTCTTCTTGGTCAATTGGCGGTTGATCAGGCTGAACGGCACGTTGACATTCTTCGGCAGCACCTGGGCGATCATCATCCGGCCAGGCGTGGTCAGCACGCGCTGGATGATCGGATTGCCCGCAGCATCCACCGTGTGGAAGCGGCCAAGAATTTTGTCGTGCAGTTGCAGCGCGCCCGCCGCCATGGCGTGCTCGATTTCGCCGATTGTGCCGTACCCATGCGCTTCTGCGTCAGGGGTTGCACGGAATTCCGGCGTCTCCAGCGACAGATAGTAAATCCCGAGCACGATGTCCTGGCTCGGCACGATGATCGGCTTGCCGTTCGACGGGCTGAGGATGTTATTGGTCGACATCATCAGCACGCGAGCTTCGAGCTGGGCTTCGAGGCTCAGCGGGACGTGCACGGCCATCTGATCGCCGTCGAAATCGGCATTGAAGGCCGTGCACACCAGCGGATGCAGCTGGATCGCCTTGCCTTCGATCAGCACCGGCTCGAACGCCTGGATGCCGAGGCGATGCAAGGTTGGCGCGCGGTTCAGCATCACCGGATGTTCGCGGATCACTTCTTCAAGGATGTCCCAAACCTCTGGACGTTCCTTCTCCACCATCCGCTTGGCGGCTTTGATGGTGGTGGCGTGACCGTATTTTTCCAGCTTGGAATAGATGAACGGCTTGAACAGTTCGAGCGCCATCTTCTTCGGCAGACCGCATTGGTGCAGCTTGAGTTCCGGTCCGACCACGATCACCGACCGGCCCGAGTAATCGACGCGTTTTCCGAGCAGATTCTGGCGGAAACGCCCTTGCTTACCCTTCAGCATGTCAGATAGCGACTTCAGCGGCCGCTTGTTGGCGCCTGTAATGGCGCGACCACGACGGCCATTGTCGAACAGCGCATCGACCGATTCCTGCAACATGCGCTTTTCGTTGCGCACGATGATGTCGGGCGCGCGCAGTTCGATCAGCCGCTTCAGGCGGTTGTTGCGATTGATGACGCGACGATAAAGGTCATTCAGATCCGACGTCGCGAAACGGCCGCCATCGAGCGGCACCAGCGGACGCAATTCCGGCGGAATAACCGGCACAACGTCCAGGATCATCCATTCCGGCTTGGCGCCCGATTCGGAAAACGCCTCGATCAGCTTCAACCGCTTGACCAGCTTCTTGCGCTTGGCTTCCGACGTGGTGTCTTTCAGGTCGGCGCGCAGCTGAACTTTCTCGGCGTCGGCATCAATGCCCGCCAAAATGCCCTTGATTGCTTCGGCACCGATGCCTGCGCGGAAGCCGTCCTCGCCAAACTCGTCCTGCTTGGCCATCAGCTGATCTTCGTTCAGCAGCTGGAACATCTTGAGATCGGTAGTGCCCGGTTCGAGCACAACGTAGCTCTCGAAATAAAGGATTTTCTCGAGTTCTTTCAACGTGAGATCGACCATCAAGCCAATCCGGCTTGGCAATGATTTCAGAAACCAGATATGGGCGACCGGCGACGCCAGCTCGATATGGCCCATGCGTTCGCGGCGCACTTTGGCCAGGGTAACCTCAACGCCGCATTTTTCGCAGATAATGCCGCGGAACTTCATCCGCTTATACTTACCGCACAGGCATTCATAATCCTTGATCGGCCCAAAGATGCGGGCGCAGAACAGACCGTCCCGCTCCGGCTTGAAGGTACGGTAGTTGATGGTTTCTGGCTTCTTGATTTCGCCATATGACCAGGAACGGATCTGCTCGGGCGACGCCATCTGGATCTTGATCTGGTCGAAGGTCGTGGTTTGACCGGTCTGGCCCAGAATCTTCATCAGTTCGTTCATCGCGCTCTCCTTGGCGGCTAATAGCTCGGCCGGCGATAGTCAACTCGGGTCGAAAACGGTCCGGGCAGTGGCGCCCGGACCGGTCGCCGTATCAGGTGGCGTGCATGTCCAGATCCACGTTGAGGCCAAGGGACTTCAGTTCCTTGACCAACACGTTGAAGCTTTCCGGAATGCCGGCTTCGAAATTATCCTGCTCACGCACGATAGCTTCGTAAACCTTGGTGCGTCCGGACACGTCATCGGACTTAACGGTCAGCATTTCCTGCAATGTGTAGGCAGCGCCATACGCCTCAAGCGCCCAGACTTCCATTTCGCCGAAGCGTTGGCCGCCGAACTGCGCTTTGCCACCGAGCGGCTGCTGGGTGACGAGCGAATAGGGACCGATCGAGCGGGCATGAATCTTGTCGTCAACAAGATGATGTAGCTTGAGCATGTAGATGTAGCCGACGGTCACTTTACGGCCGAACGGCTCCCCAGTACGGCCATCGGTCAGCACGACCTGGCCGGACGTATCCAGGCCCGCTTCAGTCAGCATGCCTTCGATGTCGTCCATGCGGGCGCCATCGAACACCGGAGTGGCAATCGGAATGCCCTTTTTGAGGTTATCGGACAGTTCGAGCAACTGGCTCTCGCTCATCTGCGCGATCTGTTCGGCGTAAATCTTGTCGCCGTAAATATCCTTCAGGCGTTCGAGCAGCTTTTCACGCTCGGCACCGGTGCGGCGATAATTCTCGACGAGTTCGCCGATCTGTTTTCCCAAAGTCGCGCAAGCCCAGCCGAGATGGGTTTCCAGGATCTGCCCGACATTCATCCGGCTCGGCACGCCGAGCGGGTTGAGCACCAGATCGACATGAGTGCCATCCTCGAGGAACGGCATGTCTTCGACGGGCACAACGCGCGAGCAAACACCCTTGTTGCCGTGACGACCGGCCATCTTGTCGCCCGGTTGCAGCTTGCGCTTCACCGCGACGAACACCTTCACCATCTTCATCACGCCGGGTGGTAATTCGTCACCGCGCTGGAGTTTATCGACCTTGCTATCAAAGCGGGCCTGCAGGCGGGCAACGGCGGCATCGTACTCGCGACGCAGAATTTCCATTTCCGCCATGACCGCATCATCCGCCACGCCAATATGACGCCAGGTGCCGCGGACATGCTCGGACAGCACTTCCTCGGTGATAACGGTTCCAGCCTTGATACCTTTGAAGCCGCCGGATGCTTTGCCGCCTAGCAGTTTCTCACGCAGGCGGGCGAGGAATGACCGCTCCTGGATCGCCTTTTCGTCGTCACGATCTTTGGCCAGCCGTTCGATTTCCGACCGCTCGATCGCCATAGCACGCTCGTCTTTATCGACGCCACGACGGCTGAAGACGCGGACATCGACGATGGTCCCCGTCGTGCCTGGCGGCAACTTCATCGACGTATCGCGCACGTCTGACGCTTTCTCACCGAAAATAGCGCGTAGCAGCTTTTCTTCCGGCGTCATCGGGCTTTCGCCCTTTGGCGTCACCTTACCGACCAGAATGTCACCCGGGTTCACTTCGGCGCCAATATACACGATGCCCGCTTCGTCTAGGTTGCGTAGCGCTTCTTCACCAACATTCGGAATATCGCGGGTGATTTCTTCCTGGCCGAGTTTAGTATCGCGCGCCATAACTTCGAATTCCTCGATATGGATCGAGGTGAAGACGTCATCGCGGGCAATGCGTTCCGAAATCAGGATGCTGTCTTCGAAGTTGTAGCCATTCCACGGCATGAACGCGACAAGCACGTTGCGACCGAGCGCCAGTTCGCCGAGTTCGGTGGACGGGCCGTCGGCGATGATATCGCCTTCGCGCACTGCGTCACCAACCCGGACCAGCGGGCGTTGGTTGATGCAGGTCGATTGATTGGACCGCATGAACTTGCGCAGACGATAGATATCAACGCCCTTGGTGGTACCGTCTTCGGCAGTGGCGCGGACAACGATGCGGGCGCCATCGATCTGATCGATCACGCCTTCGCGCCGCGCGATAATCGTCGCCCCGGAGTCACGGGCAACGGCCGCTTCCATCCCTGTGCCGACCAAAGGCGCATCAGCGCGGATCAGCGGCACCGCCTGGCGCTGCATGTTCGAGCCCATCAGCGCGCGGTTGGCGTCATCGTTTTCGAGGAACGGAATGAGCGCGGCCGCGACAGACACCAACTGCTTCGGCGACACGTCAATCGCGGTCACGTCTTCCGGCTTCACCAATCGGAAATCGCCCTGACGACGGACCGAGACCAAGTCCTGGGTGAACTTGCCACCGGCGTCCATCGGTGCATCCGCTTGGGCGACAACGAGCTTTTCTTCTTCCATCGCCGACAAATAGCGCGGCCCCGGCTGCACCACACCGTCCTTAACCAACATATAGGGGGTTTCGATGAACCCGTATTTGTTGACCTTAGCGTAGGTCGCGAGCGAGTTGATCAGGCCGATATTCGGGCCTTCCGGCGTTTCAATCGGGCAGATGCGGCCGTAATGGGTCGGGTGAACGTCGCGCACTTCAAAGCCCGCGCGTTCCCGGGTCAGCCCGCCCGGCCCAAGGGCGGAGAGGCGGCGCTTATGGGTGACTTCCGACAACGGGTTGGTCTGATCCATGAACTGGCTGAGCTGCGAGGAGCCAAAGAACTCGCGCACCGCAGCAGCAGCCGGCTTAGCATTGATAAGGTCATGCGGCATCACGGTATCGATATCGACCGAACCCATTCGCTCCCGGATGGCACGCTCCATACGCAGCAGTCCGACGCGGTACTGGTTTTCCATCAACTCGCCGACCGAACGCACGCGACGATTGCCGAGATTGTCGATGTCGTCGATTGAGCCGCGACCGTCCTTCAGATCGCAAAGAGTCTTCACAGTGCGCAGGATATCTTCCTTACGGAGCACCCGCATCTGGTCATCGACGGTCATGCTAAGGCGCATGTTCATTTTCACACGGCCGACGGCGGACAGGTCGTAGCGGTCGCTGTCAAAGAAAAGCCCACGGAACAGAGCTTCGGCAGTATCGGGGGTCGGCGGCTCGCCAGGGCGCATGACGCGATAAATATCGACCAGCGCGTCATCGCGGTTGGTGTTCTTATCGACGGCGAGGGTGTTGCGCAGCCAGGCGCCGTTCGATTGATCGACGGCCAATGTCGGCAGACGATCAATGCCAGCGTCCTCGAGCGCAGCGAGACGGGCTTCGGCGAGTTCTTCGCCGGCTTCGGCCCAGATTTCACCGGTAGTTTCGTTGACGATGTCCTCAGCGACGAAACGCCCAAGCAGGTCGGCGCGGCCAACCAGCACTTCCTTGGTCTGTTCGGCAATCTTGCGGACAGTGCGCGCGGTTAGCTTGGTCTCTGAATCGGCGACCACTTCGCCAGTGTCTGCGTCAACCAGCGGATCAAGCAGCTTGATGCCACGGAATGCCTCTGGGTCGAATGGGCGTGCCCAGCCCTTGGCGGTGCGGGTAAACACCACCTGGGAATAGAAAGTGTTGAGGATTTCTTCGGAATCCATGCCGCGAATTTCGCCAAGATCGATATCGAGCCCTTGGGCCTGGCGGGCTTCGCGCAATTTCTCAGTGTTGGCACCTTCGAGCGCATAGAGCAGTGTGGTGACCGGCAGCTTGCGCTTGCGGTCGATGCGTACGTACACAAGGTCCTTGCTGTCGAACTCGAAATCGAGCCACGAACCGCGATAGGGGATGATGCGGGCAGCGAACAGATACTTGCCCGACGAATGGGTCTTGCCCTTGTCGTGATCGAAGAACACGCCGGGCGAACGATGCATCTGGCTGACGATGACACGCTCGGTACCATTGATGATGAAGGTGCCATTGTCGGTCATGAGCGGCATGTCGCCCATGTAAACCGGCTGTTCCTTGATGTCGCGGATCGAACGGGCGCCGGTGTCCTCGTCAAGGTCCCAAACGATCAAACGGAGGATGACTTTCAGCGGCGCGGCATAGGTCATGCCACGCTGGATGCATTCCTCGACATCGTATTTCGGGTCTTCAAGCTCATAATGGACGAATTCCAGCCGGCCACGGCCAGCGAAATCATCAATCGGGAAGACGGATTTGAACACTTCCTGCAGACCGGTATTGGTCCGGCTGTCATGCGGGGTGGCCATTTGCAGGAACGCTTCGTAGCTCGAACGCTGCACATCGATCAGATTTGGCATCCGTGCCAGTTCGGGGATGCGTCCAAAGCTTTTGCGAATGCGCTTTTGCCCGGTGAAGGATCTGGAGATCGCGTTCATGCCTGTTTCCCGTCAGTGGTCGATATGTCATCGGTAGCGAAATTTAATCGGTATCAGTCGATAGCAATGCCGACACGGGCAGGGTCCGCCCCGCTTTCGCAAGGCGGTCCCCACCCGTATTCAGCACGTCAAGCGTAGCAAGCGTTATTTGACTTCGACAGTCGCGCCCTGCTCTTCCAGTGCCTTCTTGATCTTCGCGGCCTCATCCTTGGTCGCGCTTTCTTTCACGGTCTTCGGCGCGCCTTCGACCAGATCCTTGGCTTCCTTCAGCCCAAGACCGGTGATGGTGCGGATTTCCTTAATCACGTTGATCTTCTTGTCGCCGGCGGCGGCAAGGATCACGGTGAATTCGGTCTGTTCTTCCACCACGGCAGCGGCAGCGGCCGGCGCGGCAGCAGCGGCAGCAGCGACCGGAGCAGCCGCAGAGACGCCCCATTTTTCTTCGAGCAGCTTCGACAGCTCAGCAGCTTCAAGAACGGTCAGCGCGGACAGATCGTCCACAAGTTTCGCGAGATCGGCCATGGTCATATTCTCCTTAATCTAGGCCCTTGCCGATTCCATGCAAGGGCAGCCCTTGGCAGGGCAACTGGGGTTCCACAAAAACGTAAGTGCGTTAGGCTGCTTCTTCGACTGCGTCGTCTTTCTTGGCATAGGCCGCCAGAACCCGCGCGATCTGTCCGCCTGGCGCTTGCAGGATACCGGCGATGCGGGTGGCGGGGGTTTGGATCATCCCCAGCAGCCCGGCACGCAGTGCCTCCAGCGACGGCAATTCCGACAATGCCTTGATTCCAGCCGCATCGAGCGACTGGGTGCCAAGCGCACCGCCGAGAATGACGAACTTATCGTTTGTCCTGGCGAACTCGACAGCAGCCTTGGACACCGCGACCGGATCCCGTGCCCACGCAAGCGCGGTCGGTCCCTTTAGCAGTGGTGCAATGCTGTCGAAGCGGGTCCCATGCAAAGCAAGGACGGCCAGCCGGTTCTTGGCAACCTTGAACGTCGCCCCCGCATCGCGCATCCGGCGTCGCAGATTGGTCGCTTCGGCCACAGTCAGACCCTTATTCTGGGTGACCACAACCATCGACGTCTCAGCGAAAACGGCGGCGAGGAGGTCGACGAAGGCGTGCTTCTCCGTACGGTCCAAATCCCGTCTCCATCGGTGGTCGGCTATGGCCCACGCCATTTCCGACCGGTTTACCCTTGGGATAGATCGCACCATTGCTGGCGTTGACCCATCCCGGTTCGCCTGTCCCCGAAACATCTTGCGACGCCCGGTCTTGCGGAACCGCCAGGGTCCCCGTGTTCCAAAAGGAATACAGGGATGAAATCCCGGGCTTCCCCGTCTCCCGCGTGCGACCCTGGATCAGGTCTTCAATGCCCGACACGCCGCGAACGGCGCCGATAACAACATGCGGTCTTGGACAGGTTCGGGGGCTCCCGCCCCCTGCCCACCGCCGGAAACCCGACGGCGTATTCGGTTAGACCGCAGCGCCGACGGTTGCCACATCGACGCGAACGCCGGGGCCCATGGTCGAGCTGACCGCGACTTTTTGCAAATAGGTGCCTTTGGCGCCGGCCGGCTTGGCCTTGATTATGGCGTCAGCGAAGGCGCGGGCGTTTTCCAGCAGCGCTTCGGCGGGGAACGATGCCTTGCCGATGCCGGCATGCACAATACCAGCCTTTTCGGCGCGGAATTCAACCTGGCCGGCCTTGGCCGCAGTGACCGCGCCCTTGACGTCCATCGTGACCGTGCCAAGGCGTGGGTTCGGCATCAAGTTGCGCGGCCCGAGAATTTTGCCGAGCCGACCAACCAGCCCCATCATGTCAGGGGTGGCGATGCAACGATCGAACTGGATGTCACCAGCCTGGACTTTTTCGGCCAGATCATCGGCGCCGACCACATCGGCACCGGCGGCGAGTGCTTCTTCGGCCTTGGCACCACGGGCGAACACGGCCACGCGAACTGTCTTGCCGGTGCCGTTTGGCAATCCGACGACGCCACGAACCATCTGATCAGCGTGACGCGGATCGATGCCGAGATTCAGACTGATTTCGACGGTTTCATCAAACTTGGCGCGGGCATTGGATTTCACCATGCTGATCGCAGCGGCAAGATCGAATGATTTGGTGCGGTCAAAACTGATATAACCGGCGGTGAGGCGCTTGTTATGTGCCATGATGATTAGCCCTCTACCACAATGAGGCCCATCGAGCGGGCCGAACCGGTCAGCATGCGGACGGCGCCATCAACATCGTTGGCGTTCATGTCCTTCATTTTGGTAGCCGCGATTTCACGCAGTTGGGTTATGGTCACCCGGCCAGACGCCGCGCCTTTACCCGGGGTGGTCGTCCCCTTGGTGATGCCGGCCGCCTTCTTAAGGAAATGCGTGTTCGGTGGGGTCTTGGTGATGAACGTAAAAGTCCGATCACCATAGGCGGTAATAACCACCGGGGTCGGAGTGCCTGGCTCCATCTGCGCGGTCACCGCGTTGAATTCCTTGACGAACTGCATGATATTCAAGCCGCGCTGACCGAGCGCGGGACCCACTGGCGGCGAAGGGTTAGCCTTGCCTGCGGGGATTTGCAGCTTCACATAGCCGACAATCTTTTTAGCCATAATCCCGTATCCTTGGTTGCTCGTGGCTAGCGCACACGAGGCGTTCAGGGGGGACCGCGGTTCATACGATTAAGGGCGCGGCTCGGGTCCATCCCTGTGGGGATCGGCCATAGCTACGCGCCCGGAAATCTCCCGCGTTCCGGTAGACGGACGTCGGTCTAGAGGATCGGCCGATCCAAGTCTAGGGATAAATCCACCGTCACCCATGGCCACAACGCATGTCGAGGCATTCGCAGTTCTCCAGCACCTCAACCTCGCGGACCGATTTTTAACCGCGATTTTACGATTTGCCACCAACTATAGCGGCGATTTGATCATCCCCTGTTTGTGCCGCGTGATACCGCTTGCAGCGCATCAGGTATCCGGGTCGCCACTCGTCAGGCGCCGCACTGAATTTTGGAGGGCGCGGTGACCACCAAGCAATGGAACGGCCTGACCGCGCTGTTCGACACGAATAGTGCCTGGTCGCCGAGCGGCACTCCTGGGCCAAATGATCTCGCCAGCCTGGCCGGCGTAAATGCTTACACCGTTACCGAGGCCGGAGTTCAGACGGTCGGCGGTTTGGTGGTAGCCGATCCGCTCGCCAGTTTGACCGTCAACGGCGTTCTAGCCAGTACTGCCGCAATCGACATCCAGGCCGGCCATATTGCTGTCGGTTCCACGGGTAGCCTGCTGGCCGCAACCACGATCAGCAATGCCGGAACAATCACTGTTGGTGCCGGCCAAACAATCACCCTCGGTGCCAATTCGGTCACCAACGCTGGCCTGATCCGCATTTCCGGCGGAACAGTTTTGGTTCCCGCCGTCTTCGCGATCTCGCAGGCATTGCGCAGCGTGATCGGCTTAAACAACACCGGCCAGATCGCGCTGACCACTGGCGCGACGCTCGATATTACCGCGACGGCCTTGTCATGGGCCAGCCTGACCGCCGGGACCATCAGTGTCGATCAATCGAGCGTAATAGCGCTCAGCGGCACGCTTGGCCTTGGGGGCGCGGCAGTCAATTTTCGGCCGGGTAGCGTCCTGAACCGGGTTCAGTTTCGCGGTGAGACTTTGGCCAACGGAACCGTCTATGGGGCCGACGCCGTCTTCGGTGGAAGCGCGCTCACCTTGGACCATGTCACCTGGACAGGATCATGGACGCTTCCGGCAGGCATGAGCCTTTGGGCGGATTCCACCAGCAATATCACGTCCGGTACTGTCAGCATCGCCGCTGGCGCCAGCTTGCTCGATACTGGCACGCTTGACAGGCTGACCATCGCGCTTGGTCAGACGGGCGCAAGCGGCACCGCGCTCCTGGCCGGCACGATTCAGGCAAGTGGGGCGAATTTTGTCGTCGGGCCGACCCTGGGGGCCAACGCTACCGTGATGGCCAACGGCAACGCGGTGCTGGGCTTCTCCCGCAATTTCGGCACCATTCTGGTACAATCGGGCACCCTGAACCTATCCGGCAATGCCCATGACCCGGCTGACTCTGCCACCTACACGCCGCTCCAGGCGATCAACCAGGGAAGCATTGTTGTTTCGGGCGGCGTGCTGCGGCTTGATTCCTATTCGGATTACCAGGCCGGCACGGCTGTCCCGACCGGACAGATCATTGTTGGCACAGGCGGCACGCTAGAAGTTGGCTTTGGTTCCGCCCAAACCAGCACAGCGACAAGCGCCAACATTATTTTTGCCGACGGAAATGGCACCCTGATGCTTGCGACCGCGCCAGGCGCGCAATCCGCGGCAACTATTTCCGTCAGCGGGTTCACTGGCGGCGATAGCATCGCGGCCGCGAACGGCAGCGGGACACTGTTCGACCCTACAACGCAAACCCTGACTTTTTTTGACCCTACCAGCGGCTTGCCGCGCGCAATCATATCCTTTGCCAGTGGGCATCGTTTCACAGCGGGAGAGCTTCTGGGTCTTGGCGGTGCACATATCAGCACTAGTTTTGTGGCGGCAGCTAATATCCTGCCGGCCTTTACAGCCGGCACGCGCCAATGGCTGGGACAAACTGGCAATTTCGCCGATGTTGACCGTTGGACCCCATTGGGTGTTCCGGGGACGGGCGAGATTGCTAGCCTCGCAGGCTCTGTCGCCTACGTTGCGACCCAGGCAGGCGCGAATACGGTCGGCGCCCTGGTCATCAACAATTCCCTCGCAACCCTGACCGTTGGCGGTGGCCTGACTGCAACGGGCGGGTTGGCACTGCAACACGGTGTGCTCTACCTCCCCGGCACCTTACGCAACACGGTCGTATCGCAAACCGGGGGTAGCCTGCTGACGAGCAGCAACGGCACGCTGGACGGCGTCACCTGGATCGGCGATCTGACCGCCTCGAGCAGCCTGACCATCCGCAACGGTTTAACCCTTCGTGACGCCGACGGCACTTCAGCCGGTCGGATAATCATCGCCGGCGGACGCGTCACGTTGGCAGATCGCGAGACGATTGATCTTGCGACCGTACAAATTGGCGGCACGTTGATTGCAAACGATGGGCTGATCCTTGGTGCGCAGGCAACCTTAGACGCTGGCGCAAGCAACGCGCGGTTGCTGGTCACGGGCACCCTCGCCAACGCTGGGCGGATTCTGGTTTCTTCCGGTACTTTCGAACTTGGTGGCGGCGCAACAACCGGTTTCACCAATACCGGGGTCGTCAAGGTTGGCGCCGGCGCGGAGCTTGATCTGACCGCCGGCACGACAAGCCTGGCCGGACTGCTGGCAGGAGCAGTAATCGTCGATCCTGGGGGTACGCTGGCACTCGTAGGTACGCTCGATCTTGGCGGCGCAAATCTGGATTTCCGCGCGGGTAGCGCGTTGACAGGCGTTGTGTTCCGCGGCGCGACGTTGGCCAACGGAACGGTTGATGCAACCGACGGCAACTTCAGCTTCAGCAGCCTTGCGTTGCGCAATATCGTCTGGCGGGGCCCGCTTACGCTCGCCGCGAACGCAACCCTAGCCGCTGAAGCAACGGACAGGTTTCTCGACGCAACTGGCAGTCTTGCCGGGTATATCGACCTGAGCGCCGCGGGGGTAACCCTTGCGTCCTCTGGATTGCTCGATAAGGTCTTCATCAAACTTGGCAATGCGACGGCCGTTGTCGCCATTGTTGGCACTAACCTGCTGTCCCCGGGCGGGCAGGTTCGCCTGACCCCACCGAGCCTTGGCTCCAACGCCACCGTGTTGGCTGATGGTTTTGCCAGCCTCGCGCTCACACGGAACCAGGGCACAGTCATTGCCCAATCGGGCACGCTGACCCTGACCGGCGCGGCGGGCGTCCTGAATAATGCAGGCACCATACAAACCGCCGGTGGGTTGCTCATTGCGGGTGGCCTGAATGACTATCAGACGGGAAATCCGATTCCGGTAGGCCAGACGCAAATCGGCAACGGCGGCACGCTCAAACTCACCGACGCTACCGGTCTTACCGGCAATCACCTCAACGTCCAGTTTATCGACAATAATGGCACGCTCGAGATTGCGACCCACCCTGCGACATCGGCGGACACGATCACAGTCACCGGATGGGTAGCCGGCGCGGTCATCACCGCTGATTTCGCCGACACCGCCCAATTCATCACGGCAACAAATAGCCTTCAGTTCGCCAGCAGCGCCACACCCGGTGAGTTCATCACCGTTGCTCTCGGCACCGCGCATGTTTACGGCGCCAGCGAATTGATCGGCCTCGGCACGGGCACCGTCACCACCGATTTTATCGCCAATCCGGTCACCAACATTTTTCCACCAGCGACCCAGGCCTCGCCACAATGGCTGGGCATCAGCGGCAACTTTACCGATGCCAATCTCTGGACGCCGACCGGCGTTCCCGATGCGAACAGCACCGCCAGCCTTGCGGGTACCGTCGCTTACGTCGTCAATCAAACCGGCAACCAGGCAATCGGCGGGTTGGTCATCGCCAACGGGCAGGCAACGATTACCGTCGGCGGCACGATTGCCGCGACGACCCTGTCGCTTCAGGCCGGCACACTTAATCTGGTGGGAACTTTGCGCAACACGAGCGTCACCGCCGCAGGTGGGGTGCTGCTCGCGAGTGGCGGGACTTTGGACAGCATCGGCTGGCGGGGGGAGTTGCTGGTTGCCGGCACCCTGACCGCTCGCAATGGCCTCGTTTTGCGTGCGGATGATGGCGGCCTGGCGGGCCGTGCCACTCTTCAAGGCGGCAGCCTGACTTTTGCTGATACCGAAACCCTCGACAATGTCGCCATTACGCTCGGCGGCACGTTGACCGGCGCGGCAGCGCTGGGCCTGGGAAGCCACACGAGTCTGGTGGCCCAAGGCAGCGCAACCCTGGTTGCCAGCACCACTCTCAGCATCGGCGGCAACATCAGCGTCGGAGCGGGAAATACCCTGACGATTGGCACCGTAACGGGTTTCACGCCCGGCACGCTGGTCAATAACGGCGTCATTGCGGTTAATGCCGGCACCCTGGCCGTGCAAGGCGGCGTGCGCAACAGCGGTACTATTGCAGTCAGCAACGGCGGTGAGGTCGATTTGACCGCCACCAACCTGGCCAATCTTATCGCAGCCGCGATTTCGACCGATGCCAGCAGCCGGGTGGTCATCTCGGGTACGTTCGACCTGGGTGGTGGCACTGTTGATCTTGGCTCGGGTGGCCTTTTGGCGGGCGCAGTGTTCAACAATGCAACCCTGATCAACGGCCATGTCGATGCGCGGTTGGGCGGCTTTCGGGGAACTCTGGCAGCCTTGAATGGCGTGGAATGGCGCGGTCCGATCAACGTCGCCAGTGGGCAGACCCTGTTGGTCGATAGCACCACACGCTTTGTCGATATCATCGACCCGAGCCGCACGGGCAGCGTTGACATCGCCGGTGGCGGACAACTGCGTAGCAATGGCACGCTCGATGCGGTGCAGACCAATCTCGGCGATCAAACCAGCGCGGCTGTCGCGACACTCTGGGGTGGGGCCGCTACATTCGGTGCTCTGCAAGACCCCGTCATTGGAACCGGCGCCACAATTGTCGCCAACGGCAATGCCCGAATTTCATTTGCTAGCAATCTCGGTACTATCATTGCGCAGTCCGGTACGCTGACCCTGGCTGGTCGCAACAATGGCGGCAATGATTTCGGCACTGTGATCGACACCGGCGCGACGATCCTCGCCAGCGCATATACGAATTACCTCGGCACCAGCGTTATCCCCACCGGCCAGATCAGCTTGGCAAATGGCAGCGTGTTCACCGCAATCAATCCCGCGAGCGCCGGGCAGTTCGGGATCGCACGAGGCGTGCGTGCCCGCGTCGTTTTTGCCGACGCAACCGGAACAATCGCGATCCAGGCGAATACAATTTCGGACCCAAGCCAGTTTCCGTCGACCTATTCAGTTCCAACTGAGGTCGCTGTAGCCGGCTTCCAGGCGGGGGACGTCATTCGCGCATCCGCGGGCACCGCAAGTTTTGATGCCATTGCCAACGAGTTGATCTTTTTTGACAATCTCACCGGGACCAGGACTGCGGTGATAGATTTCGAGTCTGGGCATTTGTTCGATTCGTCAGAATTTATCGGCCTGGGCAGCACTAGCTTGACCACCAGCTTCACCGGCGCCGGCGGAATCACGGCCTGTTTCGCCGCTGGTACCAGCATCGCCACACCGGCTGGCCCGGTCATGGTAGAGGCATTGCAGGTGGGCGATCTGGTGGTTACTGCCGATGGGGGCCATGCGCCGATCATCTGGCTCGGGCATCGCAGCCTGGATTGTGGGCGCCACCCGAGGCCACACGACGTGCGGCCGATGCGGGTCATGCAGCGGGCGTTCGGGGCGGCACCTATCCGCGATCTCTGGCTGTCTCCCGACCATGCCATTTTCGTGGATGGCGTGCTGGTCCCGGTACGCTACCTCGAAAATGGCGCGACCATTCGACAGGAGAAGGTCGACCAGGTCACCTACTGGCATATTGAATTGGCCCGCCATGCAGTCATCCTGGCCGAAGGGTTGCCATGTGAGACTTACCTCGACACCGGCAATCGGCATGCTTTTGTGGAAGGCGGCCCATCGGTGCAGCTGCACCCCGAATTTGCCCGTGCAGTGTGGAAACGCGAGGGCTGCGCCAGGCTGGTTACTGACCATGACGAGCTATACGATATTCGGAGGCTTTTGACCGCCCAGGCGAAAAGCATGGGCTTCGCAACGAGCGATGATCCGGATCTACATATCACATTCGCCGGTGTCAGACTTGATGGCGTGCGCGACGACGACGCCTGGCATTTCAACATCCCAGCCCCAGGTGTGGCGGAAATCCGATCGCGGCATGGCCGACCGGTCGATACCGATCCAGCCTGCGCCGATGGGCGCCTGCTGGGCGTAGCGATCGCCAAGATGTGGTTGAATGGAAAAATAGTTGAGTTTGGCAGTGGCCCCGGGTGGCTGCCGCGCGAGGATGGCTGGTGCTGGACCAATGGCCGGGCGGTTTTGACGGTACCTGACATCGGCGTACTGACCGTCGTCGTTGCCCTGACACCCCATTTTTGGTTGGCTCCCGAACCTTCGCTCGACGCGGCAGACGGTATTTGCAAAGCTGCGGGAATAAATGTCGGCTGAACTCCGTCTTGCAAGTGACTGATGAAAAAATCTGATGGGTCCTGATCTTCGCAACGCGCTCGTAGCGCTGCTTCCGCGGCTCCGCCGGTTTGGTCTGGCGCTCACCGGATCAGCGTCGGACGCTGATGACCTGGTGCAGCTCTCGTGCGAACGGGTACTGCTGCGGTCGGAACAACTGCGTGAACATGCGAGGCTGGATGCTTGGCTCTATGGGATCATGCGCAATTTGTGGATCGATGAACTGCGCTATCGCAAACGCCGCCGCCACGATGACCTTGATACGGCGGCTGGGATGATCGGCGATGATGGTCAGGCGGTCGCGGACGGGCGGATCACCTTGGCGGCCGTGCGGCTCGCCATGCAGGATTTGCCAGCCGATCAGCGGATTTTGCTGGTATTAGTCTGTGTGGATGGGCTGAGCTACCGAGAAGCTGCGGAGACGCTCGGCATTCCGCTCGGCACGGTGATGAGCCGACTGTCCCGCGCCCGACAGGATTTGCATCAGCGGATGAACCCGACCCCAAAGCCAGATGGTGTTGCCCAATTTCCGCTACGTGGCTCAACGAGCCGAGACAAACGACCGGGCGAGGCCCGATAGACATGACTGATAAGCAGACAATGGAAAACCTCCTCGTCGGCTATGCCGATGGCGAACTCGACGCTGCGACAACCGCCGAGGTTGAAGCCTATCTCGCCGCCAATCCGGAGGCCGAGAAAACGCTCGCGCTGCATCGTGAAACCACGGCGCTGCTGCGGGCAGCGTTCGCTGAAAGCCTGTTCGCCAAGGGGCCGGCTACGATTGCATCACCGGCGTCGCCTCGGGCACGCCGCCCTGCGTTTCGGGGCTGGATGGCCGCGGCTGCAGGCATATTGATTGCCGTGCTTGGCTACGGGGCCGGGGCTACATGGCCGGATCTGATGCTGTCTGATCGATCCAAGATGCTGACCGAGGTCGCTGAGTACCACGCGATCTATTCACGCGAGACAGTGCATCTGGTCGAAGTACCGGCGGCACAAAGCGATCACCTAAAAGCCTGGCTGGGTCGGCGTGTGAAAGGTACTCTGCCTATTCCAGATTTTAGCGCGGCCGGCCTCACCTTCGCCGGTGGGCGGATGGTGGTTGTCGATGGGGCGCCGGTGGCGGAGCTGATGTACACCCGCGCCAACGGCCTGCCGATCGGGTTCTGCGTCTTCTGGCATGATGCGGCCCCCACCCCGATCATCGTGGAACGGCGCGAGAAGCAACATTTAGCGACCTGGGATGACGGAAAGCACGGGTATATTGTGGTGGGTGAGGGCGAACGCGACCTGATCCACACCCTCGCCGCAAGTGCCAAGCAGCAGATTTAGCGCCGGAATATCGCTGGACAGGACTGATTGTTGGCCAGGATTCCGGTAGAATGCCCGAGTCGTATCGGTGTCGTGTTCAGATACGGCACCTTTTCTAAAGCGACTCCTGGAGCCACTTATGACCGAGAATGCGTTGATTACCCAGCTAGTGCAGGCGGCGAAAGGTGAGTTGGGACGTCGCAAACCCAGCGATGAACTTTTTGAGTACGGCCATATCGTGGCCCAGCAGGGCGCTACCCCTGACCTGATACGCCAGTTTGTCGCCGAACTGCGGCGCGATGTTCCCGACGACAAGGCAACCCGCGCTTTTAGCATCCTTCTCACCCTCGCGTTAACCCACCTTTCGCTGGATGCAAATGGGGGACGTAGCGCCGCGCGACGGGCGCTTGAGGATGTGCGCGCGGTACTCGCAGCCGAAATCACACAGGATCCGCTTCCGTCCGACGGGCTGATGGTGATCGCCCGGTGCTATTCGGACGCGGAGTGTGATCCCGGTTCGGTCTTCAAGGAAGCGTTGCAGGTTGCTGCTGCCGAAAGGCCAGCGGATAACGATTTCAGCCCAGCGGCACTCGCGGCGCTATTTCATCAATTAGCCGCGATGATGGACCATGATCCGGTTGCTATTCATGGCGAAATTCTCGCGATTACCGACGCCATGCCGCCGGAGATGCGGGCTACCTTGGCGACTGCCATGGCAACGTCAAAAATTCCGTCCGTCGTCGCCGCCTCGCTCGGCTTCGTGCTCGACGCCAACGATGCAACCGCCATCGATACCCTGATCGCCTTGGGAATGTCGGGTTCGACGGCGCGGCCCAGCAGCCAGACCGTGGACCGGCTGGTTCGGATGCGGCCGTGGCTGCGACCGATACGCCATAATCAGCTGGATACGGCAGTAGGCGCGCTGCGCAAACGCGCGTTACCGGCGGCGCCAGCCAAGCCATCCAGCATTTATCGGATCGTTGCGGCCCTGCCCGATGGCTCCGGCGCCGCATCGATTTTCGCGGCGACGCGAGCGGGCGGCAAGTTCACCCTCAACATGGTCCTGCTGAAGGCGAACCAAGGGGTCGTTGACGGGCTGGTTGATCGCGGCATGACGCGACGCGCGATCGACACCAAGTTCACCGAAATTGGCCAAAATGTCGATATCGTTCCGATATCGTCCGCGTTCGCCCTGAAAATGGTCTCGCACGCGCTGTCCGAAAGCCTCGTCGGCGCGCGCGCCCTGCCATTGGCGTTGTTGGAAGTTATCGAAAACCTTGGACTTGGGCATGTTCCGCTGGTTGCAAGCCCGCCGGCGGCGCTAGCAGCGGAACTCTTGGCCGGTCTGCCGCCAGACCGAATCGATGAAGCCGCCGGCGCGGCGGCCGCTGCCACTTCAGGCGACTGGCAGCATACAATCCCCTGCGTCCGCACGTGGTTCGAAGCCGGTGAGGCGGTGGACGCGAGGCTGGGCAACTTGCGCGGGCGAGGAGCGCGCTACACGGCGATCATCGACGAAATACTGCCGACGAGGCGCGTTTTTTGGGCCGGGCGCTGCGCCTGGCTGGCGGCAAGCCTGCGTGAATGGGGGCAGGATGAAAAATGGATCGATGTTGCCCTGGTCGCCCGTAGCCTTGCCGCCGGCGTCCCGCTGGGATCAATTGGGCTGATGAGCGAGATCGCCATCATCACGGCGGCGGCCTTTGAGGCCAATAATCCGGAGCCACCTGCCGCTCGGCAGCGGTCACAAACCAAGGCGAAAGCGAGGCGTATTTAACTGGCGCTTGCCGCGCGATGCAGGCAAGAGCACGCCATGACCGATCCCACCCGTTCCGCCGCTTTTGATCTATTAACCGCCGTGCTTGATCGCGGCCGACCGATCGAAGAAGCGCTTGACGCGTTGCCGGCGATGGACGCCCGCGATCGTGCCGCCGGACATCGGCTCGCGGCCAGCGTGTTGCGGCGCCTCGGCACGCTTGATGCGGTGATGGAACCGTTCCTGACCAAACGCCCGCCTGTACCAGTGCGCCATGTGCTCCGCCTTGGTGCTGCGGCGCTGTTGCTGCTTGACTCGCCCCCCCATGCTGCGGTGGCAACCGCAGTTGACCTGGCGCGGACCAAGGGCCTGGCGCCGTTTGCCGGGTTGGTGAACGCGGTGCTGCGCAGGATTTCGGCTGGCGGGGTGGCGACGTTGGCCGAGTTGGATGCGCCCAGGCTGGATACGCCGTCCTGGCTATGGTCGGCCTGGGGGCGAGACGCGCGAGCAATCGCCACCGCCCATCAGCAGGAAGCGCCGATCGATCTCACGCTTGCACCGGGCGCTCAGGCACCCGAAGGCGGGACCGAGTTGCCGACGGGGTCCTGGCGCTATCCGCCCGGCACCCGCGTCGCCGAACTGTCAGGGTTTGCCGAGGGCGAATTCTGGGTGCAGGACGCTGCCGCGGCACTCCCCGCACGCATGCTGGCCGCCCAGCCAGGGGAGATGATCGCGGATTTGTGCGCGGCCCCCGGTGGCAAGACCGCCCAGCTTGCGGCGAGCGGTGCGCGGGTGATTGCGGTGGAGCGTGACGCCAAGCGCATTGACCGGTTGCGTGAAAATCTTACGCGGTTGAGCCTTCACCCGGGTATCGTTCACGCTGATGCGACCCTTTGGCAACCACCCGAATTGCTCGACGCGGTGCTGCTCGATGCGCCGTGCAGCGCGACGGGCACGATCCGTCGCCACCCGGATGTTCTCCATATCAAACGCGCCAGCGATGTCGGAGCATTGACCAAACTGCAGGACAAATTGCTCGATGCGGCCTGCGCCATGCTGCGGCCAGGCGGGCGGCTGGTGTATGCGGTCTGTTCGCTGCTGCCGGCCGAGGGGGCTGCCCGGATCGATGCTGCTTTGGCCCGGCTACCGCTGCGGCTGGTGCCGATCCCGGCGTATGGCTACGGCGTACCGGAGGCGGTAACAGGGGACTTCACCTTGCGTACCACTCCAGCTCTATGGTCCGATCAAGGCGGGATGGATGGTTTCTTCGCGGCACGGTTGGAGCGGATATAGGGTGGAAAAGAACCGACTGGAGGCGTTCAGCGATGGGGTTCTGGCGATCATCATCACCATCATGGTGCTGGAATTGAAAGTCCCGCATGAGGCCACGCTTGCGGCACTCGCGCCGCTTTGGCCGATATTTACCAGCTACATGCTCAGCTTTTTGTATGTGGGCATCTACTGGAACAATCATCATCATATGATGCAGACAGCCAAACGGGTGAATGGCGCAGTTCTGGGCGCTAATTTGCATTTGCTGTTCTGGCTTTCGTTGCTGCCATTTACCACCGGCTGGATGGGCGAGAACAATTTCGCGCGGCTGCCGACCTGCTTCTACGGGATCAACTTGCTGGCCTGCGCGCTGGCTTATTATTTGCTGCAAACCTGCCTGGTGCGGTTGCACGGGCCCGATAGTTTGCTGGTCAAGGCGTTCGGACGTGACGCCAAAGGGAAAGGATCACCGATTTTTTATTTACTAGGTTTGGCCGGCGCTTGGCTTTGGTCACCCTGGATAGGCGTGGCGATGTTTGTTGTTGCGGCGCTGATTTGGCTGGTGCCTGATCAGCGGATTGAGCGCGTGATGTCGGCGAACCGCGCGCCTTGATCGGTTGGCTATTGCGGGCCTTGGCAAACGTTGCACGAGATTGCTGAATAGCGAGCCCGACAAACCGCATCGCGCCATCCGCCGTTAAGCGGGCGGCGCCAATCATACCGTTGCAATCACGTGCAATATTACGTATTTTTTACTAAATAAGCAAAATGGTGGGTGGGATCAATGTCGATAGGTGTTTATCCCCTCCGGCGATTTTGGCTCCTTGCATTCATGCTATCCGCACTTGCCGCGTGCTCCAGCGTTGTCCCTGACAGTCCCGAGGCTTGCAAGTTCGACAAGGTCACCGAACTACCCGTCCGCATCGATCGGTTTCGTCACCCAACCGTTACGGTCGAAATCGATGGCAAGCCACTCAATTTGCTACTCGATACCGGCTCCAATTCCACTATCATATTTGAATCCGCCCTGGACCGCACCGGGTTGCGCAAGGATTTACGCTATCATGGCGTTGCATCGGGCGCCGGCGGCTTGACGGCGTTGGACGCGGTGCGCGCCGATGTCCTGAAACTTGGCGACATCACGCTCCGCGATGAAATTCTTGCCGTCGCCCCGTTCAATCTTACCCAGCCTGGTGGCGATGCCATCGATGGGCTTTTGGGGTTTTCGACGATCGGCAAATACGATATCGATCTCGATCTGCCCCATCATCGTATGACGCTCTACCGCGCCCGTTTTTGCCCGAACGGTCGTCCGCCCTGGGACGATGCAGGCCGTTTGGTGCAGCGCGCTTCGACGGCCCCATTTGATGGAAGGCCCTATGCGCCTATCGCTATCAATGGCCACACGCAGCTTGGGTTGCTCGATACCGGGGCCACGAGCATGTTCATTGCGCGGCCGGCGGCCCTCGCAAGCGGCGTGGCCGAGGCCGAGATGGCGGCAGATCAGAAATTGACGATCAGCGGCGCTTCAACGGCAAAAGTCGAAACCATTGTTCACCGGTTTGAAAGCCTGAATTTTCTTGGTCTTGCGATAGAACACCCGACACTTGGGGTGCTGCCGCCGGGTAGCAGTGCCGCCGTGGTAATTGGCATGCCGATCCTAGCATCGCATCGCGTGTGGATCCCGGTGCAGGGACGCAAAATCCATGTCAGCTTGCCGATGAAACCGGACTAGAAGCGTCGCTCAATCCCAGCTCGGAGGCTTAATGAACCCACGCCAGGATTTTTCCAGTAACCCGGCGACCGCAATCGTCATCCGGTCACCATGCAGCGGGCCTAGAATCTGCATCCCAAACGGCAGCCCGGTTTTGGTCACACCAAGCGGCACGGCAGTGGCCGGCAAATGGACGGCACCGGCGAGCAGGGACCAGAACAGCAAGTTGTTCCACGGAACGGTCCGGCCGTTGATCTCGATCGCGCGCTTGCCCATCGGCGTGTCGATATGCGGCAGCGCAGGGGTTGCGAAGGCGGGCGTCAGGATGACATCCCAATCCTGGAAAAACGCCGCCCAGTCGCGTCGCAGCCGGTGGCGTCATTCGTTCAGACTAAGATAGTCGCTGTGACGCAGCGCAGCACCGCGAGTGAACCAGGCATTGGCGCTGCGATCATCGGTCGCCAGGGTCTCGGCGCTGGCAATCGCGGCGTTGTTGCTGCCGGGCGGGCCTATGGAAAGTGCCGCCCCGAGCATTTGCAGGGAAATGGCGAAGGATTGCGGTGGGTCGAAGGCCGGGCGCGCTGTCAGGCTGACCTTGGCGCCCTGCCCGTGCAGGAATTTCGCAAGTGTCGCAAAGCTGGCGCTGATCTCGGCATCCGTTTCGGCGACCGGATCGCTCGGCCAAACCGCGATCCGCAGCCCTTTGAAGCTGGTGAGGGTCCGGGTCGGCAGTGCCACCCGCAGCCCGGTTTGAAGCAGATCGGGCTGCGCCAGCAAACCCAGTACCAGCGCGAGGTCATCGGCAGAGCGCGCCAAAGGTCCGATTACGGCAATATCGACGGCACTCACGATGCTCGGGTCCGGCCCATGCCCGCGGGTTGGCAGCAACCCATAGCTCGGCTTATGGCCGAACAGGCCGCAGGCATGGGCGGGCTGGCGGATCGAGCCGCCAATATCGCTGCCCAGTTCCAACCCCGTCAGCCCGGCCGCCAGTGCAGCGGCCGAACCACCGGATGAACCGCCAGGTGATCGCGCCAGGTCCCACGGGTTAGCGGTTACGCCATAAATCGGGTTGGCGCTTTGCCAATCGCCCAGCATGGGCGGCACGTTAGTCTTGCCGAACACCACCGCGCCGGCGGCTTCGAGCCGTTGCACCGCTAACGCATTGGTGGCGGGAATCTGGCCACGCTTTTCCTCCAGACCCCAGGTCGTCGGCAGCCCGGCGACGTCAAAGCGTTCCTTGACCGTCATCGGCACGCCGAACAGCTTGCCGGCGCGATTGCCATCGCGATCGAGCCGCTTCGCCCGGGCCCTTCCGCGTTCAAAATCGCGCGCCACGACGGCGTTGATGCGGCTATCGTAGCGCGCGATGCGGTCGATATAGTGGTCGAGCAATTCCAGACAGCCGATCTTGCCGCGTCGGGTCAGCGCCGCCTGCTGGCGGGCGGACAGGAAGGCCAAGCCTGTCATTAGGTTTTTACCCCATCATTGAATTGAAAGCCCCGCCATCGAGCAGCAGATTCTGACCGACAATGTAGCTCGATGACGCCGCACACAGAAAAACGCAGGCATCGCCGAACTCGGCCGGATCGCCGGCGCGACCGGTGGGCGTGTCCTTCATGCGGAAGGCGATTTCATCATCGAGGCTGCGGCCGGATTTGCCGGCCATTGCCGCCGAAGTGCCGCGCAGCCGGTCGGTCAGGAACGGACCAGGCAGCAGGCCGTTGATGGTGACGTTGTGGCGCGCCACCTGGCGGGCGAGGCCGGCAACGAAGCCGGTGAGGCCGGCGCGGGCGCCGTTGCTCATTCCCAAAGCCGCAATCGGCGACTTCACCGAAGCCGAGGTGATGTTGACGATGCGGCCGAACTTGCGCGCGATCATGCCATCGACGACCGATTTGATCAGGAAGATCGGGGTCAGCATGTTGGCATCCACAGCCTTGATCCAGTCGTCACGCTCCCAATCCCGGAAATCGCCCGGCGGCGGGCCGCCGGCATTATTGACCAGGATGTCCATGTCGGGCGTTGCCGCGAGTGCCGCCGCCCGGCCAGCCTCGGTGGTGATGTCGCCGGCGACGGTGGTTACGCGCACCCCGGTGGCCGCACGGATTTCGGCAGCGGTGGCTTCCAATACATCAACCCCGCGCGCGGTGATGGTGACGTTCACCCCTTCTCGCGCCAGCGCCATCGCGCACGCCCGGCCCAAACCTTTGCTCGCTGCGCATATCAAAGCGGACTTGCCGCGCAATCCCATGTCCATTTTACGTTACTCCCTCGATTGATATTGTTCGCATGACTGCCCGGATATGATCCGGGATCGGCACTGGCCGCATGCTGGCACGGTCGACGTAAACATGCACGAAATGCGCTTCGGCGGAGGCGTCATCCTCTGCTGCACGGAAAATCCCCAAACCGTAGCGAACTGAACTGGTGCCGAGCTTTTCGATCCGCAGCCCGACGGTCACATCATCGGGATCAGCGATTTGTGACCTATACCGGCAGCCAGAGTCGACGACGATGCCAATCACCTGGCTCGCCTGCAAATCCAATAGATGGTGGTTCATCAGGAAGCGGTTCACCGCCGTGTCGATCCAGGAATAGTAGATTACATTATTGACATGGGCGAAGGCGTCATTGTCCATGAAACGGGTTGTGATCGGCAGAAACCAGCGGAAATCCGAGCGGCTTGCAGGTAGTGGGCGCGACATTGCAGGGTCCATGACAGAATCGACGGTTGCGATTTAGACCGCGAACGCCGTCGTCCGTCCAGCCGCGATGGACCTGGGGGGCTGGGGCGGCTAAATGCCGGATCATGCTTGCAACACGCCTTCTCCAACGCGGCCTTGTGATATTGATGTTGCTCGGCGCGACCGACCCGGCATTGGCCCATGCCATATTGATGGATGGCTATCCGCTGCCCAACGGCACTATGCCGACCGGGGAGGCGTCGATCCGCTTGCGCTTCAACAGCCGCATCGATATCGCCCGGTCGCGCCTGACCCTGGTGATGCCGGATGGCGCTGAGCGTCGATTGCAGCCGCGGCCCGGTCCGTCTCCCGATATGATGGAAGCCGACACGCCGATTGCCCCCGGCGCGGGCCAGTTGCACTGGCAGGTGCTGGCGATCGATGGGCATATCACCCGCGGGGTCATCCCGTTCACCGCGATGGCGCGCTGACATGCAACTTCTTGTCGATGTCTTCGGTTATCTCAGCATCATCTTGCATGGCGTGACCATTGTCGGACAGGCAATCGCGCTCGGCAGCGTGCTGTTCGTGGTGTTCCTCGCCCGACCCAGCGCCTGGATGATCGGCGCGGCGGGGGAGGCGGTTATCTCCGACACCGTCCGCATCGCACGTTGGGCGCTAGTCGGACTGGTGGCCAGCGAGACGATAGCCACCGCGATGCAGCTTGCGGTGCTGACCAACACCACCGGCCTCGACCTCAGCAACGCAATAGGCGCGGATTTTGCCATCGCAGGCGCCATCAAGATCGTCGCGGCACTGGGCTTGCTTGGCTTTCTGGCGCTACGCGACAGCAAGCTCTCATCGGCATTGTTGTTGATCGTCGGGGCTTGCGTGCTCGCAGCTGGCACGCTCACGACCCATGCGATCGCGCGGATCGAAGATCGCGAAATTCTGCTGGCCGCGACCTTACTGCATCAGTTTGGCGCCGCGATCTGGATTGGCGGCATTCCGGCCTTCATCGCCGCCTTGCAGCGCGGGCGTGACAATGCGGCCTGGCGGATGATAGGCGAACAGTTTTCGCGCATGAGCCAGATCGGTGTATCCGCGATCCTGATTTCGGCGAGCGTGCTGGCGACCTGGTATATCGGGTCGGTCGAGGCCGCTTACGGCACTGCCTACGGGGTGATGGCAGGCGCCAAGGCGGTGATGTTCGGCGCACTGCTGCTACTCGGGTACGGGAATTTCCGCCTGATCCGCAGCCTGCGGCCGCAGCGCGATGCCAGCATCACAAGGCTGCGGCGCTTTGCCGAGGTGGAAATCGGCGTCGGCTTCACTTTGTTCTTCGCCGCCGCGTCGCTGACATCGGTGCCGCCGGGCATCGATCTGACGCAAGATCGGGTGGCGTTCCACGAAATAGTCGACCGCAACCGGCCGGTCTGGCCGCGCTTCGAATCGCCCGATTATGACAGCCTCGCCTTGCCGGCATTGCAGGCCAAGCTTGACGCGGAAGCGGCTGTCGCGGCGCAAAAGCCGTTGCCGGCCTTCGTGCCAGGTGGGGGGCTGCTAGCGGATCGCAACGCCGCCGACATTGCGTGGTCGGAATATAACCATCACTGGGCGGGCGTGTTCGTGATCGCCATCGCGCTGCTGGCGCTGGCCAATCAGGCCGGGTTACGGGCGGCACGGCACTGGCCATTGCTGTTCCTCGGGCTTGCGGGGTTCCTGTTCTTCCGGTCGGACCCCGAAACATGGCCGATGGGCAATATCTCATTCCTCGATTCGCTGCGCGATGTGGAAGTGCTGCAACACCGATTCTACGTCGTACTGCTGATCGGGTTTGCGGTGTTTGAATGGCGGGTAAGGCTGGGCCAGGTCCAGGCGCAATGGATGAGGCTGGTGTTTCCGCTGCTGACGGCGATTGGCGCGGTGGCCTTGCTGACCCACAGCCACGCAATTGCCAACATCAAGGACCAGTTGCTGATCGAGTTGACCCATACCCCGCTGGCGCTGGCCGGCGCCGCAGCGGGCTGGGCGCGCTGGCTGGAATTGCGGCTTGACCCCGGCCGCGGCCAGCGCATCGCCGGCTGGGTGTGGCCGATCTGCTTCCTGCTGGTCGGGCTGTCGCTGGTGGGCTACCGGGAGGCCTGATCAGTAGGTCAGGAAAATACGCTCGATTTCTGTCGGATCGCTCGTCACCGTCAGCGCCAAAGCCAGCAACAGCCGCGCCTTTTGCGGGTTGAGATTGTCGCTGATCAGGAAGCCGGCTTCCCGTAAGCGTTTGCCCTTGAAAGTCCGCCCACTGCCGGCGCGGGTGCATTGCATGACGATGATGCCCTTTGCGACCGCTTCGCGGAGGGCGGCGAAATCGCCCGGGCCGGCAAAACCAGGGGCGAAACCCGCTGAGACAATCGCACGTGCCCCGGCCGCGATGAAGGCGCGCACTGCGGTACCGTCGGCGCCCGTATAGGCATAGGCGATGTCCACCCTTGGCAAGGCCGGCAGGGTGCGGATATCAAATTCTGTATCAGGCGCGACCGCGCGGATCGGGCGGCGGTAATAAGCGATCGCGTCACCATCCGCATGGCCGAGCATACCGAAATCCGGGCTGCGGAAGGTTTGCAGCCGCAAGGTGGAGGTTTTGGTAACGTCGCGTGCGGCGTGGATTTCATCATTGAGCAGCACCAGCACGCCAAGGCCGCGCGATTGCGGGGCGGCGGCAGCGCGCACGCCATTGAGCAAATTCATGTTGGCGTCGGTCGAAAGCGCGCTCGCCGGGCGCTGCGATCCGACGATGACCACCGGGATCGACACTTTCAGCGTAAGGCCAAGCATGTACGCGGTTTCTTCCAAGCTCGCCGTGCCATGCCCGATGACGATCCCGGCGAGGTCGGGATGGTTGGCGACCAGTTGGTCGCATAGCCGCACCAGGCCTTGCCATTCGGGGAAGTAGATATTCGGGCTGGTGACGGCGGTGAATGGCACGGCGATGATGTCGGCGATATCGGCAAGTTCCGGCACGCGCGCCACCAGGGCGGGAGCATCCAGGATCACACCGTTGGCGCCGTAATCCTGCAATTCCCGGGTTGTGGCGCCGATCGAGGCGATGGTACCGCCGGTGCCAATGAAGGCGATTTTGGGGAGGTGGGACATGCGTATCTCTCCTAGGGAGTGGGCAGGCGCATTTTCTCCCTAGCCGGTATAGACCGCTGCCATAGCTTGCGCTGCCGGGCGGCTGTCGCGCAACAGGTCAAACTCTGCGCGTTGCAGGCGACGTTCAAACGTGGACATGTCGGGGAAGCGGTGCAGCATGGTGGTCATCCACCAGGAAAACCGCTCGGCCTGCCAAATGCGGCGCAGCGCGTGGGCGGAATAATGATCGATCCCGGCAGCGGAGTGGTCGGCGTAGAATTCAGTTAGTCCGGCAGCCAGAATGGATACGTCCGACACTGCAAGGTTAAGGCCCTTGGCGCCGGTGGGCGGCACGATATGGGCGGCATCCCCGGCTAGGAACAGGCGGCCGAAGCGCAAAGGTTCGGCAACGAAACTGCGCAGCGGGGCGATGGATTTTTCAATCGACGGCCCGGTTTGTAGATTGTCAGCGGCTTCGGCACCGATCCGGCGGCGGAGTTCTTCCCAGAAGCGTTCATCGGACCAGGCGCCGACGTCTTCGTCTAGCCCGCATTGCACATAGTAGCGGCTGCGGGTCGGGGATCGCATCGAGCACAAGGCGAAACCATTTTGATGGCTGGCGTAGATCAATTCTGGCGCGACCGGCGGCTTTTCGACCAGCACGCCAAGCCAGCCGAACGGGTAGGTCCGTTCGAAGCTGCTGATGGAAGCAGCCGGCACCGCCTGTCGGCTGGGGCCGTGATAGCCATCGCAACCGGCGATGAAATCGCAGTCGAGATGATGGGTGATGCCGTTCTGGTGGTAGGTGACGTACGGTTTGGGGCCGTCGAAATCATGCGGGGTGACACTGTCAGCGTCATAGATGGTTCGTCCGCCAAACCCTGCGCGGGCGTCCATCAGATCACGGGTGACCTCGGTCTGGCCGTAAATCATCACCGCGCGGCCGACCAAGTCTCGAAAGTCGAAACGCAGCCTGGTGTCGTCAAAGGCAATTTCGACGCCGTCATGCACCAGCCCCTCGACCTCCATCCGGGTGCCGAGGCCGATCTTGTTCAAAAGATCGCGGGTGCCGGCTTCGAGCACGCCGGCGCGGACGCGGCCGAGCACATAGTCCGGGCCGCGCTGTTCCAGGATGACCGCCTCAATGCCGGCGCGGTGGAGCAAATGGCCAAGCAGCAGGCCCGCGGGGCCGGCGCCGATAATGACTACCTGGGTTCTCATACGGGTGGATCATCCTTGTCAGGTCGCCGTCCCGCGCACATTCTTCCCATCCGTCTTTGTATGCGCCGACACTGCCACGCAGCGATGCCGGCGCAAAGGACCGAGGGAGATTGTGATGCGCATTTTCGCCTGCACTTTGGCCACTGAGACCAACACCTTCTCCGCGCTGCCGACCTCACTCGCGGCCTATCAGGAGAGCGTGTTTCTGCGACCAGGTAAGCATCCCGATGATACGCCGTTGATGTGCACTGCGCCGCTGTGGGTCGCGCGCCGGCGGGCGGCACGTGACGGGTTCACTTTGATAGAGGGCAGTTGCTTCGCCGCAAGCCCGGCTGGGACTACCAACCGCGCCGACTATGAAATGATGCGGGACGAGATTTTGGCGCAGGTGCAAGCCGCGCTGCCGCTGGACGGGGTGCTGCTCGGGCTGCACGGCGCGATGGTGGCGCATGGCTATGACGATGTTGAGGGCGATATCGTCGAGCGCGTGCGCGCCATCGTCGGGCCGGATTGCGTGATTGGGATGGAGCTTGATCCGCATTGCCATCTGACCATCAAGCGCGTGTCACTCTGCGACATCATCATTCTCTATAAGGAATTCCCCCATACCGATGTCGTCGAGCGCGCCGAGGAATTGCTGACGCTCGTGCTGCGGACAATCCGCCGCGAAATCCGGCCGGTGATGTCGCTGTATGATTGCCGCCAGATCGGCAGCTATCCGACCACCTTGCCGTTGATGCGCGAATTTGTGGATCGAACGGCGGCGATGGAAGGGCGGGACGGAATTTTGTCGGTCTCGATCGGGCATTGTTTTCCCTATGCGGACGTAGCTGAACTTGGCGGGCGCATTCTGGTGGTGGTGGATGGCGACAAGCCAAAGGCTGATTGGCTGGCGACGGAAATCGGCGAGGAATTCGTTGCCATGCGCGGGCGCACCGCGCCGGAATATTTCGCGGTCAATGACGGCGTCGCCGTCGCGATCGCGGCCAACGTCGCCCCGGTGGTGATGGCTGATCCGGCGGATAACGCTGGCGGTGGCGCGCCATCGGATAACACCACGATTTTGCATCGGCTGATCGCGGTCGATGCGCAAGATGCGGCACTCGGGCCGATCTGGGACCAGGTGGCGGTGCGGCTGTGCTTCGATGCCGGGCTGGGCGCGGAATTTCCGCTGCGCTTTGGCGGCAAGACCGGGCCGGCATCGGGCCCGCCGGTCGATGCGACGGTCACTGTCGTCGGCCTGGCGCGCGATTGCTGGCAGAGTTTCGGGCCAACTCAGGTGCCACTGGGCGATTGCGCGGCAGTCCGCATCGGCGGGGTGACGGTGGTGCTGATTTCCAACCGCACCCAGGCGCTGGGACTGGAATTGTTCCGCAACCTTGGCATTGAGCCGACCGCGTGCAAGCTCCTGGTGGTGAAATCGACCAACCATTTCATGGCGGCTTTCGGGCCGATTGCGAAGAAGGTGATGTATCTCGACGCCGATGGCCCGATTCCGCGCGATTATCGGAAAATCCCCTACACCAAGCTCAACCGGCCGATCTGGCCGCTGGATGCGAACACCTCACCGGGGCTGATCTTTTAGCCGCCACACCAAGCCGATCGCCAGGATTGCAACCAGGCCGGTGCCGGCCATGATCTCCACCGCGTGGCCCAACCCCACCCCATCGGCGAGCGCGCCAATGGCGAGTTGCCCGAGCGGGCCGGTGCCGATGCAGACGGTGATCAGCCCGAGCAGACGCGACCGCATCCCCGGGGGCGCGCTGCTGATGACGAGCAGGGTTTGCATGTTGCTGAAGGCCGCCGTGCCGGTGCCACCGATCACCAGCAGCACGCAAGCTGTCCAGAAGCCGGGGGCAAACGGCAGCAGCATCAGACAGATCACGAACAAAGCCGATCCCGAAATCATCAACAAACGCGGCGCGGTGCGCGGGGTGCGCCGGGTCAGCATCATGCCGGCGAGCAACGCGCCAGCCGATTCGGCAGCGCCCAGCACGCCGACCATCGCGTTCGGCACGCTGAACAGCTTCAGCGCCAGCGGGGCAATCAGCGCCGAATAGCAGAAGCCGAACATGTTCATCGCGACCGTCACCGCCAGCACTGCCGCGATTTGCGGGATGGACATGGCGGCGCGCAGACCTTCGCGCAGATCGCCGAACACGCCTGCCAAGGATAGCGGCCGCGCGATCTGATGGTGGCGGATCGGCCGTGCCAGCAGGAAATTGCCCAGGCTCAGCAAGGTGGTGATCAGATAGGCACCCGGCAGGCCGCCAAGCTGATAGGTCACCCCGGCCAGTAGCGGCCCGACCATGCGGGTGGTGGCGCCGGCCAGACTATCCACCGCGATGACCCGGGCCAGCATGCCGGGGGCTGCAGTGTCACCGACCATGCGGCGCCGGCTCGACATTTCGCTCGACCACACAGTGCCGCAGAGAAAGGACGCGATGGCGATATGCCAGGGTTGGGCGAGGCCCGCGGCGCCCAGGGCGCAGATGGTGGCGGAAACCGTAGCGGTGATCAGCATGCCGACCATGATGATGCGCTTGCGGTCAATCGCGTCTGACACGACGCCGGCGAAAGCGCCGAACAGCATCATCGGCACGGTGCGCGCGGCGGTCACCGCGGCGACCGCGAAGCCCGATCCCGTGAGCTCGAAGGTGAACAACGCCGCGGCCAGCAATTCCAGCCAGCGCACCACGTTATTGGCGCCGCCAATGCACCAGAGCCGGATGATGTCCGGGCCTGCGAGTTTTTGTGTTTCCATCCCGGCGTCACTGTGCGATGGCGCGGGCGCGCCGTCACCCCCCGGCGCTGAACGGCCTGCCCAGCATGGCCGGGCGATGCAGGCGAATGCGGCGCGCATCGCGGGAAATCAGCACCAGCACGAATATGGTGCCAAGATAGGGCAACGCCGACAGCAGCGCCGTCGGCACCGGCACGCCAAGCGCCTGCATATAAAGCGCGAGATACATGATCCCGCCGAACAGCCAGGCACCGATCATCACCCAGAACGGCCGCCATGCGGCGAACGTCACCAAAGCAAGCGCCACCCAGCCGCGCCCGGCGATCATGTCCTGGGTCCAGAGCGGGGTATAGGACAGCGACATATAGGCGCCCGCGAGGCCGGCCATCGCGCCGCCAAACAGCACCACGGCGTAGCGGATGCGCACGACCTTGTAGCCCAGCACATGGGCCGCATCATGCTGATCGCCAATCGCGCGCAAGATCAGCCCGGCATGGGTGCGATACAAAAACCAGGCCACCGCGCCGACCAGGGCGAGGGCAAAATAGACCAGCGGATCATGGCCAAACAGCACCGGCCCGACGAACGGCAGGTCTGACAGTCCGGGAATGGCGATGCGCGGCAAAGTGGGTGCGGCAATGCCGACATAACCGGCGCCGACCAGCGCGCTGAAGCCTCGGCCGAAAATAGTCAGCGCCAGGCCCGATGCGGTCTGATTGGCCTGCAAGGTCAGGGTCAGCACCGCGAACAGCAACGCAAGCGCCATGCCGGCGGCGATGGCGGCCAGCAGCGCCAGCGGCAGATTGCCGGTGCTATGGGCCACCGCAAACCCGGCGATGGCGCCCATCAGCATCATGCCCTCGACACCCAAATTCAGCACCGCAACCTTTTCGACCAGCAACGCGCCCAGGGCTGCCAGCAGCAACGGCGTCGCGGCGGCAATGACGCTGACCAGAAGTGCGGTCATGCCCGCACCCGCCAGCGCAGACGGTGAGTAATCAGCACGTCAGATCCCAGAAGGCAGAACAACAAAATGCCCTGGAAAATCCCAGTGATGGCGCTCGACAGGCCCAAATTCATCTGCGCCGCGTCGCCGCCAAGATAGGTCAGCGCCAGCAGCAGCCCGGCCGGCACCACGCCGAGCGGGTTCAGCCGACCGAGAAAGCCGACGATGATCGCAGTGAAGCCGTAGCCGGGGCCGAGATTGATGGTGAGCTGGCCTTGGGTCCCGGTGACTTCAAACATCCCGGCCAGACCTGCCAGCCCCCCGCTGATTGCCATGGCGAGCCAGATCAGGCGGTTTTCGTTGAAGCCGGCAAAGCGCGCGGCGCGCGGGGCCTGACCGAAAACGCGGAACTGAAAGCCGAGCACGCTGCGGTTGAGCACCAACCAGGCGGCAAGGGCGATCAGCGGGGCGATGATCAGACCGAGATGCAAATTGCTGCCCTCCACCAGACGCGGCCCGCTGGCGGCGTCGGAAAACAGCGCGGTTTGCGGGAAACCGAAGCCGTCCGGATCGCGCCACGGGCCGGTCACCAGATAGACCAGCAAATATTGCGCGACATAGGCCAGCATCAGGCTGGTCAGAATTTCATTGGCGTTGAAACTGGTGCGGAGCCAGGCGACCAGCGATGCATAGGCCACGCCGCCCAACAATCCGGCCAGCATCAGCGCGGGATAAATCGCCCAACCCGGCGCATCGGGCAGTGCCAGGGCAAGGCCGCCGGCGGCCAGCGCGCCCAGCGTGTATTGGCCTTCCGCGCCAATATTCCAGACATTGGCACGGTAGGCGATCGACAGCCCGACCGCCATCAGCACCAGGGGCGCGGCTTTGACCAACAAAGCCTCCCACCCGCCGGGCGCGAGCAACGGAGTTACCAGAAATGTGGTCACCGTCAGCAGCGGCGGGCGGCCCATGAAGGCGAAAATCGCGCCGGTGATCAATGCGGTCAGCGCCAGTGCCAGCAGCGGGGCGGCGTAGCGCCAGAATTCGGACGCGGTGCCGCGTGGGGACAGGCTAAGCATGGGATGCCACGCCGCCCATCAGCAGGCCGATGCGATCAAGCGTTGCCTCCGCGGAGGGAAGCGGGTCGGACAGGCGGCCGGCGGCGATCACCGCAATGCGGTCGGCAAGCAGCATGATCTCATCAAGGTCCTGGCTGATCACCACCACTGCCGCACCCGATACGGCGAGCGCGATGATCGCCTGATGGATCGCCTGGGCGGCGCTGGCATCGACACCCCAGGTCGGCTGGCTCACCACCAGCACCGCAGGGTCGAGCAGCATTTCGCGACCGACGAGGAATTTCTGCAAATTGCCGCCGGAGAGCGATTTGGCCTGTGCAGCAATCCCGCTGGTGCGGACATCGAAGTTCTTGATCACGCGGTCGGCGAAATGTTCGGTGCGGTCACGGCGGATCAAGCCAAAGCGCGCCAGCACCCCACGTAACTGGCCGGACAGAAAAAAGTTTTCGGTGAGCGACATGCCGGCAACCGCGCCATGGCCGTTGCGTTCTTCCGGCACGAAACATCCACCGCGCCGCCGCCGGCCCTGCGGGCCGATATGGCCAACCGCAGCACCATCGAGGCGGATCGCGTCCGGGGTTGGGGCCCGGATTTCACCAGACAGCGCGTCCATCAACTCGCCCTGGCCATTGCCGGCGATGCCGGCGATGCCGAGAATTTCGCCGCCCGCGACGCTGAACGAAATATCCTTCAATGCTGTGCCGAACTGGCTGGTGGCGGGCAGTGACAGGCGATCGACCACCAGGCGTGGCGCGCCCTTTGCCTGGCTCTGTCGTTCGGCCGGCGGCTTGAAGTCCGTGCCGATCATCAGGGATGCGAGTTCGCGGGTGGTTTTGTCAGCAGGCTTGCAGCGCGCCACCACCCTGCCCTGGCGCATGATCGTTGCCACATCACACAACGCGCGCACTTCATCGAGCTTGTGGCTGATATAAAGGATCGAGCATCCTTCCGCCGCCAGTCGTCGCAAGGTGGTGAACAGGGTTTCGGCTTCTTGCGGGGTGAGCACCGACGTCGGCTCATCCATGATCAGCAGCTTGGGATTGCGCAGCAGGCACCGCACAATTTCGATGCGCTGACGTTCCCCGACCGACAGATCATGCACCACCCGATCAGGATCGATCGGCAGGCCGTAGGATTGCGAGACCGTGATGATCCGGTCTCGCAGGCCAACCCGTTCACGCGCGTCGTTCAGGC